>NZ_JALEGG010000115.1 GCF_022763525.1 Acidovorax sp.
CCAGGGTGTCGTTGAGGTCCTTGAAGTTGTCCAGGTCGATGAACAGCAGCGCGCCGAGGTTTCTGGTGCGCTGGCAGGCGGCGATGGAGCGCTGCAGTCGATCGAGCAGCAGGCGCCGGTTGGGCAGACCCGTGAGCGCGTCGTAGAAGGCCAGCCGTTCGATTTCTTGTTCTGCGCGCTTGCGGTCGGTGATGTCGCGGCACACGCCCAGCACGCCGGTCACGCGGCCGGTCAGATCGCGGATGGGGGTCTTGATGGTCTCGAACTGCCCCTGGTAGCCGTCTTCGGCGAAGGTGAGCGTTTCCTCATACACCAGGGGCTGCCAGGCCTGCATGGCGCGCCGGTCGTAGTTGCGGAACTGCTCCGCCACGGCAGGCGCCACCAGGTCGAAATCGCTGCATCCCACGATCTCCCGTTCAGGCCGGCCCGCGAAACGCTCGAACACCGGGTTGACCGAGAGGTACACCCCTTGCGCATCCTTGAGAAACACCATGTCGGGCATGGCATTGACCACACGCGCCAGGTGCGCCTTCTGGTGGGCCAGCTCTTCTTCAACGCGCTTGAGATCGGTCAGGTCATAGGCGAACAGCACCACGGTGGAGACGCCCTGCTCGGTCACCGTTTCCGGCGCGACGGTAACGCGACGGCAACGCGGGCCATCGGGGCCATCCACGCGGTTTTCAAACACGGCCGTTTCGCCCGCAAAAGCCTTGGCGAAATGCGGCCGCACGCGCGCCGCCACCTCGGGCGACACCACTTCCTCCAGCAGCTTGCCCTGCACTTCTTGCGCCGTGCGATGAAACCAGCGCGCTTCCTGATCGTTGACATACAGAATCCGGAGCTCCCGGTCCAGGCGGGCCACCCCGCCCGGCATCTGGCGCAGCAGGTTGGCCAGCTGGGCCTCCTGCACCCGGGTGGCTTCCTCTGCGAGATGGTGCGCGGTGATGTCGGTGTGCACCCCGTCCCACATCACGCGGCCATCGTCCAGGCGCCGCGGCGAGGCGCTCAGGTGCATCCAGCGGATCTGCCCATCGGCGCGCCGCACGCGGAACACCGCTTCCAGGCTGGTCATGGCCAGGAACGAAGCCTGCTCGAGCTTCCAGAAGGCTTCACGGTCCTCCTCGACGATCTGGCGGTACAGCACGGCCGGGTCGCGCATGACATCTTGTGCGCGCACGCCGTGCAGGCGCTCCACCGCCTCGCCAATGTGCACGAAATGCGTGCGCCCATCGAGCTCCCGCACCACCTGGTACAGCACGCTGTGGGGCAGGTTGCGGCCCAGCAGCGAAAGACGGGTCTCGCTTTCGCGCAGACGGCGCTCGGCCTCCTGCACCCTGTCGAACGGACGGCGGATGCCCGCGTTGAACACGGCCTGATACAGCAGTGCGTACGCCACCACCCTCAGCCCGTGGGCCAGGGGACCTCCGATCGCCGAATGGCCGCCCAGCACGGCGATGGCCAGCTCACCGCTCAAAAAGGCGGCGGCGGCGAACGCAAAGACACGGTCGCGGGGATCGGTGCCCCGGTACAGCCACACCGTGGCCGCGGTGAGCCCCGCCGCCAGCGCCAAGGCAAGGTATTGCCGCAAGCGGCCTTCTACAGCCAAGGCAAACCACGGCGCAACCGGCCCGAGCGCGAGGACCACCAGCAGCACCGTAAGCCCCACGCCCCCGGCCAGCCAGGCCTTGGCCGGACCCGGCAGCGCCAGCCGCGCGGCGGCCAGCAGCAATGTGGCCACCTCGGCAATCCGGGCGCAGCTGCTGAGCCATAGCGAGATGTGGGCCGTGCCGGGTGGCACGTACACCGGGGTGGAATAGGCCAGCACCCCGTGCAGAAAATTGCAAGCCGCCGCCACCCCGAAACCGGCCACCAGCACGTTGGCCCGGGCTTGCTCAGGCGCATCGAGCGTGTGCAGCGACACGGAGACCACCAGCAGGCCCAGCAGCACGGCCATGAGCTCCATGAAGGGCTCCAGGCCGTGGTGGCCGACGGGGGCCTCTCCGAGCGCCTGCGCCAGCGGCCCGATGACCAGCGCCAGTGCTGCCACCACCAGCACCACGGTGAAGGCAGGGGCCTCAAGCCACTCCGCGCGCGCAGCATCCCCTGGCGCTGGCACCGGCGCGGCAGAAGGTGCAGGTTGGTTCAGGGGCGGCATGCGGACAGCTGGCAGGAGGCAAAAAGCATGGTTCTTCCGTTATCAGCATTGTCAGTGTAACGATGCGTTAACAGAGCGCGACACAGACCGAAGTCTCCGCGGCGACGCGCCCCCTCCTGCCCCATGCCAGGACGCCCCCCCTGCGCGCTCAGGCCTTCAGCAACTGGCGCAGCACAAAGGGCAGGATGCCTCCCGCCTGGTAGTAGTCCACCTCAATGGGGGTGTCGATGCGCAGCGTGACGGTGACCTCTTCGCACGAACCATCTGCCCGGCGGATGACCAGCTTGGCGTCGCTCTGGGGTGTGAGGGATGGATCGGGCACCACATCGATGACTTCGTTGCCGACCAGGCGCAGCGACTCCCACGACTGCCCGGCCTTGAACTGCAGCGGCAGCACGCCCATGCCCACCAGGTTGGAGCGGTGGATGCGTTCGAAGCTGCGCGCCACCACGGCCTTGATGCCCAGGAGTTGCGTGCCCTTGGCGGCCCAGTCGCGGCTGGAGCCCGTGCCGTATTCCTCGCCCGCAAAAATCACGGTGGGCGTGCCGTGCGACATGTAGTGCATGGCGGCGTCGAAGATGAACATCTTCTCGCCCTGCAGGGGTCCCTCGCTCTGGAACACGGTCACGCCGCCTTCCTCGCGTGAGCCGTCGGCCATGGGCGGGATCATGAGGTTCTTGATGCGCACGTTGGCAAACGTGCCACGCACCATCACGTCGTGGTTGCCGCGCCGTGCACCGTAGCTGTTGAAGTCGGCCTTCATCACGCCGTGCTGCAGCAGCCACTGGCCGGCAGGCGAGCTCTCCTTGATGGACCCGGCGGGGGAGATGTGGTCGGTGGTGATGGAGTCGCCAAACAGCGCCATGATGCGCGCGCCCAGCACCGAGGGAAGCTTGGTGCCATTTTTGGCTGTAGCGCCTTCCGAATCAGCGCCAGTAGCTACGTTTTCAATAGCAAACTGTGCAAAGAACGGCGGCTCGGCGATGTAGGTGCTGGCGGGCCAGGTATAGGTCGTGCCGGCCACGCCCCGGATCCGCTCCCACAGCTTGCCGGGGTCCGAGGCCACCCGAGCGTAGTTCTCGCGGAAGGCCTTGCCGTTCATCGCGAAGCGCATGAGGGCGTTGATCTCGTCGCTGGTGGGCCAGATGTCACCCAGGTACACGTCGCGCCCGCCCTTGCCTTTGCCCATGGGCTCGGTCATCAGATCCTTGAGCACCGTGCCGGCGATGGCGTAGGCCACCACCAGCGGCGGGCTGGCCAGGAAGTTGGCCTTGAGGTTGGGGTGGATGCGCGCTTCGAAGTTGCGGTTGCCCGACAGCACGGCCGCGCACACCAGATCGTTGCTGGTGATGGCCTCGTTCAGCTCGGGCGTGAGGTCTCCCGCGTTGCCGATGCAGGTGGTGCAGCCGTAACCCGCGAGCGCAAAGCCCAGCTTCTCCAGGTAGGGCAGCAAGCCGGTTTGCGTGAGGTACTCCGTGACGATGCGCGAGCCTGGGGCAAGCGAAGTCTTGATGTGTGGCTTCACCTTGAGCCCGGCCTCCACCGCCTTCTTGGCCAGCAAACCAGCCGCCAGCAGCACGCTGGGGTTGCTGGTATTGGTGCAGCTGGTGATGGCGGCGATCAGCACATCGCCATTGCCCACGGTGACATCGCCCACGCGGCTGGCTTGGCGGGCCGTGACCTCGGCGTGCGCGGCAGCCAGGGTGGGCTTGTTCTGCTCCATCTCCACCAGGAAGCGCGGCCCCCCGGATGGCGCGGGCTTCTCGGCCGGGGCGGCTGCGTCTACCGGCGCATCCGCGGGGCGCACATGGTGGCGTGTATGCAGAAGCTCCGCCGGGCGGTTGAAACCGTTTTGCGCGTTCGGCTTGCTGAACAGGTCGGCGAACTGGCTGCTGACCTTGCCCAGCTCGATGCGGTCCTGCGGGCGCTTGGGGCCGGCCAGGCTGGGGGTGACGTCGCCCAGGTTCAGGCGCACGACCTGCGAATAATCAATGTCCCCCGCGAGCGGGACCCCGAACAGCCCTTGCGCGCGGAAGTACGCCTCGAAGGCTTCGATCTCGCCTTTGGTGCGGCCCGTGCCCTGGAAATACTCGATGGTCTTTTCATCGACCGGAAAGAACCCCATGGTGGCCCCGTATTCGGGTGCCATGTTGCCGATGGTGGCGCGGTCGGGAAGCGAGAGCGTGCGCGTGCCTTCGCCAAAGAATTCGACGAACTTGCCCACCACCTTGTGCTGGCGCAGGATCTCGGTCACGGTGAGCACGAGGTCGGTGGCCGTCACGCCCTCGCGCAGCTGGCCGGTCAGCTCGAAGCCCACCACATCGGGCGTGAGGAAGTACACCGGCTGGCCCAGCATGGCGGCCTCGGCCTCGATCCCGCCCACGCCCCAGCCCACCACGCCGATGCCGTTGATCATGGTGGTGTGGCTGTCGGTGCCCACGAGGGTGTCGGGGTAGTAGACCCCCTCTTTCGTCTTGTGCACGCCGCGCGCCAGATATTCCAGGTTGACCTGGTGCACGATGCCGAAGCCGGGCGGCACCACACCGAAGGTGTCAAACGCCTGCATGCCCCATTTCATGAACTCGTAGCGCTCACGGTTGCGCTGAAACTCGAGCTTCATGTTCAGGTCGAGCGAATTCTTCTTGCCAAAGTAGTCGACCATGATCGAGTGATCCACCACCAGGTCCACGGGCACCAGGGGCTCGATCTTCTTGGGGTTCTTCCCCAGCCGCGCAGCGGTGCTGCGCATGGCAGCCAGGTCGGCCAGCAGAGGTACCCCCGTGAAGTCCTGCAGCACCACACGCGAGACCACGAACGGAATTTCGTCCTTGCGTTCGGCATTCGGCGCCCAATGCGCCAGTTGCTGGACATGCTCGGCCGTCACCTTGCGGCCATCGCAGTTGCGCAGCACCGATTCGAGCACGATGCGGATCGACACCGGAAGCCGATTGACCGACGGAAACTGCTTGGCCAATGCGGGGAGGGAGTACAACTGGCCGCCCTTGCCGGACGCGGTGGTGAAACTCTTGAGCGTGCCCGCAAACGCGTGGCGCGGCGATGCGGCTGCAGCTGGGCGGCTGGCGGGGCGGGAAGACGAGGTGGCTGGCGGATTGGACGATGAGGCCATGGCGAACTCCTGTTTTACGCAACAGGCCTATTCTGTCAGCCTCACACGACGGTGCAATCGTGGGGGCTTGGCAGTGTGGCGACACAGCGCCTGACTCGCCCGTTGGCGCCCCCGATATCCAGGCAAATGGAAACGGTTTGGCATCAAAAGAGCTGCCACCGCTTTCTGGAAAAGCGCTGACAGCTACTTCTTTGATAGCAACCCAGCTCTCCGGGCTATGCGGCTGCCCACGCTGGCAGGCGCCGCACGCCGAACCACTGCAGCTCGGCCAGCAACGCCACCGACACCACGTGCACCAGCAGGTAGGCCTGGCCCAGCAGCGTGGGTGCCAGGGCCGAGCCCAACAGCAGCGCCAGGCTGACCAACGCCCAGGCAAAGTTGCCGACGATCAGCACCCACAGCCAGCCCCGGGGCATGGAGTCGGACCGCGCGATCGCAATGGCCAGCGCTGCATAGCCCAGCAGCATGGCACCGGACACCAGCAGCACCCCGACGGGCAAGCCCAGCCACTGGGCAAGGGGTTCCGTCAACAGCAGGTGCAGGGCGCCCAGCAAAACACCCGTGGATGCATCGAACCAGACCACGGCACGCAGGAATCGGGGGGAAGACATCAGGCTGAACATGAGAAGGCTCCTCGGTGGGTTGAAGAAAATGAAGGACAGGCCTGCATCGTTCCCGCCGCGGCGCATGCCGTCGATGACCAGGGAGGTAATGGCCCCGCGCCGAATTGACCCTAGGATGCGGGCCATGACCTCCGCATCCACCCCCTCCCACCGCACGACCCGCTCGGCCTTGCCGCACCGCCTGCCGCCGGGCCGGCCGGCCTCATTCGGCGACCACCTGCGCACCTGGCGCCAGCAGCGGCACCTCAGCCAGCTCGAGCTGGCCGAAGAGGCGGACATCTCCACCCGCCACGTGAGTTTCATGGAGACCGGCCGCACCAACCCCAGCCGCGAAATGGTGCTGCGCCTGTGCGACCGCCTGGCCATCCCCCTGCGTGAGCGCAATACCTTGCTGGTAGCTGCCGGCTACGCACCCATGTACCGAGAGCGGGCGCTGGACGACCCGGCGCTGGCGGCAGCGCGCCAGGCGGTGGAACTGGTGCTCAAAGGCCATGAGCCCTGCCCGGCCATCGCCCTGGACCGCTGCTGGAATGTCGTGGCCGCCAACCGTGCCGCCATGACCCTGCTCAGCCGCCACGTCAGCCCCGAGATGCTCGCCCCGCCCATCAACGTCTTCCGGCTGAGCCTGCATCCGCGTGGCCTGGCATCGCGCATTGCGAATCTGGCGCAATGGCGCAGCCACCTGTTCGAACGGCTGCGCCAGCAAATCCAGGCCACTGCCGATCCCGCGCTGATCGAGCTGCAGGCCGAATTGCTGCAATACCCCGCCCCGGCGGAAGCGGGCGGGATGGTGTTGGGCGGGGAAATGCTGGGCGTGGTAATGCCATTCTGTTTTGAAAGTGAGCACGGAATGCTCTCCCTCATCAGCACCACCACGATATTCGGGACGCCCGTGGACGTGACCTTGCAGGAACTTGCCGTGGAATCGTTTTTTCCGGCCGATGACTTCACGACGCAGGTATTGCGCACACTGGCGACATCCGCCGACTCGAATGGGCAGGCCTGACGGACGGAGTCCCCCGCCCTAGCCCTTGGCAATAGCCTCGGAGAGCTCGGGGATTTAGAACGCGGTGCCCCCCGAATGCCCACGCCAAAAAAGGCGTTCAATAAAAAAGCCTGCAGCTGCAGGCTTTTTATGGACAGAAGACGGAGGGTGATTAAATGGCGAATTTCTCGCGGTTTTCGTTCTGAATCCACCGAGGGGCCTTGCCGCGGCCGGTCCAGGTTTCACCCGTGGCGGGGTTACGGTACTTGGGGGCCACTTTGGTGCCTGCCGTCGAGCTGCGGCCGGTTTTACCTGCGGCACGGCCGGATGGAAACACATCTTGCGCCGTCAAACCAAACTCTGCCACCAGTGCGCGGACCTGGGAAACCGCATCCGACAGCTCCCGCTTGCGAGCTTCGCTGATTTGTTGCTCAAGGGCCTCACGCTGCTTCAAGAGTTCTTTGTAGCTGGTCATGGTGTTGCGAGTCGGGGATAAGGGTGAATGGTGGCCGGATTATATGATTATTTAATGATGGCTGCGCAATCACCTTGCCGCAAATTCAGGCTGAATCCCATCCGCAAATCCATCGCTTCCCGGGGTACGCCGACTCGGCTGTGCGGGCAATCAATATCTCAGGCCCAGCCTGCGCGAAAGCCGTGCAGAGCCGCAGACACAGGGCGCCCTTGCCGCGGCCACGGGCGAATATCCACTCCACGATGTGCCCGCTCCGTATTTGAGGGCCACAACCATTGGAAAATCGAACGCTCAAACTATTTGGACCGACATGGCGCTTTACTGTATTGGCGATATCCAGGGCTGCGATGGCGCCCTGGGCCGCCTGCTGGACACCATTGGCTTTTCACCCAGCCGCGATACCGTTTACCTGCTGGGCGACCTCGTCAACCGCGGGCCGGATTCGGCCGCCGTGCTGCGCCGCTGCATGCGGCAGGAGGGGGCCCTCCGCTGCCTGCTGGGCAACCACGACCTGCATCTGCTGGCGGCAGCCCACGGCGCGCGCAAGCCATCGCGGCGCGACACGCTGGGGTCGGTGCTGGAAGCTCCCGACCTCCGGGCTTTGCTCGACTGGGTGCGGCAACAACCCCTGGCCCGTTCGCACGATCATGCAGGTCAGCAACTCTTGATGGTGCACGCCGGGGTCCTGCCGTCCTGGTCGGCAAAGGACACCCTGGCGCGCGCCGAGGAAGTGCACGCAGCCCTGCGCGGCACGCACCTGCACGGTTTCCTGCACAGCATGTACGGCAATACGCCCGACCACTGGCGCGATGATCTGGCGGGGGCAGATCGCCTGCGGGTCATCGTGAATGCCCTCACGCGGCTTCGGTTCTGTTCTGCAGAAGGAAGCATGGACTTCGAGAGCACCGAAAGCGCCAGTGCCGCGCCTCCAGGCTTGATGCCCTGGTTTGACGTGCCGGGGCGGCGCACGGCGGACACGCTGATCGCTTTTGGGCACTGGTCCACGCTGGGCTGGCTCGACCGCAGCAACCTGCTCGGGATGGACACCGGCTGCGTGTGGGGCGGCTGCCTGAGCGCTGTGCGCTTTGGCGCCACCCTGGCCGAGAGGGAACTGATCCAGGTGAAATGCGAGCAAGCCCAAGCGCCGGGATGATTCCCGCCCCGCTCAAGCTGCGATGGGCTTCAGCCGCGCCGCCATCGCAGGGGACTGCCACACCGTCCCGTCCTGCCCGGCCACCAGCACGGGCAGTTCCGGCCGGCGGGCGGCCAGCGCCTGGGCTGCGGGAAGACCTTGCACCATCAGCGCAGCGCCCAGCCCATTGACCGCCGCTACGTCGCGGGCGATCAGGCTCACGCCGTGCACGCCCGCGGTGGGGCGGCCGGTGCGCGGATTGAGCACATGGTGCAAACGCTCGCCGCCGCGGAAGAAAAACCGCTCGTAGTCGCCTGACGACGCCACCACGCACGCGCCCTCGGCTTCCACCACGCCCA
>NZ_JALEGG010000011.1 GCF_022763525.1 Acidovorax sp.
GCCTGTCGTCGGGCCTGCGCATCAACAGCGCCAAGGACGATGCCGCCGGCCTGGCGATTTCCGAGCGCTTCACCAGCCAGATCCGCGGCCTGAACCAGGCGGCACGCAACGCCAACGACGGTATCTCCCTGGCGCAGGTGACGGAAGGGGCCATGAAGGCGGCAGGCGACATCCTGCAGCGCGTTCGTGAGCTGGCCGTGCAGTCGGCCAACGCCTCCAACAGCCCCAGCGACCGCCAGGCGCTGAACCAGGAAGTGGGTCAGCTGGTGGCGGAACTGGACCGCATCTCGCAAACCACCGAGTTCAACGGCGCCAAGCTGCTCAATGGGACGTTTGGCACCCAGCAGTTCCAGGTGGGCGCCAACGCCAACCAGACCATCGTGGCGGCCACGGCCAACCTGCGCACCAGCGTGTACGGCAACAACCAGAACACGTCGGCCAACGGCGCTGGCGCGGCTGCCAGCGCAACCAGCTGGGGCACCAACGGCGTCACCGCCGGCACCCTGGCGGTCAACGGCGCACTGGGCTCGCAGAACATCACCCTCGTGGCCAACGACACCGCCAAGGCCATGGCGGACAAGATCAATCTGCAGACGGCCAACACGGGTGTGACCGCCTCGGCCCGCACTGAGCTGGACCTCTCGTTCACCTCCGTCGGCTCCTACACCTTCGAGCTGCGCTCGGAAAACACGCCCACCGCGCCAGCTCTGGGCCAGTCGATTTCGTTCAACGTGTCGGCACTGAACACGTCGGACGGCCTCTCCAATGCCATCTCTGCCATCAACGAACAATCGGCCAAGACCGGCGTGACGGCTTCGCTGAACGCCACCAGCACGGGCATCGTGCTCTCCAACGCCACGGGCCAGGACATCGGGCTGTACAAAAGCGCAGCCTCGGGGGCCAACGCGGGCGCCATCACCATCCAGAAGCTGCAGGCCGACGGCACCGCCACCGGCGCTGCCGACACCCTGGCCGCCGCTTCGGGCGCCGATGCTTCGACCGTCAGCGGCTACGTGGTGCTCGACTCCGAGAAGTCGTTCTCGACCGTGGCCACCACGACCAACGCGTTCAGCACTGCTGCGCCCGCTGATTCCGCCTCGGACCTGCAGGAAGTGGCCAACCTGGACGTGACCACCTTCAAGAAGGCGACCGAAGCCCTCAAGACGGTAGACTCGGCGCTGGCGTTCATCAACGGCGAACGCGCCAAGCTGGGTGCGCTGCAGGCGCGCTTCGAGACGGCGATCTCCGCGCTGAACATCACGTCCGAGAATCTCTCTGCCTCGCGCAGCCGGATCCTGGACGCCGACTTCGCGGCCGAAACCGCCAACCTGTCGCGCGCGCAGATCCTGCAGCAAGCGGGCACCGCCATGGTGGCCCAGGCCAACCAGATCCCGCAGGGCGTGCTCAAGCTGCTGCAGTAAGCAAAGCCGGCAAACTCGCCGAATGGAGGCCCGATTCCCGGGCCCCGGCGAGCGCGGCGCCACCGCGCCAGCGCCCGCAACCACGCAAGGATCGATGTGAAGGGCAGACACCCACCCAGCCACGCGCAACCCGCCGCAGACCCTCGGATGCAGGCCGCGCTCGAATCGGGCCAATGGGAGTTGCTCGCGCGGCTGTGCAAGCAGGCCTTGCGCAAGAATTCACGCCAGCTGCAGGCTCACCGCTACCTGGGCCACGCGCTCGACTGCCTGGGGCGCAAGGACGAAGCCGTCGAGGTCTACCGCCACGCAGCCGCCCAATGGCCCGGCGACGCGGAACTGCTGATCAACTACGGCAACTTGCTGCTGAGCCTGGCGCGCAACACCGAGGCCCTGCCCATCTTGCAGCGCGTGTGCGAGCTGCGCCCCGACAAGTCGGTGTGCTGGCTCATCCTCTCGCAATGCTGCTACCTCATTGCCCGGCACGAGCAAGGCTTCCAGGCCGCCGAGCGTGCGGCCGCCCTGGCCACCACCACGGCCGAGAAATCGTCAGCCCTCACCCAGAAGGCCATCCATCGGCGCGAGCTGGGCCAGGTCAAGCAGGCGGTGCAGGACTGCCTGGACGCCATCGCTCTCACGCCGGCAGACTATGCCAACCACACCAACCGGCTGCTCTTCATGCTGGCCGACCCGGACGCCAACGCGGCCATGCTGGCGAGCGCGGCGCGGGATTTTGCGCAGGCGTTCGAGCCCGCCCTCCAGCCCGGCTGGCCCGACCACGCCGATCACCGTGGCGATCCCTGGCGACGGCTGCGCATCGGCTTCCTCTCGCCGGATTTCCGCGTCCACTCGGTGATGTACTTCGTGGAAGGCCTGCTGGCCCAGCTGGACCGGCGCCAGTTCGAGGTGTTTGCCTTCTATCTGTTTCCGCGCGACGACCAGGTGACGGCGCGCGTGGAGCACCATGCGGACCACTTCGTGCGCCTGGCGGGCCTGAACGGGGCACAGCAGGCGCAGGCCATCCGCGCCCATGGCATCGACATCCTGATCGACCTGGCGGGGCACACCGGCCACAACGGCCTGCTGGCCCTGGCCCACAAGCCAGCGCCGGTGCAGGTGTCGTGGCTGGGATTTCCCGCCACCACGGGGCTCCAGGCCGTGGACTACAAGTTCACCGACGAGGTCACCGACCCGCCGGACGCGCAGGATCAATACACCGAGCAGCTCTACCGCCTGCCCACCCTGTTCGCCTGCTACCGCCCCATGAGCCGCCACCCGCTGTGGCGCTACCAGCCGCGTTATCTGGTGCGCCCCACCCCGGCGCTGGCCAACGGCTTCATCACGTTTGGCTCGTGCAACAACCTGGGCAAGCTCACCGACGACGTGCTGCGCCTGTGGGGCCGCATCCTGCAGGCGGTGCCGGGCTCGCGCCTGCTGATCGAGGGCAAAAACCTGGGGGAGCCGGGCTTTGCCAGCGACTACCGCGCACGCTGCCAGGCGCTCGGCGTGGACACCGAACGGCTCGACCTGCTGGGGCTTAACGGCGACAACCAGTACCTGACCTACCACCACATCGACATCGCCCTGGACCCATTTCCCCTCACGGGCGGAACCACCACCTTCGACGTGCTCTGGATGGGCGTGCCCCTGGTGTCCATGGTGGGCGAGAGCTTCAAGAGCCGCATGGGCGTGGGGCTGCTCACCTACCTGGGGCGCTCGGAATGGCTGGCCAATACGCCCGAAGACTATGTGCGCATTGCCTGCGAGCTGGCCAGCGACGTGCCCGCGCTGAACCAGCTGCGCCAGGGGTTGCGCGACGAGGTGGAGAACTCGCCGCTCATGCGCGAAGACGTGTTCAACCACCACTTTGCGGATGGCCTGCGCGCGATGTGGCTGCAGTGGCTGGCGGCATCGGCGCACCCGGGCGACCCTGCGGCGCAGCAGGCCGCCATGGCCGCATGGCTGCAGGACTGCCCGGCCGAATGGAGCGCGCTGCCCGTGCCCGGCGTGGGCGTGAAGCCCGGCCAGCGCATCAGCCTGGGCGAAGCGCACCAGCGCCTGCAAGACCTGGTGGACAAGGCCAAGGCGGGCCACAGCGCCACAGCCCCCGGCCTCGATGGCGCGACACCCATCACCGACCGGAACTGGATCGCTGTGACCGGCCTGGCCGAGATGGTTCTGAACGCCGTGCCGCACGACCCGGTGGCGCTGGCTTGCCTGGCCGAGGTGGAGAACGCCCACGGCCACCCTGACTTTGCCGTGACGTATCTGCAATACGCCATGCGCGCCATGGAACGGCAGGCGCAGGCGGCGCAAGAGGCACCGCAGGCACAGGCGAGCTAAGCATTGCTCCTGAATTGGTAGCTATCAGCGCTTATTCAGCAAGCGCTGGAAGCCAAAATCTTTCAAAATTTCGGCGCAAATCCTGGACTCGCCTCGTCAGCTGGCGCGGCGGCGCAAGAAACCCTCGGGCGCCACCGTGACCTGCAGGCGCTGCTCCATCTCCGCATCGACCTCGAACTCGGCATGCCCGGCCAGCCACTGGCGCACCGCCGTCTTCGGGTTGTTGCCCACGTCCCAGGGGCGGTCGGCAAAGAACTTCGGCGGCATGTCTTCCACGAATGTGTCAAACACCACGCAGTAGCTGCCGGGGGTGACCAGCGGCGCGTAGGCATTGAGTTCGCCCAGCACATGGTCGTGGGTGTGCATGGAATCCAGGCACACCAGCACACGCTGGTAGCCCTGGGCAAAGTCGCGCACCTGCTGCACCACCTCGGGTGCAATGGCCGATCCCTGGATCATCGCAATGCGGCTGGCCATGGGGTGGGCTTCGATGGCGGCGCGGTTGTGGGCGCGGATGTCGATGTCCACCCCCAGCACCTTGCGGCGCGAGGCGCGCGGGTCCAGCGTGGTGCCTGCCTCGATGGCATCGCTCATGTCGAGCAGCGCCAGCAGCGAGGCGCTGAGCACCAGCGATCCGCCATGGGCGATGCCAGTCTCGATGATCAGATCGGGCCGCACGCGCCACACCAGCTCCTGCATGGCCACCATGTCCTGCGGGTACTGGATGATGGGCCGGCCCATCCAGTCGAAGTTGTAGACGTACTGCCGCTGCATTGAGGCCTGCAGCCAGTCGCGCGACAGGGACTGGAAGGCGGTGTCCTGGGCATAGCCCGCGAGGCGGTCGCGGCGTTCCTGGGCGAATTGGTCAACGGGGTTCATGGCAGGTACTCCAACGGGGTCGTCATTCATTCAATAGCAGCCAGCAAGCTGTCGTCCCAGAGGGGGCGGGGCACAACGCCCCACTCGCCCTGCAGGCGCGACACGGCAATCGGGGGAAACGGCTGCAGCGGCCCGCCGGGCAACACCTCTACCGCGCAGCCGGTGCGGGCCTGCAGCCAGTCCAGCCACTGTGCATGGGAGGTCTGGCAGCCACTGGCCAGGTTGTAGACCGTGGCCCGGCCTTGCAGCGCAATGCGCGGCAACCAGTCCAGAATATCGGCCACCTGCACGTAGTCCTTGGCAGACTGCGGATCGGAACGCAGCACCACCCGGCCCTGCCGCGCCTGGTGCAGCAGGTCGGCCACCAGATTGCCCGATGCAGCGTCCAACCCCGGCCCCACCACGTTCGACAGCCGCGCCACACGCACGCCGGTGCGGCCGCTGGCGTGGCACAGGGATTCGCCGGTGAGCTTGGTGAGGTTGTAGAGGTACGAGGGGTCGCCCGGCAGCACGGACAGGGGCGCGTCTTCGTCAGTGCGGGTGGCGCCCATGTAGACCCGGGTGGACGACAGGTACAGCAGCGAGTCGAACTGCGCGCGCCGCAGCACCTCGGCCAACAGGCCCACATGGGCGTCCACCGTGTCGAACGGGCGCGTGCGGAAGTCGGCGGTGAGCCCCACGCAATAGATCACGTGGCCCAGCGGGCGGGCGAACACCTCGGTATCGCCGCGCGTTGGCGCCCACACGGTGTGGCCCTGGGCCTGCAGGTGCGCCACCAGGCGGCTGCCGATGTAGCCCGAGGCGCCGAGCACCGTAAACGTCGAAAGGGGCAGGCCCGTCACCGGCGCTCTCCCACAGCGGCCAGCGGTTGCCCGGCATACACGGTGTACGCCAGCAGCTCCCCGCGCACGATGGAGCCCGCGCCCACCACGCAGCCGCGCCGCAGCACGGCGCCGTCGAGCAGCACGCAGTTGGCGCCGATCCACACGTCGTCCTCGATCACGATGCCGCCCTTGCTGGGCAGAAAGCCCTGCTCGCGGATCAGGCGGCTGCGGTCGGCATAGGCGTGGTTGACGGGCGCAAAGGTGCAGTTGGCGGCAATCGCCACGTAGTTGCCGATGTGGATGCCGTTGCCCGTGTAGAGAACGCAGCCCGCGTTGATGACCACGTGTTCGCCCACCACCAGATCGCCGCTGCCGCCTGCGGGCTTGACCTTGACGAAGCTGTCGATCACCGAATGTGCGCCCACCACGATGCGGGAGCCGCGCACCGAGTCTTCGATGTCGGCCAGGTGCGAAACCTTGGCGGTGGGGTGCAGCTCGATCATCTAGAACACCTCCAGGCGGGGCACTGCCACCACCATCTGCGCGCCCCAGCTGCGCGTGTAGTCCAGCTGGTCGGCCACTTCGCTGCGCAGGTTCCAGGGCAGGATCAGGATGCGCTGCGGCTGGTGGGCGCGCAGGTGCGCCTCGCTCACCACCGGGATGTGGCTGCCGGGCAGGTACTGGCCCTGCTTGGCGGGGTTCTTGTCCACCACGTAGGGCAGCAGGTCGGGCCGCACGCCCGCAAAGTTGAGCAGGGTGTTGCCCTTGGCGGCCGCGCCGTAGGCGCCCACAGTGATGCCGTCGGCCTGGCATTGCAGCAAAAATATGAGCAGCTCGCGCTTGACCCGTATGGCCTGGGCCTGGAAATCGCTGTAAAAACCGGCGCCCAGCATGCCGGCCGCCGCCTCGGTGGCCAGCAGTTGCTGGACGCGGGTGGCGCCTTCAGCCGTTATCTGAGGGTGTCCCACGGTATCGGCGCGGGCGGCAAACACGCGCAGGCTGCCGCCGTGGGTGGGCAGCTCTTGCACGTCAATCACCGCCAGGCCGTTGGCCGCAAAGATGCGCTGCACCGCCGTGAGCGACAAATAGGAATAGTGCTCGTGGTACGCCGTGTCGAACTGGCAGCCCTGCACCATGCGCAGCAGGTGCGGAAACTCGAAAGTGGCCACACCATGGGGCTTGAGCAGCCGGGCAAAGCCGCCCACAAAGTCGTTGATGTCGGGCACATGGGCCAGCACGTTGTTGGCGGCGATCAGGTCGGCCTGGCGGTCGGCGGCTGCCAGCTCGTCGGCCAGCGCCACGCCAAAGAACCGATCCACCACCTCAATGCTCTTGGCGCGGGCTGCGGCTGCCGTGCTGGCGGTGGGCTCCACGCCGTAGCAAGGAATGCCAGCCGCCTGCACATATTGCAGCAGGTAGCCGTCGTTGGAAGCGACCTCGACCACGCGACTGGCGGCGGTCAGACCCAGGCGCTCGCGCATTGCCTCGACATAGGCCTTGGCGTGGGCCAGCCAAGACGATGAGACCGAGCTGAAGTACGCGTAGTCGTCGGTGAACAGCGCCTCGCGCCCGGCGTGGTCCTCGGTCTGCACCAGCCAGCAGGTCTCGCACACCAGCAGGCGCAGGGGGAACCAAGTCTCGGGCGCGCGCAGCGCGGCCTCGCTCAGGTAGGCGTTGGACGGGGGCGCGCTGCCCAGGTCCAGGAACGAGCGTTGCAGCGGGCTGCCGCAGTGTCGGCACTTCACAGGCGCACTCCTTCGAATTCTTCGGTCAGCCACGCCTGGCCTGCATCGCGGGGCGACAGATGGCCCACCGGCAGGGGCCAGGCAATGGACAAGCGCGGGTCCGCCGGGTGCAAACCTGCTTCAGCGGCAGGGACATAGGCGGCTGAGTGGCAATACAGCAGCTCGGCATGGTCGCTCAGCGCCTGGAAACCATGGGCGAAGCCGGGCGGGATGAGCAACGCGCTGCCGTTGTCCGCGGACAGGGGCTCGGCATGCCAGCGCAGAAAGGTGGGCGAGTCCGGGCGCAGGTCCACCGCCACATCCCAGACCTCGCCGCGCAGGCAGCTCACGAGTTTCATCTCGGCATGCGGCGGCTTCTGGTAATGCATGCCCCGCACGGTGCCCTTCAGGGCGGTGTAGCTCTGGTTGACCTGGGCGATGGGCGCCGTCCAGCCCGCGTCGGCCAGCTCGCCGGCACAGAACAGGCGCGAAAAAAAGCCGCGCTCGTCCACCAGCGGCTGGCGGACCACACGGAAGAGCCCCGCCAGCGGCAGGGGCGCCAGCGCCAGGCGGCTCATGGGCGGGCCTCCCAGGCGTCGATGTCCGCCAGGCACAGCGCGCGGGCATCGGCGCCGCCGCGCTGCTGGCGGTACCAGTTCATGGTGCGGGCCACGGCCGTGTTCAGCGCCCAGTGCGGGGTCACACCCAGCACCTGGCGGGCGTGCGCGGTCTCCAGTGCCAGCCAGCCTGCCTCGTGCGGGCCTTCGCTTTCATTTTGATAGCTGGTCGCGCCTTGGGGATAAGCGCTGGAGGCCAATTCGATGACATGCTTTACCGTGGCCGCCTCGTGCGGAAGCGGGCCGAAGTTGTAGGCACCGGCCAAGCCGGGCTGCTCCCACAGGCGCTGGGCCAGGCGCAGGTACGCGGCCAGGGGCTCCAGCACATGCTGCCAGGGGCGGGTGGCCTGCGGGCGGCGGATGTGCAGGGTTTCACCTGCGCCCCAGGCGCGAACGGCGTCGGGCAGCAGGCGGTCTTGGGCCCAGTCGCCACCGCCAATCACGTTGCCCGCGCGGGCCGTGACCACGGCCACGCCCTGGGCGGCCAGGAAGGCGTCCCGGTAGCTGGCCGTGACCAGCTCGGCCGCGGCCTTGCTGGCACTGTAGGGGTCGTGCCCGCCCAGCGGGTCGTCTTCACGGTAGGGGTAGGCCCATTCGCGGTTGCGGTAGACCTTGTCGGTGGTCACCACCACGGCCACGCGCACCTCGGGCAGACCGCGCAGCGCGTCCAGCAGGTGGGCCGTGCCCATGACGTTGGTGGCAAAGGTGTCCAGCGGCGCTGCGTAGCCGGGCCGCACCAGCGCCTGGGCCGCGAGGTGCAGCACCACCTCGGGCCGGGCGGCGCGCACGCGCAGGGCCAGGGCCTGGGCATTGCGGATGTCGCAGAAATGGGTCTCAACGCCCTGCTCCACCTGGGCCAGGGTGAACAGGTTGGGCTCGGTGGCGGGCGGCAGCGCCACGCCGGTCACCTGGGCGCCCAGGCGCTGCAGCCACAGGGCCAGCCATGCGCCCTTGAAGCCAGTGTGGCCGGTGAGCAACACGCGCTTGCCGCGCCAGAAGTCGGGATCGGGGCGCATCGGGGGCTACCAGCACTTCCAGGGCGCGCGGCCCGAATGCCACAGGTCTTCGAGCAGGTTCTTCTCGCGCAAGGTGTCCATGGGTTGCCAGAAGCCGGTGTGTTCAAAGGCGCGAAGCTGGCCACTCGTGGCCAGGCGGGCCATGGGCTCCAGCTCCCAGCTGGTGGCATCGCTCTCGATGAGGTCAATCACCTCGGGCTGCAGCACAAAAAAACCGCCGTTGATCCAGCCGCCGTCGCCGCGCGGCTTTTCCTCGAAGCCGGCCACGGTCTCGCCCTCGCGCACCAGCGCGCCGTAGCGGCCCGGGGGCTGGACGGCCGTCACGGTGGCCTGGCAGCCATGGGCCCGGTGGAAGGCGAACTGGGCCGTCATGTCGAGGTCGGCCACGCCATCGCCATACGTGAAGCAGAAGGGTTCGCCCGCAGGCAGGTATTCCTGAACCCGGCGCAGGCGCCCGCCGGTCATGGTGCTTTCACCCGTATCCACCAGCGTCACGCGCCAGGGTTCTGCGTGGCGGTGGTGGACTTCCATGCGGTTGTTAGCCATGTCGAAGGTCACGTCCGACATGTGCAGGAAATAGTTGGCAAAGTATTCCTTGATGACGTAGCCCTTGTAGCCCAGGCAGATGATGAAGTCGTTGACGCCATGGGCCGCATACATCTTCATGATGTGCCAGAGGATGGGCCGCCCCCCGATTTCAATCATGGGCTTGGGACGCAGGTGCGACTCTTCCGAGATGCGGGTGCCCAGCCCCCCCGCGAGCAGTACGGCTTTCATGCGTCCAGCATAGTCCAGCTCCCACGGAGCCAAAAGCCCCTGACGTCGCCCAAATACGGCCCAGTTGCGCCGATTGCGCAGCACGGCCCGCGCGGGTGGGCGCGGCTGTTGCGTGGCCCCCACCGCGCGTGGCACCGTTACATCATTCCGGCAAGAAGCCCCGTGTTGGCGGCCTTCTTGAGTGCATTTGGCGTGCCGGTATCCGATACATTTACAGTAACCTTCGGTAAACCGCATGGCCAGCGGCTTGATTTGCCTCGCTTTTTCTGCTGCCTGGCTGGCGCAACCTCCGTCTAAAGCATGTTCGTCATCATTGGTTACGTCGTCTGCCTGGGCTGCATCTTCGGCGTGTACATCGTGCACGGCGGAAACATCAGCGTGATCCTCAAGGCGCTGCCATTCGAGATCGTCACCATCCTGGGCGGCGCCCTCGGTGCTTTCGTGGTGAACAACCAGCCCAAGGTGATCAAGGCGACGATGGCGGCAATCCCCATGGCGCTCAAAGGGTCCAAGTACACCAAGGCGCGGTACATGGAGCTCATGGCCATGCTCTACGACATCCTGCAAAAGGCGCGCAAGGAAGGGCTGATGGCCATCGAAAAGGATGTGGAGGCGCCCCACGAGTCCGAGATCTTCAAGAAATACCCCACCGTGGGCAGCGACCACCACGTGATCGAGTTCACCACCGACTACCTGCGCATGATGGTGTCGGGCAACCTCAATTCGCACGAGATCGAGGCGCTGATGGACAGCGAAATCGACACCCACCACCAGGAGGCCCATGCGCCGGTGGCCGCGCTGGCCCGCCTCGCTGGCGCCCTGCCCGCCTTCGGGATCGTGGCGGCCGTGCTGGGGGTGGTGAACACCATGGGCTCGGTGGGACAGCCGCCTTCCGTGCTGGGCGGCATGATCGGCTCCGCGCTGGTGGGGACGTTCCTGGGTATCTTGCTGGCCTACGGCGTGGTCGAGCCCCTGGGCGGCCTGGTCGAGCAAAAGACGGAGGACGCCGCCAAGGAACTGCAGTGCATCAAGTCCACCCTGCTGGCCAGCATGCAGGGGTACAACCCGGCCACGGCCATCGAGTTTGGCCGCAAGGTGCTTTTCTCCAGCGTGCGCCCCAGCTTTTCCGAACTGGAAGGGCATGTCAAAGGTAAGAAGTAGCATCGGCATCGCGTACGCTGCTGCACTCTCCCAGCCATGGCAGAAAAGAAACTCCAGCCCATCATCGTCAAGCGCATCAAGAAGGGCGGCCATGCCGTCCATGGTGGCGCCTGGAAGATCGCCTATGCCGACTTCGTGACGGCCATGATGGCCTTCTTCCTGCTGATGTGGCTGCTCGGCTCCACAGCCAAGGGGGAACTGCAGGGGATCGCGGCTTACTTCGCCTCTCCGCTCAAGGTCGCCATGACCGGGGGCGACGGCGCCGGCAACAGCTCCAGCGTGATTCCCGGCGGGGGCAATGATTTGTCCAAGGTGCATGGCCAGGTGCGGCGCTCCGATGTCGAGGAGGCCAAGCAGCGCCGCATGAGCATTGACGCGGCACGCGCCGAGCGCGCCAAGCAGGACCAGGAGCGCATCAAGGCGCTCGAGGCCAAGATCGACGCGCTCATCACCGAAAACCCGCGGCTGAACGAATACAAGTCGCAGATCCGGATCGACATCACGCCAGACGGCCTGCAGATCCAGATCATCGACGACCAGAATCGCCCCATGTTCGACAGCGGCAGCGCCTTGGTCAAACCCTACATGCGCGACATCCTGCGCGAGATCGGGGCCGCCCTGGGCGGGGTGGAAAACCGCATCAGCCTGGCGGGGCACACCGACGCCGTGCCCTATGGCAACAGCGAACGCGGCTACAGCAATTGGGAGCTGTCGGCGGACCGCGCCAACGCCTCGCGCCGCGAACTCGTGTCCGCCGGCATGCCAGACGCTAAACTGGGACGTGTGGTAGGTTTGGCGGCCAGCGACCTCCTGGATCCGGCAAACCCCCGCTCCCCCACCAACCGGCGCATCACCATCACGGTGCTGACCCGGGAGGCCGAAGAACGACTCATGGGCAAGGGCATTCCCGAAATCACATCCACGGAACTCCTGGATGAAAAGCGGGAAAATCCCTCCCCTGGCAAGCCGTAGTTACGACTTGTCACAACGCCTGCTGCCCATGAAAATACCTCCAGCCATTTCCGACCGAAAGGGTCCCACGTGACCACAGCCCTTCGTTTTTTGATCGTTGACGATTTCTCCACCATGCGCCGCATCGTGCGCAACCTGCTCAAGGAAAGCGGCTTTGCCGATGCCGATGAGGCGGAAGACGGCGTGGCCGCGTTGAACAAGCTGCGCAACGGCAAGTTCGACTTCGTGGTGACGGACATCAACATGCCCAACATGAACGGGTTTCAGCTGCTGGCAGAAATCAAGAAGGACGACAAGCTCAAGCACCTGCCCGTCCTGATGGTGACCGCCGAGGCCCGCAAGGAAGACATCGTCGCCGCCGCCCAGGGCGGCGCCGCGGGATACATCGTCAAACCCTTCACCAAGGCCACCCTGGAGGAAAAGGTGACCTTGATCCTGAAAAAGATGGGGCTATGACACCATGGACGCCACACCGGACAACAGCCAGCCGGCCGCCGAAGCCGACGTTCACCACAAGATCGGCCTGCTGACCCGCCAGCTGCACGATTCGCTCAACGAACTGGGTTATGCCGACAAGCTGCGCGGCACCATGGGCGAGCTGCCTGATGCGCAAAGTCGCCTGTCGTACATCGCGCGCCTGACCGGGGAAGCGGCCGAGAAGGTGCTCAACCGGGTGGAGCAGGCCAAGGCCCAGCACGACTACATTGCCGAGGAGACGCGCCGCGTCGTCGCCTCCCTCGTCAAGGACCCGGTCGCAGCCGTGGCCAAGGGCGAGATCATGAACTTCCTCCATGATGTGGAGCGCGTGACCAAGGAAGCCGACGGACACCTCACCGAAATCATGATGGCCCAGGACTTCCACGACCTCACGGGCCAAGTGATTGCCCGCGTGGTCAACCTCGCCGCCACCATCGAGGACCAGCTCGTGCAACTGCTGATCCAGACGGCGCCGCCGAGCGCCCAGGTGGTGGCCGAGCCGCCACGCTCGCAGCATCTCCAAGGCCCGGTCGTGGACCCCGAGCACACGCCCGACGTGGTCACCGACCAGTCCCAGGTGGACGACCTGCTGGCCAGCCTGGGGTTCTGAGCTTCCCAGCGGACGGCCCGGCCGGTTGCCCCGCGCAAGGTGGCAGGCGCCGCCGCTCTCAGATGGCCAGGCAAAATGGCTCCAGCGCTTGTCCAGCAAGCGCTGGCTGCTATGATTTTTGAAACCCCGATGCCGAGCGGCACCCGGGGGCATCTCGCAGGCGAAAGCCCCTGAAGGCTCCGCTGCCGCCCTGGAAAAGAGGGGGCCGCAGCCCCCTTATCCAGCTTTAGATTTCCGGGCCGCTCACGACAATGGCATGACACGAGCCGTCATGCCACCATGGAATCCAGCCAAGAAAAGAGCCTCCCCGCGACCGAGCGCAAGCTGCAAAAAGCGCGCGAGGACGGCCAGGGCGCGCGCTCCCGCGATCTGTCGCACCTGGCGATCCTGGGCGCAGGCGCCGGCTGCATGCTCGTGCTCACCCCCCAGTTGCTCGACCATCTGCAACGCGCGATGAGCCAGCAGCTGGCCTTCGATGCCGCCACCGTGATGGCACCCGGCACCATGCTCCAGCGCCTGCGCGACATGACGCTGGTGGGCCTGGTGGCCAGCGCGGTGTTTGCCGCGCTCACCAGCGCGGCTGCGCTCATCAGCGCGATTGGGGCGGGGGGCTGGATCCTGAGCCTCAAGCCGATTTCGCCGCAGTTCAACCGGCTCAACCCCCTCTCGGGCCTGGCCAACCTGTTTTCCAAGCAGCAGATGGCCAACGTGGCCAAGATGGTGCTCATGACGGCCGTGCTGAGCTACGTGGCCTGGAAATTCATGGGCAACAGCATCGACACCGTGGCCATGCTGGTGCTGCAGCCCTCGCCGCTGGCCATCCGCCAGCTGGCCGACTGGCTGGTCTCCGGCATGAGCCTCTTGCTCCTGGTGGTCTTCCTGGCCGCGCTGGTCGACGTGCCGCTCCAGGCCTACTTCTTCAAGGCACGCCTGAAGATGTCGCACGAGGAAATCAAGCAGGAGCACAAGGAGTCCGACGGCGACCCGCACACCAAGGGCCGCATTCGCCAGAAGCAGCGCGAGATCGCCGATCGCGCCAGCATCGGCGCCGTGCCCAAGGCCGATTTCGTGGTGATGAACCCCACCCACTACGCCGTGGCGCTTAAGTACGACGAAGCCACCATGAGCGCACCGCAGGTGATCTCGCGCGGCACCGACCTCCTCGCGCTCCGGATTCGTGACGTCGCGCGGGAGCACAACGTGCCCGTGCTGCAGTCTCCCATGCTCGCGCGGGCGCTGTATGCCCACGCGGAGCTGGACCAGGCCATTCCCGCCACGCTGTACGCCGCCGTGGCGCAGGTGCTGGCGTACGTGTACCGCCTGAAGGCCGCCCTGCGCGGCGAAGGCCGCATGCCCGACAGTCTGGTGGAGCCCTATGTGCCGCCCGAACTTGATCCGCTGAACCGCACATCCCAGCAAGGTGCCGCCGTATGAACACCTCCGTAAAGTCTCTCCAGCAGTGGGCGGGCAGCAACGCCAGCGCGCTGCAGGGCCTGTCGGCTCCGCTGCTGGTCGTCGCCATCCTGGCGCTCATGGTGCTTCCGATTCCGCCGTGGCTGCTGGACGCGTTCTTCACGCTCAACATCGCCGTGGCCCTGATGGTGATGATGGTCGCGGCGTACATGCTGCGCCCGCTCGATTTCGCGGCGTTTCCGTCGGTGCTGCTGCTCACCACGCTGATGCGCCTGTCGCTGAACGTGGCTTCGACCCGCGTGGTGCTGCTGGAGGGCCACACCGGCCCGGGTGCCGCGGGCGCGGTGATCGAGGCCTTCGGCCACTTCCTGATCGGCGGCAACTTCGCCGTGGGCCTGATCGTGTTCGCCATCCTGGTGGTGATCAACTTCGTGGTGATCACCAAGGGCGCCGAGCGCATTGCCGAGGTGTCGGCGCGCTTCACGCTGGATGCCATGCCCGGCAAGCAGATGGCGGTGGACGCCGACCTCAACGCCGGCCTGATCGACGAGAAGGAGGCCAAGCGGCGCCGCGCCGAGGTGGGGGAAGAAGCCAACTTCTTCGGCTCCATGGACGGTGCCTCCAAGTTCGTGCGCGGCGACGCGATCGCCGGCATCCTGATCCTGCTCATCAACATCATCGGCGGCTTTGCCATCGGCGTGCTGCAGCACGACCTCTCGGCCAAGCAGGCGGCCGACAGCTACATCCTGCTGGCCATCGGTGACGCACTGGTGGCCCAGATCCCCGGCCTGTTGATCTCGGTGGCGGCAGCCATGGTGATCTCGCGCGTGGGCAAAGACCACGACATGGGCCGCCAGATCGTGCAGCAGTTGTTCATGTCGCCCCGCGTGCTGGGCGTCACGGCCGGCATCCTGGTGCTGCTGGGCCTGATTCCCGGCATGCCGCACGTCGTCTTCCTGACCATGGGCAGCCTGCTGGGCTACGGCGCCTGGGTGCTTTACGAGCGCCAGAAGGTGCCACCCGAGGTCGAGGCGCCCCCCGCACCCGTGAGCGACGGCGAGGCCACATGGGACGATCTGCAACCCGTGGACCTGCTCGGCCTGGAGCTGGGCTACCGCCTGATCAGCCTGGTGGACAAGAGCCGCCAGGGCGACCTGCTCACCCGCATCAAGGGCGTGCGCCGCAAGTTCGCGCAGGAAGTCGGCTTCCTGCCCCCGGCCGTGCACGTGCGCGACAACCTGGAGCTCAAGCCCAGCGGCTACCGCATCACGCTGCGCGGCGTGGTGGTGGGCGAAGGCGAGGCCTTCCCCGGCATGTTCCTGGCCATCAATCCCGGCGGCATCACCACGCCGCTGATCGGCACGCCCACCACCGACCCCGCCTTCGGCCTGCCTGCCCACTGGATCGACGAGCGCCAGAAGGAAGCGGCACAAATGGCTGGTTTTACCGTGGTTGATTCCGAAACCGTGATGGCCACCCATTTGTCACACTTGATGCAAGTGCAAGCCGCCAAGCTCCTCAGTCGCACGGAAACCCAACAACTGGTGGAGCACGTGGCCAAGCTGGCCCCCAAGCTCATCGAAGAAGTGGTCCCGAAAATGGTCTCCATCGCAACGTTCCAGAAAGTCCTCCAGCTGCTGCTGGAAGAGTCTGTGCACATCCGCGATATCCGCACCATCATCGAGACGCTGGCCGAATTTGCGGGGGGCATCTCCGACCCGGTCGAGCTGGCCCGCCGCGTGCGCATTGCGCTGTCGCCCGCCATCGTCCAGCAGATCTATGGCCCGACGCGCGAGCTCAACGTGATCGCCATCGAACCCGGCCTCGAGCGCCTCCTGGTGCAGGCCCTGGGCAACGCGGCCAGCCCCGCGCTGGACCCCGGTGTGGCCGACATCCTCACGCAGAAGGCCGCCGAAGTGGCGCTCAAGCAGGAAGAGATGGGCCTGCCCGCCTGCCTGCTGGTGCCCGACCAGATCCGCAATGCCATCTCCCGTCTGGTGCGCCGCGTCGCGCCCCGCCTGCAGGTGCTTGCGCACAGTGAAATCCCAGAGACCCACACCATCCGTATTGGGCCGATCCTTAAAGGTGCATCAGCATGAACATCAAACGCTTTACCGCCCCCACGTCCCGCGAGGCCCTGGCCAAGGCGCGCATGGCCTTTGGCGAAGGCACGCTGATCCTGTCCAACCGCCCGACGGCCAACGGCGTCGAAGTGGTGGCCACCGCCGAAGACACGCTCTCGGCCCTGGACGGCAATGCGGGGACATCCTCCAACCCGCCGCTGCTCGCGCCCAGCCCGGCACGCAGTGCACCCAGCCGTGCCAGCCAGCCCGCGTCGGCCGCTGCCCTGTCCCGCAACCCGGTCGAGGAAGACACCGAGCAGCTGGCCATGAGCACGCTCTCGTTCCAGGACTACGTGCGCGAACGCATGCTGCGCCGCCGCCATGAGGCGCTCAGCGGCCCAGCCGACGCGCCCACGTTCGCCGAGCGCAGCCGCGAACAGGAGCCCGCGCGCGAACGCATGCCCGCGGCGGCCGCTGCACCGGTGGCGCGCCACAACCCGCTGCGCACCATCCCCATGGACATCCCCGCCGAGCCGCCGCGCCGCCGGCAGGAGGCCGCATCCAGCAACCTGATGCAGTCGAACAACCAGCAAAGCCTGATGAACGAGCTGCATGCCATGAAGGAGCTGATCGAAGACCGCTTCAACACACTGGCCTGGCTCGGGCAGGCGCGCCAGAACCCCATCCAGTCCAACCTCATGCTCAAGATGATCCGCGCCGGCTACTCGCCATCGCTGGCCCGCACGGTGCTCGAACGCATGCCCGAAGAGCTGTCTGCCGCCGAGTCGGTGCGCTGGCTGATGGACGTGCTGGAGCGCAATCTGCGCACCGATCTGTCGGACCCTCCGCTGTACGAGCAGGGCGGCATCTTCGCCATGGTGGGCTCCACCGGCGTGGGCAAGACCACCACGACGGCCAAGCTCGCGGCCATGTGCGCGCGCATTCACGGTCCCGGCAGCGTCGGCCTGATCACGCTCGATACCTACCGCGTGGGCGCGCACGACCAATTGCGCACCTATGGCCGCATGCTGGGCATCGTGGCCCACCTGGCGCACGACCGCGCTGCGTTGCAGGACCTGCTGGGCCTGCTGTCGGGCAAGAAGATGGTGCTGATCGACACCACCGGCGTGGCCCCGCGCGACCCGCGCAAGCGCGACATGCTCGACGTGCTGGACCTGCCCCATGTGAACCGCCTGCTGGTGCTCAACGCCAGCTGCCACGGCGACACGCTGGACGACGTGCTCACCGGCTTCAAGACCGACGGCTCGCAGCAAGCCATCCTGTCGAAGGTGGACGAAGCCGTGAAGCTCGGCCCCGCCATCGACGCGCTGATCCGCCACCAGATGGTGCTGCGTGGCGTGACCAACGGCCAGCGCGTGCCCGAGGATTGGGAGCGCGCCGATGCCCACAAGCTCATCAGCACGTCGATGCGGGCTCCCGCCAAATCGGCATTCGACCCCAAGGCGAGCGACCTCAACTTCTTCTTCTCGCATGCGCCTGAAAGCATGAACGAAAGGGGAATGGCCGATGCTTGATATCGGATTCCACCAGGCCAGCGGCCTGCACAGCTACACGCCGCAGTCCGAGCTGCGCGTGGTCGCGGTGGCGAGCCAGGACAACGCCGGCTCCGGCCTGGAAACGCTCTGGCAGATTTGCGCCAGCCTGCAGCGCCTGGGGTATCCCGTCGTGGTGCTGGACGGCACCGCGCAGGAAACAGACGACAGCCCCGGGCTGCTGCACCTGCTGCTGCAGGCGCCGTGGAACGAGGGCGTGAACCTCAACATGGGGGCCATGGCGTCTTCGCTGGCGGTCATACCGTCGGCCAAGGGTTTTCTGCGCATCATCCGAGCGGCCAGCCGCGACGAAACGGCCCCGCTGCACGCGCTGCTGCCGTATTTCCGCACGTACGGAATCATCGTGCTGCACGCGCCAGCCGCGACGCTGGGGCCGTTGCTGACCCACACGGCCACGATTCCGCTGGTGGTGATGGGCGAAGGCTCGGCCGGTGTGCTGAGCACTTACAAGAGCCTCAAGCAGATCGCAGTGGACACGGGTCTGCCCTGCATGGTGGCGGCCTTGCTGCGCAGCGGCACCGCGGCCGAGCGGCGCAAAACCCAGCATGCGCTGCTGACGCTGCAGGACTGTGCGGAACGCCACCTGGGCGGCCCCGTGCGCACCACCACCATTGCGACGCAAAATGCCCAGGATGTTCAGCGCCTTGCCTTGCAACTGCTGGAGAATGCGGGCACCATCAGTGAATCGCTGACTGCCCTGCCCCCTTGCAACATGACGGAAGCGCCTGCGCATTTTGCCCGGAGCCATTGACCAGAGCGTGTGATGCACCTGTACCGACCCCAGCCGTTGCCAGCCGCTTGTGGTGTTACCACCCGGCCCCATGCTGCGCCCGGTCAAAGGTCCGCACTGGCGGCATCGCAGGCACTCCAAGGTGCATAGCACGATGTACACAGCCAAAGGCCAACTCGATCGGGACGCGATGATCCGCCAGCACGTGCCGCTGGTGCGGAGGATCGCGCACCACATGATCGCCAAGCTGCCTCCCAATGTTGAGCTGGACGACCTGATCCAGGTCGGCATGATCGGCCTGGCGGACGCCCTTTCGCGCTACGAGGCGGCCCAGGGCGTGCAGTTCGAGACCTTTGCTACCCAGCGCATCCGCGGCGCGATGCTGGACGAGCTGCGCGAGGGCGACTGGATGAGCCGCAGCTCCCGCAAGAGCCAAAAGGACATCGAACACGCCGTGCAGCGGCTGGAGCAAAAGCTGGGCCGCAGCCCCCTCGAATCTGAAATCGCTCAGGAAATGGGCATGAGCCTGGCTGAATACCAGAACCTGCTGGGCAAGGTGCGCGGCACGCAGCTGGTGTATCTGGAAGACATGACGCACGGCAGCGAGGACGAGGAAGGCTTCCTTGACCGCCACGTGGCCGACAGCGACGCCGACCCGATGGAGCTGCTGCGCGACCAGCGCCTGAAGATGTCCCTGGTCAACGCCATCAAGACGCTGCCCGAGCGCGAGCAGCACATCATGGGCATGTACTACGAGCACGACATGAATCTCAAGGAGATCGCCGCCGTGCTGGGCGTGACCGAATCCCGCGTGTGCCAGCTGCACAGCCAGTCCATCGCACGGCTGCGGGCAAAAATGCGGATGCACTGAGAACCTGTTCAAGGTCTTTTCGGGGATCGCGTTGGAGTGCAATCGGAATGAGTGGATGCTTCGGATGTGCCGCATGGGCTCGTGCCCATGCACGCAGCCGGGGCGTCCAATCACCCGATTTCACTCCAACCCTTCGGGCAAGTGCCTTGCCCGGCGGTCTGCGGCGTGGGGGGGCCGGGGGGTTGGCGCGCGAAACCCACGGCCCCCCCCCCCCACCCCCCACCCCCCC
>NZ_JALEGG010000116.1 GCF_022763525.1 Acidovorax sp.
CCCGAAGGGTTGGAGTGAAATCGGGCGATTGGACGCCCCGGCTGCTTGCATGGGCACGAGCCCATGCGGCGCATCCGAAGCATCCACTCATCCCGATTGC
The DNA here is from genome assembly GCF_022763525.1 of Acidovorax sp. Taxonomy (GTDB): domain Bacteria; phylum Pseudomonadota; class Gammaproteobacteria; order Burkholderiales; family Burkholderiaceae_C; genus Acidovorax. The sequence goes on from NZ_JALEGG010000116.1 coordinate 101, forward strand.
ACTCCAACGCGGCCCCGAAAAGATCGTAAACACGTTCTAAGGCCCTGCGCTCGCAGTGCCCGTGCGTTTCGCGCATCATGCGCCCTCTTTTCTCTCTCTGGCTGGCCATGACGACCCCCGACCACTTCACCCCCGTCCCGCTCGACAAGGCCTATCGCCTGCTCAACCACGGCCCTACGGTGCTCGTTTCGGCCGCCCATGCGGGCCAGCGCAACGTGATGGCTGCCGCCTGGGCCTGCGCGCTGGACTTTTCGCCCCCCAAGGTGACCGTGGTGCTGGACAAGGCCACGCACACCCGCACGCTGGTGGAAGCCAGCGGCCAGTTCGCCCTGCAACTGCCCACCGTGGGCCAGGCCGCGATGACGGTGGGCGTGGGCACCGACAGCGCGAAGGCCCTGCCCGACAAGCTGCAGCGGCATGGCGTGGCGCTGTTGGAGGCACCCGGCCACCCGCACATCCCTCTGGTGCAAGGCTGCGCCGCCTGGCTGCTGTGCCGCGTGGTGCCCGAGCCGCACAACCAGCAGGCGTACGACCTCTTCATCGGCGAGGTGGTGGCCGCCTGGGCCGACGAGCGCGTGTTCCGCAATGGCCACTGGGAGTTCGACTCTGCACCGGATGCGCTGCGCACGCTGCACTATGTGGCGGGCGGGCAGTTTTATGCGACAGGGGCGTCGGTGAAGGTGGGGTGAAAGGCTGGTGGCAAGGATGCCCAGCGGGCCTCCCTCGGGGACGATCTACCCCATACATACCAAGCAAAAACAGCCTCCAGCGCTTTCCCAGCAAGCGCAATAAGCTATTAAAAATATAGCAATTGATGCAAGGCAGCTCTCACCATCCCATGTGATACCGTCTTGCGCTCGCCTGCCGGCATCCCCGCGCGCCGGTCTGTCCCGCCCAACCTCTCCGTTTTCTTTTGTCTTCCCAACCACCCATGTCCAGCGGCATTCTCTACGGCCTGTCGGCCTATCTCCTGTGGGGGTTGTTCCCCCTGTTCTTCAAGCAGTTGCAGGCCGCGTCGGCGCTGGAGGTGGTGCTGCACCGTATGGTGTGGTCGCTGGTGTTCGTGTTCATCGTGCTGGCCGCCTTGCGCCGCTTTGCCTGGCTGGGCGAGGTGCGGCGCAGCCCCGCGCTGCTGGGCAAGTTCGTGGTCTCGGCCTTGCTGCTGGCAGGCAACTGGCTCACCTACATCTGGGCGGTGAACAACGGCCACGTGCTGGACGCGAGCCTGGGCTACTTCATCCTGCCGCTCATCAACGTGGCGCTGGGCTTTGTCTTTCTGCACGAACGCCCGCGCAAGGCCCAGTGGCTGGCCTTTGCACTGGCCGCCGGCGGCGTGCTGTGGATGGCGGTGCAGTCCGGCCACGTGCCCTGGCTGGCGTTGCTGATTGCGCTGACCTTCGGCTTCTACGGCCTGATGCGCAAGGTGGCCGTGCTGGGCGCACTGGAAGGCATGTCGCTGGAGACGCTGCTGCTGGCCCCCTTCGCCCTGGCGGCTCTGCTGTGGGGCCACCACAGCGGCCAGCTGCCCGCGCACGATGCGCATACCTGGCTCTTCTTTGTGCTCAGCGGTCCTGTTACGGCCATCCCGCTGCTGCTGTTTGCGGCGGGCGCGCGGCGCGTGCCGCTGTCCACCATGGGGTTCCTGCAGTACATCACGCCGTCCATCCTGGCGCTGATGGGGGTGTTCCTCTACGGCGAGACCTTCGCTGGGCCCCGCGCCGTGGGCTTTGCGCTGATCTGGACGGCGCTGGCTCTGTACACGGCCGAAGGGCTGTGGGCCGGCCGGCGGGCTGCGGCGGCGGCCAGGCTGGTGGCGCAAGGGGCGCGCTGATCCCGCGCTGTCTGCTGATCCGGGCCGTGGATGCGGCTCAGGGCTGAGCGGATTCCAACACGCTAACGCGCATGGGAGCGCCAAGTCTGCAATGCAGCGCGCTTACCCTCGTGCATACCGCGCCAGCCGCTGCGCCAATGTCCCTGTGTGCAGCTCGAACAGGTGGTTGTCGAAATCGTAGAAATACAGCGACAACCCTTCACCCTCCACCCGGGGCCGGGGGGGGGCACTTCGGCTCCGAGGGCGCGTAAACGGGCCTCGCACGCAGGCAGATCCGCCTCGCCCACCGCAAACGCCGCATGCCGGTAAGAGCGCTGCGTGGGCTCCCCTTCCATGAAGGCCAGCCACACTCCGCCCAGCAGCAGGAACTTCTCGCGTGAGAGGGAGAAGTTGCGGCCCTGGCTGTCGTACACCTCCTGGGCGCCCAGGGCCTCGCAGAACAGACGGGCGGTGCGCTCCACATCGCGCACGACAAAGGTCAGGTGGCTGAGGCCGAGGACGGGCTGGGTGGACATGTTGCTGGCAGGTGCGCTGTGTTTAAAGCCCCCCGGACGACTGTGACTGCAGCTCCCGGATGCGCAGGCCCGACGTCGTGCGGGCCAGCACCATCGAGTCCTCGCTCACAATGGTCAGGCTGGGCATGGGCCCGGCCTGCACCGAGGTGCGCTGGGTGTACTGCACGCGCGCAGTGGTCCATGGAAAGCCGCCGCGCGTGATGCGCACATCGTCAAACTCCGTGTGCGTGCGGGCCTGCAGCACCGTCAGCGCCGCGGCGGACTGCTTGAGGTAGCCGCACATCTCTTCCTTGCCGCCCTCCACTTCCCACCGCCCGCGCAGGCCCTTGGCCGTCAGCTCCACCTTCACGTCATCGGCATAGTCATCGCACGCCACGCTGTCGCCCTGCATGCTGTGCACCGCGTGCTGCGTGAGCCAGCCCATCACCTTCGGCTCGGAAAATGTATAGCGGCCGTGCGCATAAAAGCCGCCCAGCAGCACCAGGGCAAGAAGAACGAGTCGGATCATGATGAAGGCGGGCGCGCAGGCGCCGCGTGAAGAGGAGAGAAAAGGAAGCCGCGCATCCTACCTGCAGGGTGTGGCTGCCACGCTACGGGCGGGGCGCGTGGCTGTAGTGGGACGGGCGCAGCGCTATGACTCGTTGTCCAAAATCCCCACTTGCCTGAGTTCTGCAAATTTGGCCGCCATCGTCGGGTTGCCGCGGGTCAGCTTCTTGATCGTGAGGTCTTCGGCCTTGTCGTTGGCCAGGCGCAAATTGTTGGCCGACTTGTGCAGCGCTTCCTTTGTCTTCTCCAGGTCCTTGATGGCCTCGTCAATGCGCTTGACGGCCTCCTCGAACCCGTCGGACGCCAAGCGCCAGTTGCGCCCGAACGCACCCTTGAACTCCTCCAGCTGCGATTCGAACTTGGTGATGTCCAGGTTCTGCGCCTTCACCAGCGCCAGTTCCGACTTGTATTGCAGCGACTTCATCGACGCGTTCCGCAGCAGCGTGATGATGGGGATGAAAAATTGCGGCCGCACCACGTACATCTTGGGGTAGCGGTAGAACATGTCCACGATGCCCGTGTTGTACAGCTCGCTCTCGGGCTCCAGCAGCGACACCAGCACCGCGTATTCGCAGCCCTTCTCATTGCGGTCCTTGTCCAGCTCTTTCAAGAAGTCTTCGTTGCGTTTTTTGGTGGCGGTTTCGTCGTTCTCGTTCTTCATCTCGAACATGATCGAGACGATCTCATTGCCCGCCTCGTCCAGGTCGCGAAAGATGTAGTCGCCCTTGCTGCCACTGCGCGCATCGTTGTCCTTCTCGAAATACGCGCGTGGGAACGCCGTGGCGCGGATGCGGTTGAACTCTGTCTCGCAGTGCTGCTCCAGCGTCTCGCCCACCATCTTGGTCGACAGGCGCGCCTTCATGTCCCTGAGGCGCGCAATCTCGCCATCACGGTCGCGCAATTGCAGGGCGTACTGCTCCTTGATGGCGGCCTCTTCCAGCTGCTTTTTCACCACCACCAGGTTCAGATTGTTTTGGAGTTCGTCGCGCTCCCGGGCCACCACCGTCACCGCCTCGGTCACCGCCAGCCTGCGCGCCACCTCGCCCGCCTCCAGTTGCGATTTCAGCTGCTGAATCTCGGCATCCTTCCGGGCGGCTACGCCCTGCAGCTCCTGCGCCAGTCGCGCCTCTGCCAACTGGGCCGCGGTGAGCTGCGCCTGCCGCGCGCGCTCCAGTTCATTCGCCAGCGCATCGCGCTGCTTCTCCACCGCGCTCAGGGCATGTGCTACCGCGAGGTCGCGCTCCACCGCGCCCGCATCCAGCTGCGCCTTCAGCGCTTGAATCTGCGCGTCCTTGGCGGCCGCCGCCTTCTGCAGCTCATTGGCCACCTGGGCTTGCGCCAGCGCCACGGCATTGCGCTTGTCCTGCTCGGCCAGCTCCAGCCGCTCGTGCAACTGCGCGGCGAAATCCGCGTCGCGCACCTGCTTGAGGATGTCGGCGTACCCGGCTTCGTCCACCTTGAACGCCTTGTTGCAGTGGGGGCAGATGATGTCGTGCATGGCGGTCACCGTGTCTATGGGTCGTGTTTGGTTGGGGGGAGCATAGCGGGCGCATGGCAAGGTGCGGGACGCGCGCACTCGCTCGGACCGCAAAGGCATCCTGCTCAGCCTTCCCTGTAGCGCCCGCGACGCGGCGAAACGCGCGTCTGGATGGTCCGTACGTTGATCGATAAAGGGGCCGCGGCCCGCTTGCGGCAACATTCGGACTGGCCGCGATGGCGTTGTGACGCGGCAGCGCTGCCGCTCTACTGGCCCCGGTGTATCCATGCGCGGGCGTGCTGCCCACGCTTTTGAAGCTGAGCTGTTTTGAGTGGGCGCTTAAAGCACCTCAGCATTCGCTCAACAGGCCCCGGCAGGTGCACGCCGTTCTTCCCATCGGCCTGCACTTGCCGGGGCCTCACGGGGGCACAGTTGCAGCTGCGCCCCTGAGCAGGTCGTCGTTGCCTTCGACCCGTGTTGGGGCTGATCAGCGGGCGCCGGGGTGTGCAGCCACCCCGGTGGCCTCTGCTGTCAGCCTCTCCTCCCTGTTCCCGATCTTGTGTGCATTTGTTACGTGACTGTAGGGGGTGAGAGGGCACGCCGCAACCTGCCAAAGTTGGTAGGTTGCGCGGGTGTTGTGGGGTTGGTCTGGCGTGCGCAAAAGGGACCCAATAGGGTCCTGGCGCTTTGACAGATTACGCGAATAGCTATATTTTTAATAGCAAGAAGGACCGTGTCGATGCAAACCCGCACACGGGGTTCCGCACGCCTCTTTCGGGTTTTTGAGGCGGATGGGCTACACCGCCGCCTGCAGATACCGCCCCGCCAGTTCTTTTTGCGCGGCGGCATCCACTCCCAGCACTTCTACCAGATACGTCTGCAGGCCACCAAAGTCGTTGTCCACCATGTGCAGCGCGGCGTCCAGAAACTCCTCCTGCACCCGCCACAGCACGGCCAGCACCTCCTCGGGCGCGTGGCTGGCCATGCCCTCGGGGCGGCGGTAGAGGGTGTTGGTGAGCAGGTAGTCGTGCATCACCACATCGCGCGGCACGCCCAGGGCCAGCAGGATGAGGGCGGCGGCGAAGCCAGTGCGGTCCTTGCCGGCAGTGCAGTGGAAGACGGTGGGCGTGTCGTGGGTCAGCAGCAGGCGGAAGAGTTCGGCAAAGCGCGGGGCGTTGTCGTGCACGAAGCCGCGGTAGGTGTCCTGCATCAGCGCCACGGCGTCTTGCGCGGTGAGCTGGCGGCCGGTGCGTTGCAGCTCCAGGGCGCGCTGCACCACGGTGGGTTCAATGTGCAGCGGGTGGTAGGCGATGCCGGGCAGCGCGTAGGCGTAGGCGGCGCTCTCGGCCTGGCCGCGAAAGTCGATGGCCCGGGCCACGCCCAGTTGCGCCAGCAGGGCCTGGTCCTGCGCGGTCAGGCCCGCCAGGTGGTCCGATCGGAAGATGCGGCGCCACTTCACTGGCCGCCCGCCGTGACCGGTGTAGCCGCCCAGGTCGCGGAAGTTGGTGGCGCCTGCGAGGGGGAGGGACCGGGTGGGGGCTGGCTGGGGCTGCATGGGATGGGGTGCGTGGTGTGTGCGCAGGTGGGGCGGAAGACGCTGGGAGCCCAAGCATAGTCGGGCGGTGCGGCTCCCGCGTGTCACGCGCGCGGCGGCTGCGCGAGCCTGCAGGTCGGCGCGGCCCACCTTGCGTTGCGCCGATGTGCAGAATCCGGGCATGCAGCGTCTGGTGCCCGTGCCCCCCGATTTGGCCTCCTGGCTGGAGGCCGCCGTGGTGGTGGATGCTCCGCAAGCGCTGGCGCAGTCGCATTTTCCGGCCATGGTGTCGAGCATGCTGGTCGTGCGGCTGGCGGGCCATGTGGCGTGCCGGGGCACGGCGGTGCCGCCATCGGCGTGGATCAGCGCCAGCACCACGGCCACGGTGTATGCGCACAGCGGGCCGGTGCGCGCCGTGGGACTGGTGCTGCGGCCCGTGGCGGCGGGGGCGCTGTGGGCGGGGGCGCGCGGACTGGTGAACACGTGGCGGTCGGTGGCGGAACTGGCGGGACCTGGGTGGGCAGAGGTAGAGAACGCCGTGCGGGCTGCGGCGGACGATGGCGCCCGGCTTGCGGTGCTGTGCCAGTTCATCCGCCAGCGGGTTGCGCCGCCTTCGCCCTGCGAGGCGTGGCGGCAGCAGGCGCTGGCCTTGCTGCGGGCGGGGAACGCCAGTGCTGGTTCAGGTGCCGGTGATGTTGCCGGCCAGCGCATAGGCTTGAGCACGCGTCAGCTGGAGCGGCGTTTTGCAACGCACTGGGGCATGTCGCCCAAGCAGTTCCAGGTGATCGCGCGGCTGAACGGCGCGTTGGGGCAAGCCGTGGCCATGGAGCCTGGGCCGGGCGGCCAGGGGGCCGCGTTGGCGGTGGACCAAGGCTACTACGACCAGTCGCACCTGGCGCGCGATGTGCGCAGGCTGGCGGGCCAGCCGTTGCAGGCCCTGGTCCAGGGCGCGCGCACACCGTTCACTGCGCACTGGCCGTTGCAGATCGGTGCGCAGGCACAGCACGCCCAACCGGCTCAGCCGCGGGAGCCAGGGCCAGTGCAGGGCGCCTCTCGCAACCGCTGAGCCAGATACAGCGGCAGGGCAAACGCCAGCCCCAGGCCAAAACAGGCGGCAATGTAAGCCCACCGCCAAGCGCCCAGGCTGCGGTCCGCTGCCACCCACGCCGAGAACGCGATGGCGGCCAGGTACACGTCGAGCGTGATGCCGGTGGTGAGCGCATTGGCAAAGGCGTCGTGCCAGAAGATGCCGGGCATCACGCTGCCGCCGGCCAAAAAGTACGCCACGTTGAAGTACCAGGGGACGGCCAGGCCCAGGAGGGCCAGTGCCATCAATGTGGCGCGCAGGTATTTGGAGTCTTGCATCGGTGTTGGTGGCCGGCCGCCCGGGCGAAACGGACGGGTGCGGCAGTGGTGGATGGGTGCAACGATTGAATCCGCGCACCCGCCCTGCAGGCTAGGAAAAAAGCGACATATCACCCGCCGTGCGCGTCCGCTGCCCGCCTCGACCCATTCACGGCGCGCGGGGCAGCGAGGTCACGGCGCCATCCACCGGCAGCTCCTGACTGCCCTTGGGGCAGGGCTGGTCGGTGTAGGTGGTGCGGCCGTCCTTCACGCACTTGCGCGGCTGCGGGGCGATCGGTTCGGAGGCGCCACCGTTCGCGGCGCGGGCGGGCGCGGCGGATGGCTGCTTGCCGGGCGGCAAGGTCTCCGGGCCGGGGCGGGTGATCTTCTTCCAGGCCTGCTCGGTCCACGGCCCAACGTGGGGCAGCCACTGGTCGGCCGTCCACCATGCGGCGGCTGCGGCGGCCAGCAGCACGGCTGCCAGGATGGACCAGAAGGTGCGTTCGCGGGCGCTGCGCATGGTGTGGGCCTGTGTTGGGGGGGACCCCAAGCTTAAAACATCGTTGCGCCCCTCCGAGCACGTGGTGTCACGGCTGTTTGCCCTTGGTGACCGGGCGCCCGTAGCGCGCCGTGAGGGTGGCCTTGCCCAGGCTGTTGGCGTTGATCATGTACCCGGCCAGCGCCGCCGTAGCGTCGGGTGGCAGGTCCAGGCGCGGCACCTTGAGCGCGTGCACGGTGAAGATGTAGCGGTGCGGCGCATCGCCCTCGGGCGGGCAGGTGCCGCCCCAGGCGGCCACGCCGTAGTCGATGCGCACATGGCGGGCGCCCGCGGGCAGCTTGGCATCGCCGGCCCCCGCGTCGGGCCGCAGTTCGGTGATGCTGGCGGGCAGGTTGACCACCACCCAGTGCCACCAGCCCGAGCCTGTGGGCGCGTCCGGGTCGTAGGCGGTGATTGCGTAGCTTTGGGTGCCCGCCGGTGCGCCGCTCCAGCGCAGCGCGGGCGACTGGTTGTCGCCCGCGCAGCCAAAGCCCTTGAATTCAAAGCGCTGGGGCAGCGTGCTGCCCTCGGCAAAGTCGGGGCTGGTGAGGGTGAAGGTCTGGGCTTGGGCTGCCAGGGCCATCAGGCCGAGGGCGGCGGCGGCCAGCGTGCGGGCAGCGCGCGAAAAGGGGGCAGTGTGTGGCATCCAAAAAACTCCTTGCAAACGGTGTGACGACAAGGGCTTCATAGTGCGCCGCGCTGCCGTTCCGCGCTGGCCCGGGGGTGTCAAAGGCTGTGCGCTGCGCGTCAAGGCCGCAGGTGCGATGGCGCAAAGCCAAAGCGGTCGCGGAACGCCGCGCTGAAGCGGCTGTGCGATTCATACCCGCAGCGCGCGGCGATCTCGGACACCTGCAGCGTGGAGCTTTGCAGCAGCATGAGGCCCGTTTCCAGCCGCACATCGCGCAGGCACTGGCTCACGCTTTCGCCTTCTTGGGCCAGGCGGCGCTGCAGGGTGCTGGGGCTGGTGGCGAAAGCCGCGGCGATGCGCTCCACCGTCCAGTCGGCCTGGGGGCTGGGGCCGACGAGGCGGCGCACGCGTTCGGCCCAGCCCAGCTCGCCCGGGGGGGCCAAGACGATGCCCGCCTCGGCCAGCATCAGCAGCACTTCGAGCGCGCGGTGCTCGCGCAGGGCCTGGGAGCTGTCGTCGCTCTCCAGTGCGGCCACGGCGCGCATGTAGCTGTCCTCAAAGGCGGCATCCGCCGCGAGGCCTGCGCAGCCCTGCACTGGCGCGAGGGCGGCGAACTGGCCGAACTGGCGGTGGAACTGCGCCACCAGCTCGGGGGCAAAGCACAAGAGCCGCGCCACGTAACGGCCTTGCGGCGCCGGGTCGTTGACCACTTCCCATTGCGCGCCGCGCGGCAGCACAAACACCCGCCCGCTGGGGTAGCGGTGCCCGCCGCCGGGCGTGACCAAATGCTTGGTGCCCGACACCACCCAGCCCACCGAATCCATGCGCACCGTGACGGTGTGGATGCGGTGGTGGACCGTGGTGGCGATCTGCAGGGACAGTGCGGGCTCGCCCATCACATCCCCCGTGGCTTTGCGGCGCTCGCCATGGCCTCAGCGGTTGCGCTCCCGCGTCACGTTCACGTCGATGTCGCCGAACACGGTCACGCCGCTGGCGCCCTGCCGGGGCTGCTGGGCGGCGGGGTCGCTGGAGCGCGCCGCGCCCGGCGTGCTGCTGCAGCCAGACAGCGCGCCAGCAACCGCCACCGCTACCAGCACGGCGCGCCACCCGCTGCGGGCAGGCGGCGTGCAGGACGGCGTGCGCGGCCTCATTCGTCGCCTCCCAGGTGGCCGCCCAGCAGGCCGGCCAACTCGAACATGCCCGCGCTGTCCTTGCCGAATACGGCACGCAGCTTGTCGTCGGCAACGATGGTGCGCTTGTCCTTGGGGTCCTGCAGGTTGTGGGCCTTGATGTACTCCCAGAGCTTTTTCACTGCCTCGGGGCGTGCCACGGGGTCGGTGCCGATCACGGCCGCCAGCGCGGGGCTGGGGGCCTTGCCGGCAGCGGCCTTGCGCGGTGCCTTGGCGGCGGGGGTTTTGGTGGCCGCCTTCTTGGCGGGGGCTTTTTTGGCTGCAGCGCTTGCCCTGCCTGCGCTGGCAGCTCCTGTTTTTGCAGGAGCGCCCGCAGCGGGTCTGCGCGGGGGGAACTTGCTGGGCGCAAATTCAAAGTTCACCTTGCCCGCCTCCTTGTCCCACGCCAGGTGGGCCTTGAAGTTGCGGCGCGTGCGCATGCTCACAAATTTGTCGAGCAGGTCGGTCTTGCCGGTTTCCAGCAGTTTTTGCATCTGCTCGCGTTCCACGGGCTGCTGCAGGATGACCTTGCCGCTCTTGAAGGTGCAGCTGGGCGTGGGCTGGGCGGCCGTGGGTACGGCCTTGCTGCACACGTAGTTGCTGCCGTGCTCGTGCACCTCTGAGCCACAGATGGGGCAAGGGCCAAGCGAGGCGTCTTCAAACTCGACGATCTCACCCGACTCTTCGCCCTTCTTGTCGTCGCCAAAGTCGAATTCAAGCTTGTAGTTGTGCGCCTCGTCGTCGTACTTGATGACGATCTCGGAGGTGAAGGGCCACCCCGCCTTGGAGCGGAAGCCTTCCAGCGGGCCGATCTTTTTGTCGCGCAGCAGCTGCTCGGCCTCGGCTGTTTCAAACGTGCGGCCGGCGGGCGACTTGCCGAAGCTGAAGCCGCAGGCGTCCGCGCTCGTGCCGGACTTGCCAGTGCAGGCGTAGCGGCGGTAGTTCTCCTTGACGATGCCGCCGCAGTTGGGGCAGGGCGTCTGCAGCGTGGCGTAGTCGCCGGGGATGGTGTCGCGGTCGTATTCCTTGGCCTTCTTCACCATGCGCTCGGTCATGGCGGCGATCTGCTGCATGAAGGCTTCGCGGCTGAGCTGGCCCTTTTCCATCTGGGCGAGCTTGTATTCCCACTCACCCGTGAGTTCGGCGCGGCAGAGTTCCTCCACCTCCAGGCCACGCAGCAGCGTCATGAGCTGGAAGGCCTTGGCCGTGGGGATGATCTCGCGGCCTTCGCGCAGCATGTACTTTTCGGTCAGCAGGCCTTCGATGATGGCCGCGCGCGTGGCTGGCGTGCCCAGGCCTTTTTCCTGCATGGCCTCGCGCAGCTCGTCGTCGTCGATCTGCTTGCCCGCGCTTTCCATGGCGCCCAGCAGCGTGGCTTCGGAGTAGCGGGCGGGCGGCTTGGTCTTGAGGCCCTTGGGATCGACCTGCAGGGTGTTGACCATTTCGCCGGGTTTGACGGGCACCAGGTTCTGGCCCTTGTCGCCGTCCTTGCCGCCCTCCACTTCGTCGGCCGCTTCCTTGCCATAGATGGCCAGCCAGCCCGGCTTGACCAGCACCTTGCCTTCGGTCTTGAAGCTGTGCACGGATGTTGCCCCCACGCTCCCCACTTCGTGTGGTTCGCTGCCCCCCGAGGGGGCCGCGCCTTGCTTGGGGCGGCCCGGCGCGGCGGCGACGGTGCTGATGCGGGTGGTGACGGTGTATTCCGCGCTGGGGAAGAACACGGCCATGAAGCGGCGCACCACCAGGTCGTACAGCTTTTGCTCGGCCTCGCTCAGGCCGCTGGGCGCCTGCAGGGTGGGGATGATGGCAAAGTGATCACTCACCTTGCTGTTGTCAAAGATGCGCTTGGACGGGCGGATGTAGTTGTTGTTCAGCGCGGTGAGCGCGTGCGGCGCCAGATGGCGCATGCCGCTGTCAGCCAGCATCTCGAAAGTCTGCTTGGCCACGGGCAGGTAGTCCTCGGGCAGCGCGCGCGAGTCGGTACGGGGGTAGGTCAGGGCCTTGTGGCGTTCGTACAGGCTTTGCGCCAGCGCCAGCGTGGTCTTGGCGCTGAAGCCGAACTTGCCATTGGCCTCGCGCTGCAGGCTGGTCAGGTCGAACAGCAGGGGCGACGCCTGGGTGGTGGGCTTGCTTTCCTCGGTGACGGTGGCCTGCTTGCCGCGCACGGCGTTGGCAATGGCCTGTGCTTCGGCGGCAGACCAGACGCGGTCGGCCTTGGCCTCCGGGTCCTCACCCTTCTTCCACTTGGGGTCGAACCACTTGGCGGGGTATTCGCCGGCCTGGGCGCCGAAGGTGGCGTGGATCTCCCAGTAGTCGCGGCTGATGAACTTGCGGATCTTTTCTTCACGCTCCACCACCAGCGACAGCGTGGGCGTCTGCACCCGGCCTACGGTGGTGAGGAAGAACCCGCCGTCGCGCGAGTTGAACGCCGTCATGGCGCGCGTGCCGTTGATGCCAACCAGCCAGTCGGCCTCGGAGCGGCTGCGCGCCGCGCTGGCCAGGCCCGCCATCTGTTGCTCGCTGCGCAGACTCTCGAAGCCTTCGCGGATCGCCTGGGGCGTCATGGACTGCAGCCACAGGCGCTTGACGGGCTTGCCCAGGGGTTTGCTGCCGCCCGCATACTGCTCGATCAGGCGAAAGATCAGCTCACCCTCGCGGCCCGCGTCACAGGCGTTGATGAGTTCGGTCACGTCCTTGCGCTTGGCCTGCTTGACCACCGCGTTCAGGCGGCTCTTGGTCTTGTCCACGGGCTTGAGGTCAAAGTACGGCGGGATCACGGGCAGGTGGGCAAAGCTCCACTTGCCGCGCTTCACGTCGAACTGCTCGGGGGCCTGGATCTCCACCAGGTGGCCCACGGCGCTGGTGACTACGTAGCGGTCGTTCTCGAAGTGGTCTTCATGCTTGTCGAACTTGCCGGCCACGGGGGTCAGCGCGCGCACGATGTCTTGCGCGACGGAAGGTTTCTCTGCAATTACCAGGGTCTTGGTCATTTGTTGGGTTTCTCGCCAGTCTGGCTCATCCGGCATCGGGCCGGGCGCTTCTACAATTCGTTGCCTCACGCGTGCACGCGCACGCGCATGTGTGCATATTCAAGTTAACAGAGTTTTTGCCATGCCCCGATCCGCATCGCCTGCCGCCCCTCCGCCTGCTTCGGGCCGCCGCATCCAGACCCGGCGTTCGGGCGTGCACGGCAAAGGCGTTTTTGCCGTGCAGGATATTGCAGAGGGCGAAGTCCTTGTCGAATACACGGGCGAAGTGATTGGCTGGCAGGAAGCGCAGGACCGGCACCCGCACGATCCCCTGCAGCCCAACCACACGTTCTACTTTCACGTGGATGAAGACCACGTGATCGACGCAAAGTTCGGCGGCAACTCCTCGCGCTGGATCAACCACAGCTGCGATCCCAACTGCTACGCCGACGAGCGGGACGGGCGCATTTTCATCACTGCGCTGCGCAACATCCAGGCCGGCGAAGAGCTCAACTACGACTACGGCCTGATCATCGAAGAGCGCTACACCAAGAAGCTCAAGGCTGAATACCCTTGCTGGTGCGGAGCCGCCAACTGCCGCGGCACCCTGCTCGCGCCCAAGCGCGGCTGGGCACCCCCTGTGCCGCTGCCGCCTGCCAAGCCGTCTTCTGGCAAAGCCGCCAAACCTGCCCAGGCTCCCAAGAATCCACCACAGGCCAAGCCGCGGAGCCGCCGCCCGTGAACACTGCCCCCATCCGCTGGCCCGCCGAGGCGATCTGGGAAGCCGTGTCACTGTTGTTACCGGGCTTTACCGTCGAGGTGCTGCCCACCATCGATTCCACCAACTCCGAACTCATGCGCCGTGCGCGCGCCGGCCGTTGCGAGCCCACGCTGCTGGTGGCCGAACAGCAGACCGCCGGGCGCGGGCGGCTGGGGCGGGCGTGGCAGAGCGATGTGGGGGCTTCCCTGATGTTGTCTTTGGGGCTGCCGCTGGCGCCCCAGGATTGGTCCGGCCTGTCGCTCGCTGTGGGGGTGAGCGTCGCCGAAAGCCTTCAGCCCGCCCTGCCGCCGCCGGGCGCTGTCCAGCCCGCGCGTGTGGGCCTCAAGTGGCCCAACGACCTGTGGCTGGGCGGCGCGGCGGGGGACCGCAAGCTCGGCGGCATCCTGGTGGAGACAGCGAGTTTTGTGGCGCCCCAGGCTTCGGCCCCTGCGGCTGCAACGGCCAGCGCCAGCAGCGCGCGCTATGTGGTGGTGGGCATCGGCATCAACGTGCTGCCGCGCAGCGCCGAAGGCATGAGCATGCCGCCGGGCAGTCTGCAGGAGGTGGAGCCGGGGCTGGACGCTCCCGCGGCCCTGCTACGCATCGTGCCCCCGCTCGTGGCCATGCTGCAATCGTTCGAGGCCTATGGTTTTGGCCCCATGCAGCCTCGGTTTGCGGCACGCGACGTGCTGCAGGGCCGGGCGGTCACGTTGAGCGATGGCCAGAGCGGGACCGCCCATGGGGTGGGCGAGGACGGCGCGCTGCTGGTGCACACACCCGGTGGCATGCAGGCCGTCACCAGTTCGGAAATCAGCGTGCGGCCCGCGGCATGACCATGCGCCTGCGAGATCGTGAACAGGCTCTTGGCATCCAGCTTCCTCTGGAGCCCTCGGCAGAAAGGACACCATGCTGCGACTAGCCCTGATCGCGCTGCTGCTGGCCAACGCAGGCTATTACGCCTGGTCGCAAGGCCTGCTCAAGGATTGGGGATTCGCCCCCCAGGAGCAGGCCGAGCCCCAGCGGATGAACCAGCAGATCAAGCCGGAGACGCTGCAGATCCTGCGGGTGAACCCTGGCAAAACGTCTTCCTCCCCTTCTCCTTCTTCGCCCGCTTCGGGTGCGGCCGCCCCGGTGGCCGATGCCGCATCTTCCGCCGCACCCACCCCCACCCCTGGTGATTCCGCCGAGTGCCTGCAGGCCGGCGTGTTCGATGAACGCCAGGCCGAGGCCCTGCGCAGCGCCGCCGCCGCCCTGCCCGCCGGCAGCTGGGTGCTCGACCCCACTCCGGTGCCCGGGCGCTGGATGGTTTACATGGGCCGCTTCGAAGACCTGGAAGCGCTGGACAAGAAACGCGCCGAACTGCGGGCCCGCAAGGTCGATCACGACCGCGCGGGCGGCACGCTGGAATATGGACTTTCGCTGGGCCGCTTTTCCTCCAGCGAGGCGGCCGAGCGTGAACTGGCCAACCTGGCCGGCCGCGGCGTGCGCACGGCCCGCGTGGTGCAGGAGCGCCCCGATGCCCCGGGCTTCACCCTGCGCCTGCCGGCGGTGACCGACGCGCTGCGCCCGCAGCTCGATGCCCTGCGGCCCGCCATGGCGGGCAAGGCGCTGCGGGCCTGCGGCTGATGCCCCTGGGAGATCGTGAACAGGCTCTCAGACGACCGGGATTTCGTCTCGCGCAGCAAAGCGCACGGTAAATAGTGCCCCGGGCGGCTGGTGCCCGGGGTGGGCATCTTCCAGCGTGACCTCGGCCCCGTGCTTGCGCGCAATCTCCAGCACGATGGGCAGGCCCAGGCCCGAGCCGTCGGCCTCGCTGCCCAGCGCCCGGTAGAAGGGCTGGAACACCAGCTCACGCTCGGCCTCGGGCACCCCAGGGCCCGAGTCTTCGACTTGCAGCAGCAGCACGTGGCCGAAGGTGTCGGCCAGCACCCGGGCGGTGACCACGCCCGGTCTGGCCGGTGTGGACGGCGTGTAGTTGATGGCGTTGTCGAGCAGGTTGCGCACCAGCTCCTTGAGCAGCGTGGGGTTGCCGTCCAGCAACACGCCGGGTGAGCCGGGCTCGGCGCCGTCGTAGCCCAGGTCGATGTGCTTGTCGAGCGCGCGGGGCACCGAGTCGCGCACCACCTCGATCACGATCCGCGCCAGATCGCACGGCTGGCGCGCAATGCCCACGCCGCTGCCTTCGGCACGCGCCAGCGCCAGCAGCTGGTTGACGGTGTGCGTGGCGCGGATGCTGGAGCGCCCGATCTGCTGCAGCGAGCGCTTGAGCTCCTCCGTGCTGGTGCCCTCGCGCTGGGCCAGGTCGGCCTGCATGCGCAGGCCCGCCAGCGGCGTCTTGAGCTGGTGCGCGGCGTCGGCCAGGAAGCGCTTTTGCGTGGCCAGCGATTCGTTCAGGCGCGTGAGCAGGTCGTTCACCGACGAGACCAGCGGCGCCACTTCGAGCGGCACGGTGCGGTCGTCCAGCGGCGAGAGGTCGTCGGGGTTGCGCGCACGGATGCGCTGCTCCAGCTGGTTCAGCGGCTGGATGCCCCGCGCCAGCGCCAGCCACACCAGCAGCACCGCCAGCGGCAGGATGACGAACTGCGGCAGCATCACGCCCTTGATGATTTCGGTGGCCAGCACACTGCGCTTTTCGCGGGTTTCTGCCACCTGCACCAGCGCCACGGGCGTGCCCGGCAGCGGCAGGCGCACCCAGATGTAGGCGACGCGGATTTCGATGCCGCGCATTTCGCCGTCGCGCAAACGCACCTCGCCTGGCGTGGGCACTTCATCGGCGGGAGGTTCGGGCAGCTCGCGTTCGCCGGAGAGGAACTCGTTGCCCGGCCCCAGGACCTGGTAGTACACGATGTCGGAATCGTCCGCGCGCAGGATTTCGCTGGCGGGCTGCGGCAGGTTGAACTGCACCTTGTTGCCCGCCACGCTCACCAGCTGGGCCAGGGCATGGGCGTTGTACTCCAGCGCCCGGTCAAACGGCTTGTTGGCCAGGCCCTGCGCCACGAGCCACGTCAGCGCCAGGCTGACGGGCCACAGCAGCAGGAGCGGCGTGAGCATCCAGTCGAGGATCTCGCCGAAAAGGGAGCGCTGCTCTCGCTGGAAGATTTTCAAGGCGCTCGCCGTGGTGGTTTTGAATGAAATTGGCCTCTGGCGCTTATCTATAAAGCGCTGAAGGCTAGCATTTTTGTAGCATTCGGCTTGAAGGCATTGCCCACCGCTACGGTTGTCACGGACACGGCCCGGGCCATTGCACCCACGGAACTGGCTTTGCCAGGCCACCGGGTGCCTCTTCCTCCCGAAGGAGAGGGGGCGGGCGCGAAGCGACGCAGGGGGTGCTTCATGTCATCCAGGGATTTTTTCGAGGCAGTACCCCAGTCCTCGCACCGTGGCGATGCGGATCGGCCCGCCCTCGATCTTCTTGCGCAGGCGGTGGATGTAGACCTCGATGGCGTTGTTGCTCACTTCCTCGCCCCACTCGCACAGGCGCTCCACCAGCTGCTCCTTGCTGACCAGGCGGCCCGCGCGCTGCAGCAGCACCTCCAGCAGCCCCAGCTCGCGCGCCGACAGCTCGATCATCTTGCCGTCGATGGTGGCCACGCGGCCGGCCTGGTCGTACACCAGCGGGCCATGCTTGATGGAGCTGCTGGTGCCGCCCATGCCCCGGCGCGTGAGGGCGCGCACGCGGGCTTCAAGCTCTTGCAGCGAAAACGGCTTGGCCATGTAGTCGTCGGCGCCGTAGTCCAGGCCCTTGACGCGCTCTTCCACGCTGTCGGCCGCGGTGAGGATCAGCACCGGCAGCGTGGCGCCGCGGCCGCGCAGGCGCTTGAGCACTTCCAGCCCGTGCATCTTGGGCAGACCCAGGTCCAGGATGAGCAGGTCGAACTCGTTGTTGGTCATCAGGGCCGCGTCGGCCTCGGTGCCGCTGGCCACGTGGTCCACCACGGCGCCGGAGGCCCGCAGCGTGCGCAGCAGTCCGTCGGCCAGCACCTGGTCGTCTTCGGCGATGAGAATGCGCATGGGGTGTCTCCTGGTGGGGGCTGCGGTCTGGCGCCGCGCCTGCCAGCAATTTTAGGCGGGCTGCGGCCCGGCGCAGGGGGCCCGGCACCGCCACGGCGGGCCCACCTCATCCGCCCTTGATCCACCTCAGCGCGGGTCGGTGCTCAGCAGCCGCTGCACCAGCGCCTTCAAGTCAGTCTGCAGGCGCGCCATGCCCGCCGGGTCCTGCTCCAGCGTCTGCTCGTCCATGTAGAGCTTGCGGTTGATCTCGACCTGGATGCTGTGGCGGTGCTGCGCGGGGTTGCCATAGCGGCGCACCAGCTCCACGCCCTTGTACGGGTGGTTGTATTCCACGCTGTAGCCACAGGCGCGCAGGTGGTCGCAGATGAGGGCGGACAGCGCCGGGTCGGCCGTCGTGCCATCGCGGTCGCCCACGACGAAGTCGGCATGCACGAGCCCCGGGAATTCTGTGGCGAAGCGGCCGGCCACGGCGGGCATGGAGTGGCAGTTGAGGTGGATGCTGTAGCCGTGGCGTGCATGGGCGGCATCGATGGCCTGCGCCACGGCGGCGTGGTAGGGGCGCCAGCAGCGGTCAATGCGCCCGCGCACTTCCTGAACCGTGAGCTGGCGGTGGTAGATGGGCTCGCCTTCGTCGGTGAATTTCCAGATCAGGCCTTTGCCCAGGCGCACCTTGCTGAGCACTTTGGGGTCGGTGGAGATGGGGCCGGTCCAAGCGCCGTCGAGCATGGAGGTGTCGAGCTCCGTGGTGTCGCGGTTCGCATCCAGGTAGATGCGCGGAAAGTGGGCTTCGATCCAGGCTGCGCCCATCGCGGGGGCAAAGGCATAGATCTTCTCGACGTGCGTGTCTTCGGCCCGGCGCAGCGTGGGCAGGTCGCAGGCGGAGCCAAAGTCGGCCGGGTATTGCGTGCCGCTGTGGGGCGAATCCAGCACCAGCGGGGTGGTGCCGGGCCGGGCCGTCACCGTCGGGGTGTCGGGGGCGTGGGTGGGCTGTCCGGGCAGGCCGGCGGCGCCCGGTTGGGATTGCTGGAATCGGTGGTGGATCAGTTTCAAGGCTGAATGCATAGGCAGAGTGTGCGCAAGGGAAGGCGGCGTGCCCGGCCAGACCGGGCTGCCGCTGGGGTTATTGGGGGCGCAGGCGGCGCATGGCGGGGCCCTGCGCCCGGGTGGGTTCAGTCGAGCACCACCTTGGCATAGGCCGCCACACCCTTCATCTTGTCGATCTCGTGGGCGATCTGGGCGGTGAACTCCTTGGAGGTCGTGCCCGACGGGTACAGGCCCTGCCCCGCCAAGCGCTCGCGCACCGCGACCTCTTTCAGCGCCTGGGCCACGGCCTGCTGGACACGTTCCACGGCCGCAGCGGGCGTCGCCGCCGGGGCCACCAGGCCGAACCACGAAGGCTCGTTGGCCTGTTTGTAGCCCAACGCCGCATAGGTGGGGACATCGGGCAGGACTTCCAGCCGTACAGGCCACGACACGGCCAGCGCCTTGAGCTTGCCGGCCTTGATGTGCGGCAGCGAAGACGCGACCTGGTCAAAGTACACGCCCACCTGGCCGGCCAGCACGTCGTTGATGGCCGGGCCTGCGCCGCGATAGGCGATGTGGACCATGGAGGTGCCCGAAGCACGCTTGAACAGCTCGCCCCACATGTGGCCGATGGTGCCGTTGCCGGGCGTGGCGTAGGACACCTTGCCGGGGTTGGCCTTGAGGTATTTCACCAGCTCGGCCAGGTCCTTGACGGGCAGCACCGCCGGGTTCACCACGATGACGCCTGGCGCCCGCACGATCTCGGTCACGCCCACGAAGTCCTTGATGGGGTCGTAGGGCAGCTTGCTGTAGACGGCAGGATTCACGCCGTGGGTGGACAGCGTGGCCACGCCCAGCGTGAGGCCATCCGCCGGGGCACGGGCCACTTCGGCCATGCCGATCGAGCCGCCAGCGCCGCCCCGGTTTTCCAGCACCACGGGCTGCTTCAGGATGCGGGCCAGCGGCTCTTGCAGGCTGCGGGCCGTGATGTCGGTGGCACCGCCGGGCGGAAAGGGCACGATGATGCGCAGCGGCTTGCCCTCTTGGGCAGAGATCATTCCAGATGCGAAAGTTGTTGCAGCCAATACCGCAAGCGCGTGACGACGTTGCATGGGGTTTCTCCGTTGAAATGAGCCTTGAGCGTACGCCGCGGCGCCGCCCCCGCCAAACAAAAGATCGGCCTGATAACATTCCATGATGGAATGATTGGAGGTCGTCAATGTCCAGCTTGCGCCGCCTTGCACCCCCGCTGCATCTCTTGCGCGCGTTCTCCACCGTGGCCCGTTTCGACAGCGTTTCGCGCGCAGCCGAGGCGCTTCACCTGACGCAAAGCGCCGTGAGCAAGCAGGTCAAGGAGCTGGAGGGCTGGGTGGGGACGCCGCTGTTCGAGCGCAGTCGCAAGCGCCTGGCTCTCACGCCAGCGGGGGCGCGGTATGAAAAGGCCGTCCGCGCCGTGCTGGCCCAGCTGGAGGCCGCCACCCTGGAGCTGATCACCAGCGACGACGGCGGCGGCGCCCTGCACCTGTCCAGCCTGCCCACGTTCGCGGCCAAGTGGCTCATCCCGCGCCTGCCGCAGTTTCAGCAGCAGCACCCGCAGGTCACGCTGCACTTCGTGCCCTACGTGCACAGCTACGACTTTGAGCGGCCCGAGCTGGACTGCTCGATCCTGTTCGGCGAAGGCCATTGGCCCGGCGCGCATGCGCACTACATCACGGGCAACGAAGTGGCCTTGATCGCCCCCCGTACGCGCGTGGCCGACTGGGCCATCCACACACCGGCCGACGTGGCCCGCCACGCGCTGATGCGCCACGTGACCGTGCCCGAGGCCTGGCTGCGCTGGAGCGAGACGCACGGCGTCCTCGGCCTCATCGATCCGCTCGCGGGGCCGCAGTTCGACCAGTTCCAGACCATGATCCGCGCGGTGATGGCGGGCATGGGCCTGGCGCTGGTGCCGCGCTGTTTGGTGCAGGACGAGATCACCGCCGGGCTGGTGCGCGAGCCCTTGGCCCATGCGCTGTTGCGCGGTGGCTACCTGAGCGACAAGGGCTACTGGTTCTGCTTCCCGGAGGGCCGCACACCGCTGCACGCGCTGCAGTGTTTTCGGCAATGGCTGCTGGCCTGCGCAGCGCCTGCGGATGCACACCCGATGGCCGCTGCAGCGCCAGGCATGGCCGCGGACGCGTTGCCCGGATCTTGAGGCGGAATGCTCAGAAAATCATCAACATCGGTTGACGGAGCGATAAACGTCAACTAGAGTTGACGCATGTCATCCCCGCCCTCGCCCCCGCTTCCTTCGCACGACGACCCCGAGGCCGCGCTGGCTGCCGTCGTGGCCCTGCGCCTGATGGCCGACCGGCTGGAAGCCGCCGCGGTGACCTCTGCCCTGGAGCAGGGGTGGTCGTGGACACAGATCGCCCAGGCGCTGGGCGTGAGCAAGCAGGCGGCGCACAAGCGGCTGTCGGGCCTCTCGGGGCTGGCTGGCCGTCCTCCATCCTCTTCAGCCCAGGAGCCGTGACCCATGTTCCAACGCATCCGTGACCACTTCCAGAGCCTGAGCACGCTAAAGCAGCTGTGCACCGGCGCCGAAAATCACGCCCGAGCCCAAGGCCACAGCGCCCCAGGCGCCGAGCACTTCCTGCTGGCCGCGCTGGACCTGCCCGACGGCTCCGCGCGTCGCGCCTTCGAGCGACTGGGCCAGGATCCGGGCGCCGTACCGGCGGCCATCGAGCAGCAGTACCGCGATGCCCTGCAGGGCCTGGGGCTCGAGAATGCGCTGCCCGCCGCGGCTCCCGCGACGGCAGAGCCGCCCCGCCTCTACCGGGCCCAGCCCTCGGGCGAAGCGCTGATGCAGGCACTGGCCCGGTCGCGCAAGGCCCAGGCCGGCCCGCTGCGCGGCGCCCACATCGTGGCCCTGGTGGCCGACATGCCGCAGGGCGTGGCGGCGCGTACGCTCAAGGCCTTGGGCCTCGATGCCGCGCGACTGGCGACCGCAGCGCGTGCCGAGGCCCTGGCAGCGGGCAGCGGCGCCCTTGAGAGATCGTGAACAGGATCTTGGCCCGGGGTGCCGGGGCGGGTGGGCCTTGGCAGGGCCGAGCCGCGCGCTCTGCCTATCCGCCGCCGTGGCGGTGGGTGCCCAGCCATTGCGCGTCGCCGCCTGCATAGGCCTCCAGCCCGATGGCCACCACGGTTGCCACCTCGTTGCCCACCTCGGCGCGGAATTCGGCCTCGGCCTGGGCCACGGCGTCGTGGAAGGCCTGCAGCCAGGCCAGCCCTGTGGGCGTGAAGCACACACGGCGGGCACGGGCATCCAGCGGGTCGGCCTCGCGGGTAACCAGACCCCAGGCCTCGCACTGGTCCACCAGGTTGCCCATGGCCTGCTTGGTCATTCCGGCGCGCTCGGCCAGGTCGGTCAGCCGGTCGCCCGTGAGCGCCAGGTGGCGTGTGATGTGCACGTGGGCGGCCGTCACTTGGTCGCGGGCGGCCAGATTGGACAGTGCCAGCGGCACCTCCACGTTGTGTGCCATGAGTTGCAGCACCCGCGCGTCAAAGCGCCGCATGGCGTGACCCAGCAGACGGCCCAGATGGGTCTGGCGCCAGCCGTCGCTGGCGCGCGAAGTGGGGGAGTTTTCGGCCATGGCAGATTGTCAGGCAAACTGACCAAATACCGCTTGGTTTTGGCGAAACAGGTCGCATAAACTACTGTTCAAGCATCCAGCCTGTGGTTAACCGCAGAAGGATGTAGTCATCCAACCTGTTGTTTTTCCTAGGAGTTTCTCATGGACGTCGCAGTCAAAGGCACCAACCCCGCGAACACCGAAAAAGCCAAGGCGCTGGCCGCTGCGCTCGCCCAGATCGAGAAGCAGTTCGGCAAGGGCACGATCATGCGCCTGGGCGAAGGCGAGGCCATCGAGGACATCCAGGTGGTCTCCACCGGCTCCCTCGGCCTGGACATCGCTCTGGGCGTGGGCGGCCTGCCACGCGGCCGGGTGGTCGAAATCTACGGGCCGGAATCGTCGGGCAAGACCACGCTCACGCTGCAGGTGATTGCCGAGATGCAAAAGCAGGGTGGCACCTGCGCTTTCGTCGATGCGGAGCACGCCCTGGACATCCAGTACGCGCAAAAGCTCGGTGTGCACGTGCCCGACCTGCTCATCAGCCAGCCCGACACCGGCGAACAGGCCCTCGAAATCGTGGACAGCCTAGTGCGCTCGGGCGCCGTGGACCTGATCGTCGTCGACTCGGTCGCCGCGCTCACGCCCAAGGCCGAAATCGAAGGCGAAATGGGTGACGCCCTGCCCGGCCTGCAGGCCCGCCTGATGAGCCAGGCGCTGCGCAAGCTCACGGCCACGATCAAAAAGACCAACTGCATGGTCATTTTCATCAACCAGATCCGCATGAAGATCGGCGTGATGTTCGGCAGCCCCGAAACCACCACCGGCGGCAACGCGCTCAAGTTCTACGCCTCGGTGCGCCTCGATATCCGCCGCACCGGCACCATCAAGAAGGGCGACGAAGCGATCGGCAACGAAACCAAGGTCAAGGTGGTCAAGAACAAGGTGAGCCCGCCCTTCAAGACGGCCGAGTTCGACATCCTGTTCGGCGAGGGCATCAGCCGCGAGGGGGAGATCATCGACATGGGCGTGAACGCCAAGATCGTGGAAAAGAGCGGCGCCTGGTACGCCTACAACGGCGAAAAGATCGGCCAGGGCCGCGACAACGCGCGCGAATTCCTGCGCGAAAACCCCGACCTCGCCCGGGAGATTGAAAACAAAGTGCGCGAGCAGCTGGGCATCGCCCTGCTGCCAGCGGCGCTGGCGCAAGCCGGCGCTGCTGATGAGGCGTAAGCCGAGTAGCACTGCA
>NZ_JALEGG010000117.1 GCF_022763525.1 Acidovorax sp.
CCCCATCGCGGGCAGATACCGGGAGGGAGGCGCATGGCGGATACGAAGCAGCAGCGCGTGCCCGCGGCGGGCAGGCGGCGCGGCGCCGATGCCGAGGCCCGCGCGGCGCAGGAGAAAAAGCGCAGCGGTTGGTTCCTGACGCTGTTTGCCCTGCCGTTTGCGGCCGTGGGTGTGGGCATGCTGCTTTTGGGGGTGTTGCCCAATCTGTACGACTGGTCGCGCATGCGGTTCTGGCAGCCGGTGCCGGCCCAGGTGGTGTCTGCCTCGCTCCACACGCACCGGGGCAGCAAGTCGGGCAGCTCGTTCAGCGTTTCCGTCCATTACCGCTACCAGGTGGGCGGCACCACCTACGACGGCCATCGCGCGGCCATCAACACATCGGCGGACAACATCGGGAGCTTTCAGCAGGACCTGGGGGCGCGGCTGCAGCGGGCGCAGCAGACCGGGGTGCTCCTGCAAGTCTGGTTCAACCCATCCTCCCCCGAGGAGTCCGTGGCCGACCGCAGCCTGCGCCCAGGGCTGCTGGCTTTCCAGATGGTTTTTGTGGTGGTGTTTGGCGGCTTTGGCGTGGGCATGCTGCTGTGGGGGCGCCAGATGCGGCGTGGGGACATAGAGAAGGCCCGGCGCCTGCAGGCTGCGGGCGATGCGCCCTGGCTGGCCAACAAGGCCTGGGCGGGCAACCGCATCCGCTCCGACAAACGCTGGGAGGTGTGGTTTGCCTGGGGTTTTGCGGTGGTGTGGGGCGCCATCGCGTACTCGGCAGCCTTGGCCGCCCTGCCACGTGCTTGGCGCCAAGACAACCTCATGGTCGCGGCCGTGTTGGGCCTCATCGGGGCCGTGGGCCTGGGTCTGCTGGTGTGGGCCGTGCGTGCCACGCTGGATGCGCGCCGCCAGGGCGAGGTACATCTGGTCATGGACCCGTTCCCGGGCGCCATTGGCGGGCATGTGGGGGCTACGCTGGAACTGCCCGGCGTTCGCTACCGGCCCGATCTGAGCTTTCTGGTCACACTGCGCTGCGCCTCTGGCCACCAGGGCCGCTCGGCGGGCAGCAGCGGCGGCAGCCGTGCCGAATCGCGTGAACACGTGGTATGGCAGACGGAGGGCGCAGCCCAGGTGCAGCCGCAGGGGCAGGGCAGCCGCGTGGCGTTTCGCCTGAGCGTGCCGCCAGGGCTGCCAGGGTCTGAGCAGGCCGTGGGCCAGAGCGAGCATCGTTGGTATGTGCTGGTTGAAAGCGCGGATCCGGCGCTGCCTTTTTCTCGGCGGTTTGAAGTGCCGGTGTACGCCACGCGTGCCGAATCGGCCTGGCTTACGCAGGATGCAGCCAGCCACCCGCAGGTGCTAGCCCGGCACGAAGCCGAGCTGGACATTGTGAGCAACATCGAACCCATCGCCGGCGGCGTGCGGCTGTACCAGCCCTACGGCCGACTGTGGCAGCAAAACGCGGTGTGGATGGTGATGGGTACTGTGTTTTTTGCCGCAGGCATGGCGGCAGGCTATGGCGGCGCGCCGGTCTTGTTCCCGCTGGCGTTTGGCGGCATCGGTGGGGCCATGGTGGTGTGGGGCTTCTATGCCGTGTCCAACAGCTTGCACGTGCAATTGGACCGCCAGGGCTTGCATACGGAGCGCCGGCTGCTGGGCCTGGTGCTGGCATGGCATCGTGTGCCCGCCGCCGACATTGCGCGGCTATCCATCAAGGAAAGCTACACCACGCAAAGCGGCAACCAGCACACCACCTTCTACCGTGTGCAGGTGACTTTGCGCAGCGGAAAGAGCGTGACCATTGCCGACAGCCTGCGGGGCCGCCCGGTGGCAGAACAGCTGCTGACCCGGTTGGCCAAAGCCACGGGCTACCCGCGGTAGACCCGGCGCTCAGCCCGCCCTGCGAAAAGTGAGGTTGATGCGGTGCGCCCCGGTAAGCGGGTGCTCCGCCTCGCGCAGCGGCAGCACGCCATGAAAGCGCAGCCGCGCCGGCCCGCCCCACACCACCACGTCGCCGTGCAGGAGCGGAACACGCCGGGCCTTGTCGGCCCGCTGCGCGCCGCCCCACAGGAACACCGCCGGGATGCCCAGCGACACCGAAACGATGGGGTGCGCGTAATTTCCCTCGTCGCGGTCCTGGTGCAGCGACAGCCGCGTACCGGGGGCGTAGCGGTTGACAAGGCAGGCATCGGGCGCAAAGCCGGCAAAGCCTGCGGCCTCGGCGGCATCGCGGGCCAGTTGTTGAAAGAGCGACGGCATACGCGGCCAGCGCTTGCCCGTTTCCGGGTCCACGGGGCCGTAGCGGTATCCGCTTCGTTCGCTGATCCAGCCCAGCGGCCCGCAGTTCGTCATGGCCACGGACATGCGCTTGCCGCCCGGCGTGACGAGATGGCGGAAGGGTGCATGGGCTTCGATGTGGGCTACAGCCTGCAGCAGATCGGCAGCCAGCGGCAGTGCAAAACCGCGCAGCACCACGGCCCCCGGCTCCAGCCACTCTGGTGCTTGGGGTGCTGGCGGCAGATCGTCGAAGAGGCCGAGGGTCATGGGACGCGCGGTGGTCAGACAGCGTCGTGAAAGATGATGCCCACCGTGTGCCGCTGCCCGGAGCGCACGCGGCTCACGCCGTGGCGCATCTGCACGCGATAAGGCCCGCGCGTGCCTTGCACCGGGCGGTGGTGCACGGCAAACACGACCGCGTCGCCCTGGCGCAGCGGCACCACCTCAGCGCGCGACTGCATTCGCGGGCGCTGTTCGGTCAGCACCAGCTCGCCGCCCGTGAAGTCGCGCCCCGGCTCCGACAGCAGCACCGCCACCTGCAGGGGGAACACATGCTCGCCATACAGATCCTGGTGCAGGCAGTTGTAGTCGCCCGGGCCGTACTGCAACAGCAGCGGGGTGGGGCGCAACTGGCCGGCAGCGTGGCAGCGGGCGATGAAGTCGGCATGCTGTGCGGGGTAACGCACCTCGATGCCCATGGCAGTGTTCCACTGGTTGGCGATCGGCGCCAGGTGCGGGTACAGCGCGCCGCGCAAGCCAGCCACCAGGGCGGGCAGCGGGTAGCTGAAATACCGGTACTCCCCTTGCCCGAAGCCGTGGCGCTGCATCACGACACGGCTGCGGAAGGTGGCCGCGTCGGCGCTGCCGTACAGCCCAGCCACGTCAGCGCATTCCTCCGCGCTCAGCAGTTTCGGCAGCACGGCGTGGCCCTGCTGGCGCAAGGCCTCGGCCGCCGTGTGCCAGTCGATGCCGGCCGCGCGCTGGGTCCAGGCCGAGTCCGCGACGCCGACGGGGGATGATGGCTGGGGCGCTGCGCTCATGCCGCCTTCTCCACCACCGGCTTGGAGGGGGCGGTGGCGGATTCCCGCGTCAGCAGCGCGCGTTTGCGCTCCGCGCCCCAGCGGTAGCCCGACAGGCCGCCATCGCTCTTCACCACCCGGTGGCAAGGCACCGCAACGGCCAGGGCGTTGGCCGCGCAGGCCTGTGCCACGGCGCGCACGGCGGTGGGCGCGCCGATGCGCTGTGCAATCTCGGCATAGCTGGCCGTCTGCCCGGCCGGGATGGCCTGTAGCGCCTGCCAGACGCGCTGCTGAAAGGCCGTGCCGCGCACATCCAGCGGCAGGGCCAAGCCCAGGCGCGGTGCTTCCACGAAGGCCACCACCTGTGCCACCTGGGTGGTGAAGGCGGCTTCGCCGCGCTGCAAGCGGGCACGCGGAAAGCGTCGCTGGAGGTCACGCGCCAAGGCGTCGGCGTCGTCGCCCAGCAGGATGGCGCAGATACCCCGGTCGCTTTGTGCCACCAGCACGGAGCCCAGCGAGCACGGGCCGACGGCATAGCGGATGTCCTGCGCCGCGCCGCCCGCGCGGTAGCGGCTGGGCGCCATGCCCAGCACCTGGGCGGATTGTTCGTAGAACCGGCTGCTGGATTGGTAGCCCGCGCCATAAATCGCGTCGGTGACCGACCCCGAGGCCGGGTCGCCCAGTGCGGCGCGCACCTTCTCGGCGCGGCGTGCCGCTGCATAGGCTCGGGGCGAGAGGCCCGTGGCCTGCTTGAAAACGCGGTGCAGGTGCGAGGCGCTCAGGCCCAGGCGCTCGGCCAGCGCCTCCAATGTGGGCGCGCGGCCCGCAGCCACGCCGTCGTCCAGGATGCGGCAAGCCTCGGTTACCACCGCGGTGTGGTGTGCCAGCGCGTTGTGCTGGCGCGGCTGGCAGCGTTGGCAGGGCCGAAACCCGGAGCGTTCGGCTTCGTCGCAGCTGGCGTGAAAGCGCACGTTCTCGGGCCGGGGCGTGCGCGCTGCACAGCTGGGCCGGCAATAGACGCCGGTGGTTTGCACGGAATACCAAAAGCGCCCATCCGCCGCCGCACTGCGGGCCACCAGGTCTGCCCAGCGTGGGTCGGCCTGGATGGCGGCGGCCTGCTCGGCTTTGGTGTGGAGGGCGCGGCGGGGCATGGGGGCGGTGAAAGGTGTTGCGATGGCGGTGGTAGCGGTGGAGGTCATGGCAGGCTCGTGGAGTGAGGTGACGATACCTGCCACTCTAGGGAGGCAGCGGACCCCGCGCACTCCGAAGCTTGCTTTTGAATTCTGCGCGCAAGCGCCGCGAGGGGCTGCAGTAGGGGATTGTGCTGGGGCGCTTCTTTTTTGATAGCTGCGTGCGCTTGTTGGACAAGCGCTGGTGGCCAAAAAGGCTTCAATTTTCGGGCGGCTGCAGTGCCCGGGGACGGCGCCGGCCCGTGCTGCCCCAGCGTTTGGCGTCCTCGCCCGGGATGGCCAGCGGATTGTTGGCAGGCTCGGTCAGCGGCGCCAGCAGGGCGCGCAAGTCTGCTTCGCTGAATTTCACGGTGCCTTCGGTGTCGTGGCCCAGCACGCCGCGGGCCAGCGCGGCCTTGCGGGCCTGCAGCTCCAGCATGCGCTCTTCGATGCTGCCTTCCACCACCAGCTTGTAGACGAACACGGGCTGGTCCTGGCCAATGCGATGGGCGCGGGCAGTGGCCTGCTCTTCCACGGCGGGGTTCCACCAGGGGTCGAGGTGGATCACGGTGTCGGCGGCCGTCAGGTTCAGGCCCACACCGCCGGCTTTCAGGCTCACCAGCAGGATGGGGGCGCTGGTGTCGTCCTGGGCCTGGAAGCGTTTCACCACGGCACCCCGCGCGCGCGGTGGCGTCTGGCCCGTGAGGGTGAGGTAGGGCAGGGCCAGGGCGTCCAATTGCTCGGCGGCCAGCATCAGCATCTCGGTGAACTGCGAGAACACCAGCACGCGGCGGCCTTCGTCCACCAATGGGGGCAGCAGGTCGGCCAAGAGTTCGAGCTTGGCGCGCTCCATGGTGTGCGCGGTCTTCGTGGTCCCTTTCACCAAGCACGGGTCGCAGCAGACCTGGCGGAGCTTGAGCAGCGCATCCAGGATGGCGATCTGCGCCCCATCAAATCCCTGGCGCTCCAGCGCGCGGCGCACCTGTTTGTCGGCCGCCGTGCGCACGGCCTCGTACAGCTCGCGCTGCTTGCCCTGCAGCTGCACGCGCAGGATGGTTTCGGTGCGCGGGGGCAACTCGGTTGCCACGTCCTGCTTGCGGCGGCGCAGGATGAAGGGGCGCACGCGCTGGGCCAGCAGCTGGGCGCGCAGGGTCTCGCCGTGTTCCTCGATGGGCTTGCGCCAGCGGGCGTTGAAGCTGCGCACGTCCCCCAGAAAGCCGGGCATCAGAAAGTCGAACTGCGCCCAGAGCTCGCCCAGGTGGTTCTCCAGCGGCGTGCCGGTCAGGCACAGCAGGTGCGGGGCCTGCAGGCGGCGCAGGGCGCGGGCGCTGCGGCTGCCTGCGTTCTTCACCATCTGCGCCTCGTCCAGGATCAGCAGGTGAAAGGGCTGCGCGGCCAGCGCGTCCACGTCGCGCCACAGCAAGGGGTAGGTGGTCAGCACCAGGTCGTGCTGGCCGATCTGCAGGTAGCGCTGGGCGCGGCCAGGGCCGTGCAGCGCCAGCACGCGCAGGCCGGGGGCCATGCGCGCGGCCTCGGCCTGCCAGTTGAAGAGCAGCGAGGTGGGCAGCACGACGAGGGCAGGGCGCGTGAGCCGCCCGGCTTCCTTCTCAAGCAGCACATGGGCCAGCGCCTGGGCCGTCTTGCCCAGGCCCATGTCGTCGGCCAGGATGCCGCCCAGGCCCTGTTCGCGCAGGTACTGCAGCCAGGCCAGGCCCTCCAGCTGGTAGGGGCGCAGCTGCACCTGCAGGCCCGCAGGCGCAGTGACCGGCCGGGGCGTGCCGATGCGGCGCAGGCGCTGGGCCAGCTGTGCCAGGCCGGCGTCGCCCTGCAGCTGCCAGTCGTTGCTCCAGCCGTTGACGGTGCCCACGCGGTGGGCCTGCACCAGGCCGGCGCGCAGAGCCTCGATGCGGCGCGCCTCCCAGGCACCCAGGCGCAGTGGGTCGCCGTCCTGGCGCTGGTTGCGCGTGGGGTCGGTGAGCAGATCCACCATCGCGCCCACGATGGCCTTGAGCGGGCCTGCGGGTGCCTCGATGCGCTTGCCGCCGGGTGCGCGCAGCTTGATGATCGCCAGGTCGTCGATGGCCGCCATCTGCTGCGCATTCAGCCAGCGGGCATCGCGGCGCAGCAGGTCGGCCAGCAGCGGGGCCAGGTCCAGGGTTTCGCCGTCGATCTCGATGCCCAGGGTCAGCAGCCAGGCGCCTTCGCGCTCGGGCAGCATGAGCTTTTGCACGGGGCGCTCGCGCGGCGCCAGCGGGCCGTCCACTTCCTTGCCCAGCAGCTCGCCCGTGTCGGGGGCAATGTGCAGCTTCCAGCGGAGCACGGGCACGCTTTCGTGCGCAAAGCCGGGGTGCACCACCACGCTCCAGCCCTCGGCGCGCAATTGCGGCACGACGTCGGCCCAGAAATCGCCAAAGTGCACCTCCTGCGCCAGCGTCCATACGGGGCCCAGGCTGCTGGCGGCCGCGCGGTGGCGCCACTGAAGCTTGCTGGCGTCGACGGGGATCAGACCCAGGTCCCACACGCGGTCCATGGCATCGGACTCTGCGGCCACATTGCGCTGCATGCGCACCAGAGGGCCGCCGGTGTCGAACAGCTCCTGTACGGGAGCCGGGCGGGCGCCCAGAATGGAGGTGGGCGCGGGCGTTTGCCAGGTGGCCCCATCGTCGGTGCGGTAGGTCCAGTCGATCTGCACCAGCGTCACGCTGTCGCCGCGGGGCCCCAGCTTGCCTTGGGGTTGCAGGCCCAGCAGGCCATCGCCGCGGCCCAGGGTCATGAGGGTGATACGCGGGCGGAAGTGGCCGGTGGCAATGTCAGCGCTGGGGGTATTTGCGGCGGGCGGGCGGCCCCTGGGCGATGAGGCAGAGGGCGACTCGTTGCGCAGCAGCGCCATCACGCGCGCGGCTTCTGCGTCGCTCAGGGGCGCCAGCGCCTGCAGCTCGGTGGGGCTGGCCTGGGTGCGCAGGGCCTGCACCCAGGCTTGCACCAACGCCGCCCGGTCCGGGCGGGGTGGGATGGGTTCTGTGGGGCGGGCGCCGGTTGCAGACATAGGCCGCCAATTGTGCCGTGGCGGCCGCGTCCAGGACGGCGCTCCAACCCTGCGGGCAGCGCTCTTTGCGGGCGGTCTGCAGCGTTGCGGCGTTTGCCAATAGCCGAGCTATTGGCCGCACACCGCGCCTTGCACACCATCC
>NZ_JALEGG010000118.1 GCF_022763525.1 Acidovorax sp.
ACGTCGGCGACGCAGCCGGCTTCCCAACGCCCCGGCCCGGCCGATGCCGAGCTGGACCAATCCATCCTCAACTACGCGCTGCTCAACGGCGCGCTGGAACTGCTGCCGCAGTCCTGGGCTTCCATGGCGATCATTCCGATGCAGGTGAAGATGGTGTATGGCATCGGCAAGGCCCACGGCGTGGAACTGGACCAGGGGCATATCAAGGAGTTCATAGCGGCGGCCGGCGTGGGCCTCACGTCGCAGTACCTGGAACAGTTTGGCCGCAAGTTGCTGGGCGGCTTGCTGGGCAAGGCGGCGGGCCGCACGATCGGCGGCCTGGGGGGCACGGCCACGGGCATGGCGTTCTCGTTCGCCACCACCTATGCCCTGGGGCAAGTCGCCAAGCGCTATTACGCGGGCGGCCGCGTGATGAGCACGGCCATGCTGCGCGAGACGTTTGAGGGGCTGCTGGGGCCCGCCAAGCAGATGCAGTCGCAGTACCTGCCGCAAATCCAGCAAAAGGCAGCCACCCTGGACGCCGCGAAGGTGATGGCCATGGTGCGGGGCGCCTGAGCCGCCGCCCCAAGCGCCAATAGCTATTATTTTGATAGCTATCAGCGCTTTATGGATAAGCGCCAGCGGCCTTTTTCATTCACACCCGCTCCGCGCGCATCCGGCTGACGCCGCGCGCCGGGCCGTTTGCGGCAGCGTGGCCGCGGGGCCGTAGGCCGGGCAGGCGGCCCGTGACAGAATCCGGGCATGCTCGACCACACGGATCCTGTCGCCTCCATCATTCCGGCCGCATCGCTGGATTCGCCGTCCGACAACGCCATGCGAGCGTTGACCAGGCTGGCGCTGGGCCCGGTGAACACCGACTACTACCTGGCCGTTTTCGATCGCTTCGACAACACCGGGCGCACCACCACCAGCTGGAACTGGGCCGCGTGCCTGAGCACCCTCAACTGGATGGTCTTCCGCCAGCTGTGGAGCGCTTCGCTGGTGTATCTGGCCGCTGCGGAAGGGCTGGCGCTGGTGGTGTACGCCCTCGGGCGATCGCTGCTGCACTGGCCGCTGGGCATTGAGCTGGGCGTGCTGGGCGCCTTTGCCATGCTCGCATTCGTGGTGCCCGGGCTGTATGGCAACGCCCTCCTCTATGCCGACATCCGCAAGCGCGTGGGACGGGCCCTGGCCGCCTCCCGCACGCTGCCCGAGGCTTGCGCCTCGCTGCAAAAGCAGGCCAGCACGCGCAAGCGGCTGCATGCCGTGGTGTGGGCCAACGGCGCGCTGCTGGCCGCAGCCGTGCTGGCCTACCTGCTGTGGCCGTCCTCGCCATCACCAGACGCCAGGCCGCTCGCCCTGGAGCCCGCCGTGACCGTGGCGCAGGCCACAGCCGCAGCGGCGTCGGCCGCTGCGTCGGGACGGGTGTCCGTGGCGCCCGAGCCGGAGGCGGGTACCGACGTGGCCACCGGCGCCCAGCCATCCGCATCCCAAGCCGCGCCCGCCGCACCGACCACGCCGGCGCCGGCATTGACGCCGGCCCCTTCTACCCCAGCTCTGTCCACGCCAGCGCCCGCGCCCATTGCAGCGCCCTCGCCGCCAGCGACCGCGCCGGCATCCGCTCCGGTGGTCGCTGCCGCCACGGCCGCGCCAGCCGACAAGAGCCCCGCCCCCTCCACCAAAAAGCCGACTTCGACCAGCACGCCCGCGGCAGAACCGGCCAGCCGTGCCGCCTCCAGCGCCAAGGCGAAGCCCAAGCCCGCGAAATCCCCTGCGGTAGCCGCCTCTGCCGCGACCGCTGCTGCCAGCGCGTCCTCAGCCCCCTTGCCGCTGGTCGGCACCGCTCCTGGCTACTACATCAACGTGGGCCTGTTCGCGGACGAGGCCAACGCGCGCAAGGCGCAGGCACGGCTGCTCAACGAAGGGCTGCCAGCATTCCGCCAGGAGCTGCAGAGTGCCAAGGGTCGCCGCATCCGTGTGCGCGTCGGCCCCTACAACAACCGGGCCGGCGCGGACGCGGCGGCCACATCCATCCGGGCGATGGGGCTCGAAGCCATCGTATTCAAGCAGTAGGCACCGCCGCACGGAGCTAAGG
This sequence comes from Acidovorax sp., assembly GCF_022763525.1. Lineage (GTDB taxonomy): Bacteria > Pseudomonadota > Gammaproteobacteria > Burkholderiales > Burkholderiaceae_C > Acidovorax. The sequence continues at coordinate 2,075 of NZ_JALEGG010000118.1, forward strand.
AGCCACGAAACCCACGGTGCTGAGACGACGGCACCGTCCTACGCCCGCCACTGCGGCGCACCGACGCGCCTGCCCGCAGGGCAGCGATAGCCTGTAGGGTCTTCACCGTTCCCCTTCGCGCATCTGCGCTTCGTCCATGACACGACTTCGCATTGGCCCACCCGCCGCTGCCTTCAAGCGCCGCGTGATCGCGATGGCAGCCCTGGGTGCGGGCATCTCCATGCTGGCGGGGTGCGCACCCTGGCGTATCTGGACAACCGCCAGCCTGGCGAACGAAGCCCGGCCCTACGCGGCACAGCCCGCGCAGCCCACCCGGCGCATCCTGGTCGTGGGCGACAGCACGGCTGTGGGCACCGGCGCCAGCGGCCCGCTTGCCAGCCTGCCTGGCCTTATCGGCCAACGGCACCCCGCATGGCACATCGACAACCTCGCCAGCAACGGCGCGCGGTATGCCGATGTGGCACAACAGCTGGAGCGCGCCGCCGCGGGCTACGACCTGGTACTGGTGCTCGCTGGCGGCAACGATGTGATCCGCTTCACCTCTGAGGCTGCGCTGCGCAGGCACATCACAGCCGTGGTGGACCTGGCCCGGCAAAAAGCCGCTCGGGTGGTGCTGATGCCTTGCGGCAACGTGGGGCATGCGCCGTTCTTCATGCCTCCACTGTCCTGGGTGATGTCCCGACGGTCCAACCGATTGCATGTCCTGGTGCAGGAGATCTCCGCCGCCCGCCATGCACACTATGTGCGTCTTCTCAAGCCGCGGGACGAAGACCCGTTTGTGGCGCGCCGCACAGAACTCCATGCCGCCGACGGGCTGCACCCCAGCGATGCGGGCTACCGGACATGGTGGCGTGAACTCGTGGCGCAGGGCGGGCTTGCCGGGCTGGACGGGTGACGGCAAACCCGTGACACCTCTCACACCGATGCACACATCTGCGTGGCGCTCACCCACTCAGCCACTTGCGCGATAACCCACTGCGGATCGTCCAGAGGCAAATCGTGCCCCGCCAGCGGATGCCAACGCACTGGCACCTGCCATGCCTGTGCAATCGCCTGCGAACACTTGCTGGAAACCAGCCTGTCGTTCTGGCTGGCCAGCAGCAGAAAGCGCGCCGACACCGGCGCCTCCCCGCGCGGAGGGGCCACGGGCGCGGTGTAGCGCGCGGCTGCCAGCAACTGACGCAGGGCGTTGAGGGTCGACACCGGCCTTCGCTTGCGAACTTCAACCCACTCATCCACCACCGGCCCGCGTGCGCGCACCAGGTTGCTCGTCATCTGCAGCACGGCACGTTCGATGGCTTGCGGGGTCGTCCACGGCAGCGCACAGCGCAGCACGGCCGGGTAACTGGCAGGCCGCAGCCGCTCATAAAACGGACTGAAAGGCCGCAGGCTGGTATTGACCAGCACGCAACGCGCCAGCTCGCCGGGCGCCACACGGGCCCATTCGACCGCAACCATCGCGCCCAGTGACATGGCCAGCATGCCGAAAGGCGGCCGCAAACCTTGCGCGGCCAGTTCGGCACGGCAGCATTCGACCATCCCGCGCACCGCGGCGGGCGACTGCTCGTGATGCCGCTGGCCGTTGCCCGGCAAATCAAGCGCCACCACGGGAGCGCCAGGTACGGCGCGCTCGAACGCCTGGGCGAAGCTTCCCCAGTGCGCACGTTCGCGCGTCAGGCCCCTGAGCAAGATCCACGGCTGCATTTTCAAGGCCCCGGGAGCTTCAGGAATACCACGCAGCCAAGGCCTGCGCGCGGTGGCGCGCACGGCATTCGGGCGGCGGCACCCAGCGGCGATGGCTGCACGCGGCGCGGGCCAGGAAGTCGAGCAGCGACAGATGCCGCCGCAGCACGCGTTGCTGGCGGTGGCTGATCAGCGGGTTGAAGATGCCATTGCGCGAGAACAGCTGGCGTGGGTTTTTCTTGACCCACAGCCACGATCCCATCTCCAGGGTCAGCGGCAGGAAGGTGTGGCCCGGCACCTCGCGGCAGGCTTGCAGGTACAGGTGGTCCCACAGGTCGCCATGGGCCAGGTATTGGGCGCTTTGCGGCTCGATGGTGTAGGGATGCTGGTTGTGGGCCTGCCAGAAGATCTCGTGCAGCGCATGCATCTCGGCCAGGTGCGCAAACGGCGTGCGCGTGTGCGCAAAGGGAAACCACAGACGGTCCCGCACCCCGAAGCCCGAATGGCAGTCGATGGCCATGCTGAACGGGCGTGCCAGCAGCTCTTGCGCCACCACCTCGCACAGGGCCTGGCTCTCTGTTTCCATCGCATCGCCCGCGCGCCCCCGGTACCAGGGCAGGCCCGCACTGATCCGCTGCCCGCCGATCCAAAGCGGCACGCGGTCGGTGGCTTCCACCGGCGCGTTGCGCATCAGGTCCACGCCGCGCGGATTGGCGCGCGTGGCAGCCCACATGCCACCCGGGTTGACCACGGGCATGAAAACCATGCGCATGTGCTCGAGCTGGTGGTGCAGCGTGGCGTCCCACCCCAGCCGCATGACGACATTCTGCAAATAGGCGATGACCACCTGGGCACCAATGCGCTCGAGCCCGTGCACGCCGCCAAAAAAACCCATGGCTGGCGCATCCGCAGCCGGGTTGCCCAGGCCGATGGCAAGGATGGGAAAGCTGGCATCCGGCGCGGCCTGCACCTGCCGCAGGACGCGCACCTGCAGATGTGGCGCGCCGAGCTCGATGATTTTTTCAAGCGCCAGCAACTCGGGCAGCGTATTCATGAAGAGGGCGCAGGAGACGATGGGAAGCCGGGCAACGCGGCGGGGTTGGCAGCCAGCATATCCGCCCCGCGAGCGCGGGAACAGCGCCCACGCAGGACTGTGCGAATTCAGCCAAACGACGCAAAACTGTCACACGGCAGCGCTACTGTCACCAGCGAACCCACTTACGAACAGGTGCACGATCATGCTCTGGAGATGGTTTGGATGGCAGCGTTGGCTGGATGAACTCTTCGATGCGCCGGGCTGGCCGAGCTTCGATTTGCCGCGCACCGATGGATGGATGCCCTGTGATGAAGCCACTGCGGCAACCGCTGCGCAGGACTGATCTGCGTCGCATGGCGCTGGCGTTCACCACGCTCGCGTGCGCGCTGGCCTGGGGCCTGGTGGAGCTGCTGGCGCTGCAGCGCCACCGCCTGCAAGGGCTGCACCGGGGCCGCCTTCGCCAGTTGCCACCACCGCCCCCGCAGCTCTGAAACGACAGCAACGCGGCACGACCACGCGGGCTGCGCGAGCCCGTCGCCCAATCCCTCAGCCACGTGCGGCGCACTGTTTTTGCGCCGTGCTGCACTGGCCCGCCGCACTGGCGGGTCTTTGCTTTTTGCGCAATCACGCGCGCCGCACCTAAAATTGCGCACCTTCCTTCCAGCGAGGGGAGGCAATGTGCAACTCTGAACAACGAAGAATCATCATCATGGCAACTGCAAAGAAGACTCCAGCGCCTGCAAAGAAGGCGGTCAAGACGGTAGCGGCACCTGCTGCTGCAAAGAAGGCGGCACCCGTCGCCAAGAAGGCTGCAGCACCCGCAGCGAAGAAGGCCGCTGCGCCTGCTGCCGTGGGCATCAAGCCGATCAAGGCCGCGTTCAACAAGACCACCCTGGTCGCACACCTGGCCGAACAGTCCGGCGTGGAACCCAAGGCCACCAAGGCCGTGCTGGCCGCACTCGAAGCCGCCATCCTCGGCTCCGTGCACAAGAAGGGCTCTGGCGAATTCACGCTGCCCGGCCTCATGAAGATCGGCCTGCAGCAGATCCCCGCCAAGAAGAAGCGTTTTGGCAAGGACCCGTTCACCGGTGAAGAGCGCTGGTTCCCCGCCAAGCCCGCCTCCGTCAAGATCAAGACCCGCGCGCTGAAGAAGCTGAAGGACGCCACGGTCTGATGGCTGTTGCGGCGGCGCGGGTTGTTGAACACATCGCCCGCGCACCAACGCCGAGGTCCGCACGCAAGCCCGCAGCCACGCGCTGCGGGCTTTTTTGTTTGGCGGAGCCGGCAGCGTGCAGCTGGCGCCCGAGGGCGTGAAGTGCGCAGGGATCAGGCCAGAACCACCCCGGCCCCTGCAGGGCTCGCGTAAAGCCGCTCCACTTCCGTGGCCCGGTGCGCAAGCACGGCGGCCTGGTTGAAGTAGCCCTTGTCGGTGATTTCCCCCTGGTCCGGGTTGGGTGCCGACGCCATGACCAGTGCGCGGGTCGGGCATTGCGATGAGCCGGCGCCGGCGTGGCGGCGAGCCTGCATCACGGCGCGCAGCGCGGCGTTCAGGCGGGGCAGGTCCGCTGCGCCGGCCGCAGACGGAAACACCAGCATGCCCACTTCGTCCCGGTTGTGGCCCGTGAGCACGATGTCCTGCACCAGCGGCGCCAGTTCGGACACCAGTGCCACGCGCAGCGTCCCCACCGACACCCAGCTGCCGCTGGAGAGCTTGAAATCCTCGGCCACCCGGCCGTTGAACACCACGCCCCGCTCCGGGCGAGCCGGGTCTACCAGGTAACCCGCGTCGCCAATGCGGTAGAAGCCCTCTTCGTCGAAGGCCGTCGCCGTCTCGGCCGGCGCGTTGCGGTAGCCCGGGAACACCGAGACCCCCTTGACCCGCATCTCCAGTTTGCTGCCGTTGGGCACGAGCTTGAGCGTGAGCCCGGGCAGCGGCGAACCAATGCATCCCGCACTCTCAAGCCCCCAATGCGCGCTCGTCACCGCTGGCGCCGTCTCGGTGGAACCCCACGAAGTGGTCAGCCACAGCGGCTGCGCAGGCCGCACGCGCGCCGCCACGGCCTGCAGCCGCTGCCACGTGGAGGGCGCCAGCGCCGCCGCCGCATAGAAAGCCAGCCGCATGCGCGAGAGGACATCGGCGGCCAGCGCCGCATCGGCTTCCAGGTGTGGCAGCAGCATATCGAAGCCGCGAGGCACGTTGAAGAGCATCGTCGGGCGCACGTCGCGCAGGTTGCGCACGGTCTTTTCAATGAGCCCCGGCGCGGGCCGGCCTTCATCGATGTAAAGCGTGCCACCGTGGCACAGCACCATGTGGAGGTTGTGGTTGCCACCGAACGTATGGCTCCAGGGCAGCCAGTCCACCAGCACAGGCTTTTCACGGGCCAGAAACCGCCAAGTCTGCGCAATCATCTGCTGGTTGGCGCAGAGCATGCGGTGGGTATTGATGACCACCTTGGGGTGGCCGGTCGAGCCCGAAGTCAGCAGGTATTTGGCGGGGTGGTCGGGTTCGATGCGTTCCAAAGCGGCGCGCACCGCCGGCGTCTCGCGGCCCGCCAGCAGCTGCGCGAAGGGCCGTGCCCCGGGCACCGCCTCGGCGCGCTGGCTGAAGACCTTCACGGCATCCGTCGCCCAGCCTTGCAGTGCGGCGCCATAGACCGAAGCGTCCGACGCGTAGACCAGCGAGGGCCCCAGCACCGCGAGCATGCGGTGCAGGCGGCCCGTGTCCTGCGAACGCGCGTAGGCACTCGACAGGGAACACGGCGTGATCCCCACATGCATGGCCGCGAGCATGAGCACCGCATGGTCCACCGCGTTGTCCGACAGGATGGCGATGGGCCGGCCTGCGGGCAGGTTCAGGTCCAGCAGCGACTGCGCGACGGCGCCGATGGCCTCGCGCAGCTCGCGGTAGGTCAGCGTGCGCCAATGCGCCGCGCCATCGCTGCGCTCGGCCAAAGCCAACGCCTCGGGTGTGTCGCGCGCCCAGCGTTCGATCCACTCGCCTACGCAGCGGGCGTAAGGGCCGAGCGCCTCGGGGGAGCGCAGGATGAATGCGCCGTCGCCCCGCGCCGTCAGCACAGCGCGGGGCGGTGCAATCTGGGTCTCGTCGTCAAGGAACGCGGGATGCATGGTGTTCGCCTCTCTTTTCAGTGATAGGCCGCCTTTTGGCGGGCGCAGCGGCGCCCAACCGCTGCGTGAACAAGGCAGCGACGGCACCGTGTGTTGCTGGGGCTCGCTTTTTTCGAGCTTTGGGCGGGGTGGCCCGGCAGATGGCGCTAGTCCAGCACGTCGCTGGCCTGCTTTACGCGCAGTAGCTGCGTCAACGCATCGTCCCGTGCGACTGCGAGCGCGGCGTTGGTGCATTCACCCCGCGCTTCCTCCACGCCCTGGGCCACGCGGCGACGCAGCTCGGGCGTGAGGGACGGCGCGCCCAGGTCCTGCCACCAGGCTTCGATCGGGCCGCCCAGATGGGCCAACAGGTGCTCCATGCCACCTTCGCCCCCTGAGAGGTGCAGATTCATGAAAGGCCCCATCAGGGCCCAGCGCAGGCCCGGCCCGTGGGCAATGGCCGTGTCGATGTCAGCCACGCTCGCCACCCCTTGGTCCACCAGATGGAACGCCTCCCGCCACAGCGCCGCCTGCAGGCGGTTGGCGATGTGGCCCGTGATTTCGCGGCGCACATGGATGGGACGCTTGCCGATGGCGGCGTAGAAGGCCATTGCCTGGGCGACGGCCTCTGGCGACGTCCTCTCACCTCCGCAGACTTCCACGAGCGGGATGAGGTGCACCGGGCTGAACGGGTGCCCCAGCACCACGCGCTGCGGACGCTTGCAGCGCGCCTGCAGCTCCGTCACCGGCAGGCCTGACGAGCTGGACGCGAGCAGCGCACGCGGCGGCGCGGCCGCATCCATCCGGGCGAACAGATCCGCCTTGATGTCCAGCCGCTCGGGCCCGCTTTCCTGCACAAAATCCGCGTGGACCAACGCATCCTCCAGCGCGGCATGGAAGCGGAGCCGATCCTGGCTGGCACCCGGCGTGAGCGCCCCCTGCCGCTGCAGCACGGTCCAGTGCCGGGCCACAGCCTGACGCAAGCGCTGTTCGGCGCCTGCAGCAGGATCGGTGGCCTCCACATTCAGGCCGCGCGCCAGAAAGTACGCCGCCCAGCTGGCGCCGATGACGCCCGTCGCCACCACCGCCACACGTTTCACGCCTGCGACCTCCATGGCAATGCCTCAGGACTCTGCGGTGAATCCGATCTTCTTGACCAGCGGCCCCCAGCGCTCGGCTTCGGCCTGCTGCGATGCCGCCATCTCGGCCGCCGTGGAACCCTTGGCGATAAGGCCCACCACAGCCAGGCTGTCGATCACGGACTTCTCCTTGATCGGGGCGTTGACGGCGGCTTTGGCCGGGGCCACGACACTGGCCGGGGTCTTGGCGGGCGCATAGAAGCCAAACCACTCCTCCGTGG
>NZ_JALEGG010000119.1 GCF_022763525.1 Acidovorax sp.
CACTGCCAACAAGGGCCCGCACCAGAACGTGCCCACTACCCCCGTCACCATCACCTCCGCCACCGTGGTGAAGTGAGTGACGCACCTCTTTTTGAAAAGAAAGCACTGCAAATGAGCAATCCCCAAGTCGAACTGCACGTCACCATCAACGTGGCGGACACCGCCACCCAGGGCGTGATCACCCTCGAGCTGGACGCCGAAAAAGCCCCCAAGTCCACCGCCAACTTCCTGAGCTACGTGAACAGCGGCTTCTACAACGGCACCGTGTTCCACCGCGTGATCAAGAACTTCATGATCCAGGGCGGCGGCATGACGGCCGACATGAAGCAAAAGGAAACCCAGGCCCCCATCGAAAACGAAGCCAAGAACGGCCTGAAGAACGACAAGTACACCGTGGCCATGGCACGCACCGGCGACCCCCACAGTGCCACGGCGCAGTTCTTCATCAACACCGTGGACAACGCCTTCCTGAACCACAGCTCGCCCACCCCTCAGGGCTGGGGCTATGCCGTGTTCGGCAAGGTCGTCAAAGGCCAGGATGTGGTGGACGCCATCAAGGCCGTGCGCACCACGCGCAAGGGCTTCCATGACGACGTTCCGTTCGATGCGGTCGTGATCGATAAAGCTGTAGCCCTGTAAACCCGCTGCTGCGCGTGGTCGTGACTGCCGACCCGTTGACGACCGTGCCCCGGTTCGAGGAGCTTGCCGCTCCTTCGCACTGGCGCACGGTCGAATTCATTTCGGATCTCCACCTGCAGGCCAGCGAGCCCGCCACCGTGGCCGCTTGGGAGCACTACCTCAGCACCACGCAGGCCGATGCCCTTTTTATTCTGGGCGACCTGTTTGAGGTGTGGGTGGGTGACGACGCTCTGGAGGAGCCCGGCGGCTTTGAAGCCCAGGCCTGCAGCGCCCTGCGTGCCGCCGCGCACCGCATGCCGGTGTTCTTCATGCACGGCAACCGCGACTTCCTGGCGGGTGACGCCTTTTTGCGGCACTGCGGCATCACCGGGTTGCACGACCCGACCGTGCTGGCCTTTGCAGGCCAACGCCATGTGCTGAGCCATGGCGACCTGCTATGCCTGGACGATGTGGACTACCAGCGTTTTCGTGTGCTGGCGCGCAGCAGCGCCTGGCAGCAGCAGTTCCTGTCGCAGCCGCTGGCCACACGCCGTGCGCAGGCCCGTGGCATCCGGCAGGAGAGCGAAGCGCGCAAGCAGTCCGGTGCCCCTTACGCCGATGTGGACCACTCTGCCGCCATCGCCTGGCTGCAGGCGGCAGGCGCACAGACGCTGATCCACGGCCACACGCACCGCCCCGCCAACCACACGCTGGCCCCCGGCCTGCAGCGCGTGGTCCTCAGCGACTGGGACGCCGCCGCATTCCCCCCGCGCCTGGAAACACTGCGTTTGTCCGCCGCGGGCTTGGAACGCGTGGCCCTGGTCCCCACGTAGCAGGGGTCTTGAACTCCGGGTGTGCATACTGCAGCCCCGACCCTGCCCACCATGCCACCTCTCCTCAACCGGCTCTGGCGTCGCGTGCGGACCACGGTAGCCCCCGTGCCCGACATCTCCGCCACGCTGTGGCTGCAAACGCTGCAGCGCTACCCGTTCCTGGCGGCGCTCCCGCTGCACGACCAAGCCAAGCTGCGCGCCTTGAGCGCGCTCTTCCTGCACCGCAAGGAGTTCCACGGCGCGCACGGTCTGGTCGTGACCGACGCCATGGCCATCGACATCGCCGCACAGGCGTGTCTGCCTTTGCTGCACTGGGGCGACGCGGCCAAGGCCCTCGACTGGTACGACGATTTCGTGACCATCGTGGTGCACCCGGGCGAAGCCGTGGCGCGCCGCCAGGTGACGGACGAGGCAGGCGTGGTGCACGAACACACGCAGGTCCTGCTGGGCGAAGCCATGGACCGCGGCCCCATCATGCTGAGCTGGGAGCACGTGGCCAATGCCACCGAAAACACCGCACGGGGCCACAACGTGGTGGTGCACGAGTTTGTGCACAAGCTCGACATGAAGAACGGCGAACCCAACGGCTGCCCTCCCCTCCCAGCAGGCTTCATGGGTGCGCGCACGGGGCGCGCGGCGTACGAGGCGTGGTGGTCGGCCTGGGAGCCCGCCTACGAGCACTTCCGCGAACGCGTGATCATGGCCGAACGGTTTGGCGCCGAACGCCCTTGGCTGGACGCGTACGGTGCCACGTCGCAGTCCGAATTTTTCGCGGTGGCTTGCGAGGCATATTTCGTGAACCGGGACCGGTTCGCGCGGGAGTTCCCCAGCCTGTTGCCGGTGCTGGACGCGTTCTTTGGCGGGAACGGCGGCAGGGCAAGCTGACAAAGGCGTTGGCGCGGTCAATAGGCTTCGTGCACGCGGGCGCCCACAGGCTACCGCCGGGCGGTGAGCGCCTGAGGGCTCGCCTGCTGTGAACGCCAAAAATGTTGCCAATCGAAACAGTCGCGTACTCAGTCACCGTTTGCGTTAACTTCGGCTGACCCTGAGCATGCGCGTTGCAAGCCTCCATAGAGAGAGCGCAAGCCGCCGTAGCCCCGCGATTTCCACCGTCACCCAACGTCATTTCCCAAAGGCGCTCATGACAACTGTTGTCTCCAGAAATCCACTTCGCCGCGCCGGCATCCTCGCCGCGTTAGTCCTCCCCCTGCTGAGCGCGTGCGGCGGCTCTTCTGATCCGGTGACGCCGCCACCACCCGCGCCCACCCCCACGCCGCCCACGCCCGCCACGGCGCTCTCGCTGTTGGCCGGCAACACCGACGGTGCGGGCAACCAGGACGGCGCGGCGCCCACTACAGCACGGCTGAGCGCTTACTTGGGCGGAATGGCCGTGAACAGTGCGGGCGAAGTCATCATCCTGGACAGCGGGAACCATCAGGTTCGCAAACTCAGCGCCAACTTCGGGCAAGTCAGCACCCTGGCGGGTGGCGGGGGTCCGTTGGCCCAAGTGCCCTCCAACCATGCCGATGGCAATGGAGCTGGCGCACGTTTTTACCGTCCCATGGGTGCAGCAGTCGACGCGGCGGGGAACACCTACGTGGCAGATACCGACAATCACCTGGTGCGCAAGGTCACCGCTGCGGGTGCGGTGACCACCCTTGCTGGCAAGGTCGGGGTTTGCGGCAACCAGGACGGGACGGGCAATACCGCCACCTTTTGCAGCCCCACCAGCATTGCCGTCGACAAAGCGGGCAATGTGTACGTCGCCGAAATCAAGCAGACGACGGCCCAGATTGTCGCCAACCCCATCCGCAAGATTGCTCCGACGGGGGAAGTGACCACACTGACCAGCAAGGCCAGCCAGTTCCCGACGTTACTCTTCTTTTCCGGCCCAGCCGTTGAAACCTACCGTCCCGTGCTTTTGGCGACCGATTCAGCCGGGGTGCTCTACGCGGCCGACCCCAATGACCACGTGATACGCCGATATGCGGCCAATGGCCAAGCTACCGTGGTGTCTGGCGTCGTGAGTGCCAACAACGATGGCAGTACGGATGGCGCCGCGTCCGTGGCAAAGTTCAGCTATCTCAAGGCGATTGCATTCGACACGGCGAATCGTCTGTTCGTGCTGGACTGGCACGGAACGCCGGCCATCCGCCAGGTGGGCAGTGACGGGAGCGTGACCACCGTCGTTCGTGCCAAATCCTGCAGCTTCGAAGGGGACGGCAGTGGCGCCGCCCCAGGCACCTTGTGCACTGCGGACCAGATGACCGTCACGCCCGACGGACGATTCCTCGTCGCTGAGATAGGCATGAGCATCAGCGCTGCCGGCACCGGTACGGTCACCTATGCACAGTTGCGCAGCTACACGCCCCAAGGCACCTCTGTGGCGGTTGCCGGGATTCCCCCGGCTGCAGGTGCGGACGACGGACAGGGCAGCAGCGCGCGCTTTGCCATGCCTGGCTCCATCGCGTTGAACCCCGCCGGCACGCTGTATGTGCGCGACGAAGGCAACCGCACCATCCGTACCGTGCAGACCGACGGGCTCGTGCGCACGCTGGGCAAGCCGGGCGGCCATTGCACTGCGATCTCCGGCCTGGGCGAGCAAGTCTTGTCCAGCCCCATGGCTCCTTTGGCCACCGATGGTGCCGGCAACCTCTACACCTTCGAGGACGCACGCATCCTGAAGACGAGTGCTTGCCAGGCAACGCTGCTTGCGGACCTGGCCCCGCTGCTGGACAAGGTTCCCACCGCTTTCCTCGGGGGGGCGTCGGGCCTCGCAGCCGACAGCGCGGGCAACGTGTATGTCTCCAGCCTAAAGGGCGCCATCTACAAGATCGACCCCAAGGGCGAAGTCACCTTGTTTGCCG
>NZ_JALEGG010000120.1 GCF_022763525.1 Acidovorax sp.
CGCCTCGGTCTCGACGATGCGCCCGCCCACCCCGTCCACCAGCAGCGTCACGCCGATGAGGCGGCGCGCCACCTCATGGGCGGGGGCGGAGAAGTCGATCAAGGCCAGGGTCAAGGGTGAGGTCAACGATGGACAAGGCGCAGGCGGGGCGGTGGCGCGCGTAGGGCACATGCGGGCAATGGTAGGCGCGGCGCGAAGCCGGTGGCCCGGATGTGCGGCGCATTGTCTTGTGCTCTGCGGCCTACGCCGGCACTCTGAGGCACAATCGCGCGCTTTTCCCGTGCCGCAGCCTGCCCGTTGTGCCACAGCGCGATACACCATGACCCAGCCCGCCGACCAGCTCTCAGTCCACATCCGCCCCTTTCGCCCCGGTGACGAGGCGGCGCTGCGCGCGGTGTTCCATGCGTCCGTCCACGGCCTGGCATCGACGCACTACAGCCCCACGCAGCTGCAGGCGTGGGCGCCCCTAGAGCACGATCCCGCCCAGTGGGCCGAGCGCCTGCAGGCGAACCAGCCATTCATTGCGCAAGTCGACTGCGCCGCCACCCCCGCCATCGCGGGGTTTGCCGACCTGCAGCCCACGGGGTACATCGACATGTTCTTTGTCTCCCCGGCATACGCGCGCCGCGGCGTGGGCCGTGCGCTCATGGCGCACATCCATGACTGGGCAGCCGAGCATGGCATCGTCCAGCTGCAGGCCGATGTGAGCCTGGCAGCGGAACCCTTCTTTGCAGCCAGCGGCTTCACCGTGCAGGCGCGCCAGCAGGTTGAGCGCCAGGGCCTCGTGCTGCACAACGCACGCATGGCGAAAGCGCTGGGCAGCACGCTGTAGCTCCTTTTTTGATAGCTGCCTGCGCCTTCCCAACAAGCGCTACAGGCCATTTTGATAGGAAGACCGGCTGGCGCACTGCCACGCACCGCGCCAGTGGCTTACAGTAGCCGCCCCACCGCACGTCCCGCGCGCGCCACCGCAACACCCAAGGCGACCTCCCATGACCAAAGACCTGGCCCGACTGAACGAACTCAAACCCATGGCGCTGTGCGAGCCCTGCCAGGGCATCCAGCGCAACTGGCGCAAGGCCCCCGGCCATGCCGAGCTGGTGCAGCGCGGCAACCGCAAGGAAGACCGCGATGGCGGCCCCGTCACCATCACCCGCTACGTGTGCGATCGCTGCGGCACGGCCTGGGAGTATGAGAACGACAAGAACAACCAGAAGGCGGGCTGGTCTGTAGTGGGCCGCTAAGCTACCCGCTTTCCTTCCCGGTAGCGGTGGCGGCCAGCACCATGGCCGCCAGCACGCAACCGAGCCCCGCCCACTGCCACGCGCGCACCGATTCGCCCAGCAGGCCCACCGAGAGCGCCAGGGCGGACACCGGCAGCCACACGGTGGCCAACGAGGCGCGTACGCCGCTGGTGCGCGCACTGCCGGCGTACCACAGCAAGAACCCGCCGACGGTGGGCACCCAGGCGTAATACACCACCCCGAGGAGCGCGGGTGCGGTCAGCGCCGATGTACCGTTGCCCCGCACTGCCAGCCACGCGGCGGGCAACAGCGACAACAGCAGGCCGCCGGCCGACATCAGCGTGGACAGGGCCAGCGCCGGAATGGGCCGTGACAGGCGCTTGTTGGCCAGGATGAACACCGCCTCGGACACCACGGCCGCCAGCACGAGCGCGATGCCTGCGAGCCGCTGGACGCCCGCGGCACCGCCAGCGCCCGCATCCGCATCGGGCGTGAAGGCCACGGCCATCACACCCAGCGTGGCCAGCACAATCGCCACCACCAGGCGCAAGCCCGGCCGCTCGCCCAGCAGCAGGGCCGAGAACAGGGCCGCGGCGGCAGGCAGGGTGCCGGCCACGATGCCCGCGTCGGACGCACTGGCCAGCGTCACGCCCAGGATGAGCAGCACGGAGTAACCCACACTGCCCGCCGCCGCCTGCACCAGCAGCAGCACCGCATCGCGCCGATCCACGCGGGGCAGGCGCTGCCCCCGCCAGCGCATCAGCCCAAAGAACAGGGGCAGCGCCAGCGCATGCCGCAGCACCGTGGCCAGAAAGGGCTCGATATCCTCCCCGATGACCTTGCTGGCCACCACCGTGCTGCCCACGAGCACCATGGCCAGGCTGCACAGCAGCTGGCCCTTGAACGAATCCGACATTGCAAACCACCTCGCCAACGTGATGAATCGGCGGGAGTTTCGGCGTGGCGGAGCTTGGGGTCTTGAACGTTATTGCGCAGCGACAGAAGTAGCCTGGGTGGCCTTCTGCCACGCGCCCGGCGTGAAACCAAACTGCCGCGCAAAGATGCGCGTCATGTGGCTCTGGTCGGCAAAGCCGCTGGCCGCCGCGGCATCGGCCAGGCTTGCGCCGTGGCGTATCAGGTGGCGGCTGCGCTCGGCGCGCTGCTGCAGCAGCCACGCGTGTGGCGGCAGGCCGTAGGCGTCGGCAAAGCGGCGCAGCAACTGGTAGCGGCTCAGGCCTACGCCTGCGGCCATCTGCGCGAGCGTGGGTGGATCCAGCGGCGCATCGGCCAGCCATTCGCGCACCTGGCGAAGCTGCCGCATCTGGCGCAGCTGGCTCGACGGCGCCGGCCCGCGCGCAGCGACGTCCCGTGAAAGGGCTGGTGTACTGGCGTGACGCTGCAGCAGCAGGGCGGTGACCTGGGCCAACGATTCCTCGCACGCCAGTTCGTCTGCGGCAGCAGCCCCGCGGGGGCGATGGGTGTTCCAGCAGGCGATGCGGTCCAGCAGGGTGGCCAGCACCTGCGCCAGAGCGGCATCCTGGATGACGGGGCGGACCAGATCGACGCCGGCCGCGCAGGCGTCGGGCTCGCCCTGTGGCTGCAGCACCTCTGGTTCGATGTACACCATGCGCCACCGGCGCGTATCCACGCCCAGGGGTTGCCCGTCATGGACCTCGCCCGGGTTCGTGGTGATCAGATCGCCCGCAAAGGCCTCCACGGGCCCGCGCGCGCTGGCCGATCGCTGCGCCCCCTGGACCAGCAGGCCCAGCCCATACACCGCGTGCCAGTGTTTACCGAAATGGCGGGAACTTTCGATGTGCGTGCAGTACACACCCTTCCAGGGCGATCCGAAGACCTCCGAGCGATGGTGGGGAACAGGCGCCATGGCCGCGATTATTGCGGACCGCATCACGAGGGACGCTCTGTACGAATCGTCGCGCCACGTGCGTCGGCGATCTCGGGCGGTCTGCCGCGCAAGCAAAACCTGGCAATAGCTTCGGCTATTGCTGCGTTGCTTGAGGGTGTTCGCGCCCGGGAGGGTGTCCCGATGCGCAGCGCACACTTAGCGTTCGAGTCCTGCAAAGCATCCCAAGGAGCCACCGATGAACTCAGCCACTTCGTCCACCCCACTTGCCACGAACACGCCGCGCAGGGCATTCATGCAACGCGCAGCAGCCTGCACCGTGGCGCTGGTGGCCGGAGTGCTGGCCGCCCCCTGCGTGCAGGCACAGCCCAGCTATACCGTATCGCTCGCGCAATTGCATGAGGTGGTGGCGCAGAAGTTTCCGCGCAGCGTTCCCGTGCAGGGCCTGATCGACCTGACCCTGCAGGCGCCGCAGTTGCGGCTGGTGCCCGCCGCGAACCGGCTGGGCGCGCTCATGGCCGTCAACGCCGCCGGGCCGGCGCTGCGCCGCAGCCATGCCGGCAGCTTCGACGTGGAGTTTGCGTTGCGCTACGAACCCAGCGACCGCACGCTGCGCGCGCACCAGATCCAGCTCGGACGGCTGGATTTCCCCAGCCTGAAGCCTTCGGTGACCGAGCTGCTCAACGCCTACGGCCCGGCGCTGGCCGCGCAGTCGCTGGGGGAGGTCACGCTGCACCAGCTGCGCCCGCAGGACACGGCCCTGTTCGACGCGATGGGCCTGCAGCCCGGGCCCATCACCGTCACGGACAAGGGGCTGGTGGTGGGCTTCGTGCAAAAACCGCCTCAGTGAGAGGCAGAGCCCCACTTCAGTTCGGGGCTGTGCTGGCTTCTTTCATGGTCAACGGCACGCGGTCACCCGCCACGCGTTGCTGCGCTGCCGGGAACACATGCTGGCGGATCAGTTGCAGTGCATGGCCGCGCTGGTTGCTTTCGACCGAGGCGGTGGACGTGGCGGCCACCACCAGGTTCAACGCTGGATGGACCCAGATGAACTGGCCGCCCCAACCGTTGGCCATGAAGGTGGGCCGCGGTGCCGGCCCGGGCACTACCCACCACAAATATCCATACGACAGCCCCACCGGCCGGCCGCCCGCGTTCTGCGCCTGGGTGGACGCGGCCACGTAGTCGGCGGGAACAAGGTGCCGCCCACCCCAGGCACCGTGGTCCAGGTACAGCTGGCCGAGCTTGGCCATGTCGGCCGTGCGCAGGGCCAGGCCGCGGTCGTACGAAGGGTTCTCCATGGCCAGGGGTTCCACCAGGTGCTGGCGCGCATAGTCCGCCACAGGCTGGCCCGTGGCTTTTTGCAGGATGGCCATGAGCATCGGCACCACCGAGTTGTCGTACGCAAAGGCCTGGCCGGGTTCGTGGGCCAAGGGGCGAGCCCAGGCGTCGCGCGGGCTGAGGGGGCGCGCCGTTCCAGCGGGATCGTCGATGGCAAAGCCGCTGGTCATGGTGAGCAGATGGCGCAGTGTCATGCGGGCGGCGCGCGGGTCGCTGTTGGCGGCCTGCCATTCGGGCATGAGTTCGACAACCGGCTGGTCCACGCCCGCAATGTGCTTTTGTGCGATGGCCGTTCCGATGAGCACGGACACCGCAGTTTTGGCAACCGACTGCGTGTCGTGCAGCCGACCCGGGTTCCCGTCGCGGTAGAAGCTGTAGACCACACGGCCGCCAAGCATCACCACGGCGCTCTGCACGTCGGTGAGCTGAGCCGCCAGCACGGCATCCAGCCGCTGGAATGCCGCCGCATCCAGCGCATGTTCTGTGGCCTGCGGCGCGCGCACCGCTGCGGGGGCGGACTGTGCCTGGGCGGGCGCAGCCATGGCGCCGAGGAAGAGGCAGGCCGCGAGGCCCAGGCTCCGAAAATGCGTCATCGTGTCTCCTGTTGTTCTTGGTGGGCGGCTCCAGCCCGGCCCCGGCAGTTTTCATGGAGCCGGCCTGATCCGTGCTGGACCGCGCGCCGCAGTGTAGGAGCAGGGCGGGGCATCGCTGCGGTGCATAAGCGAATCAGCGGCGGGATGAGCGGGGCTGCTGCCCCAGCACTGTGCCCCGTCCAGACCTGGAGGGGCGGGTACCTGTCAGCGCCGGATCCGGGCGACGGCTGCACCCTGGTTTCCCACACCGCCATGCGCCCCCGTCTGGCAGGACTGCCCCGCACGCGTGGACATGCTCGGCCCATGACGCAGCAGCCCCACGCGCACCGCCCCGAATCCCTGAGCGACATTCTGGATCGCTTCGAGGAACTGGCCCGGCAGGACAGCCGGGTGGTGGTGGCCGACATGGTCGATGCCGTCGGCTCGCGCAGCTACGGACCCTTTCTGATCGTGCCCGCTCTGATCGAGCTCTCGCCCGTCGGCGGGGTGCCGGGCGTTCCCACGGCCCTGGCCGCGCTGGTGGCGTTGTTTGCGCTGCAAATGCTGCTGGGTCGCAGGCACCTCTGGATTCCTGCATGGCTTGCACGGCGCGGGCTCGGTGCCCGACGCCTCACGCGGCTGGTGTCAGCGGTGCGGCCGATGGCGCAGCGCATGGACCGGTGGTTTCATGGCCGCCTGCGCGCGCTGACCTCGGGGGTGGGCATGCGCGTGGCCGCCCTGGCCTGCATCGGCCTGGCGCTGCTGGTGCCGCCGCTGGAGCTGTTCCCCTTTGCCAGCTCCGCGCCCATGGGGGCGATCGCGCTGATCGGCCTGGCGCTGCTGGTGCGCGATGGTGCGCTCATGGTGGTGGCCTCGCTGCTTGCGTGCGGCGCCGTTTGGGTGCTGGTGTCGCTCGTGCTCTGAGAGCCTGTTCACGACCTCGCAGGGGTCGCGCGACGGTCAACGGGATCACGGCCGGCCGCCAACGCTGCGAGGGACGCGCCGGCGGGGCTGCACAGCGGCCCTTGCCAGCTCCCGAGGCGCCAAGGTGTACGCCGGGTTGTTGGCCACCATTTCCACCGCCAGGTCAATGAAGGCCCGCGCCCGGGCCGGCAGCGCCGCGCGGCTGCCGTAGTAGACGAACAAGCCCAGGTGCTCGGCCACATGCTCGGTGAGCAGCGGCACCAGCTGGCCGCTGCGCACCAACGGAGCGGCGGTGGTGCCCACCAGCTGCCCGATGGCATGCCCACCCAGCACCGCGCGCGCCTCGGCTTCCACGTCGTTGGTGCAGAAATGCGCGGGTACCGCGTGGGCCACGATCTCCTCGCCCACACGGAACTCCCAGGGCATGGGTTTGCCAGTGGACGGGTGGCGAAAGCCGCTGCAGCGGTGGTGCGCCAGGTCTTCGATGCGCGCTGGCATGCCGTGCCGCGCGATATAGGCCGGGGCAGCGCACACCACCAGCTGCAGCGTGAGCAAGCGCCGCGCCACCACGCCGCCTTCCGGCGGATGGCCGGAGCGGAAACCCACGTCCACCCGGTCCTCCACCCAGTTGCCAATGCGGTCATCAAGCTGCACATCGGGCTCCACCAGCGGGTGGCGGCGGCAAAACGCATCCAGCACGGGCCAGACCACCTCCAGCAGGATGGAGCGGGGTGCCACGATGCGCAGCGGCCCGGCCATTTCTTCGCGGCCGCGCCGGGCGCCCTGCACGGCGCGCTGCAGCGTGGCCAAGCCAGGCTGGGCCTCGGCCAGGAACTGCCGCCCCTCCTCCGTGAGGCCCAGGCTGCGCGTGGTGCGGTGAAACAGCCGCACCCCCAGGTGCGCTTCGAGCTGCACCAGCAGCTGGCTGGAAGCCTGGGGCGTGATGCCCTGCGCAGCCGCCGCCTGGCGCAGGCTCCCCAACTCGGCCGCTTTCACAAAGTTGGCGATCGCGCGCAGTTCATTGATGGCCATGGACGCGACTGGTTGATTGACAAGTTTTACTTGCGAATGAATCCCGGAATTATGGGCTAGTGCTATGCCAATACGGTGCCTACATTTCACGCCGTGGGCAACGCCAGGACTTCTGCAGTGCCCCGCCCACCCGGCGCTCGAAATCAACTCAAGGATTCAACATGACCTTCTCATCCATGCCTTCTCCCACACCCAAAAACACTTCGGCCGCAACCCCTTCGCCCACGTCCCGGCGGCGCACGTGGCTGATCACCGGCGCGTCGCGCGGCATCGGCGCCTGTATCGTCGAGGCAGCGCTGGCGCAGGGCGACGCCGTCATCGCCACCGCGCGCGACGTCGCAGCGATCCGCCAGCGCTTTGGCGAGCGCGATGCGCTGCTGCCCTTGGCGCTGGACGTGACCGACGAGCCCCGGGCGCGCCACGTGGCGACCGCTGCGCTGGAACGTTTTGGCCGCATCGATGTGCTGGTCAACAACGCCGGCTATGGCCTGCTGGGCGCGGTGGAAGAAGCCACAGCCGACGAAGTGCGCAGGCTCTACGACACCAACGTGTTCGGCCTGCTGAACGTCACCCGGGCCGTGCTGCCCGCCATGCGCGCGCAAAGGGCGGGCCACGTGATCAACATCTCGTCGCTGGGCGGCGTCCAATCGGCGGCGGGATTCGGGCTGTACTGCTCCACCAAGTTTGCGGTGGAGGGCATCAGCGAAGCCTTGCATGCCGAACTGGCCCCGCTCGGCATCCACACCACGGTGGTGGAGCCGGGGTACTTCCGGACTGAGTTCCTGGACGGCGCGTCGCTGGCCGTGTCACCGCAGGTGCTCAGCGACTACGCTGCTAGCGCAGGCGCCGTGCGCGAGGCTGCGCGCCGCATCAACATGAATCAGCCCGGCGACCCGCAGCGGCTGGCACAGGCCATGATGCAACTGGCGGCCAGCCCAGCGCCTCCGCTGCGCCTGCCGCTGGGCACAGATACGCTGCAAGCCATCGCCGACAAACACGCGTTCGTGGCACGGGAAACCGCACAGTGGCGTGCCCTGGCCGCTTCCACCGACTACCCGGAGCCGGCCGGGCAACGCGCGGCCTGAAGCCACAGAGACGGGCTTGAATCGACCGGCCTGCCCGGCCCCTTTTCTTGGCTGGGTTCCCGCCGCCGTCCTACAGCCTGCGGGGCCACAGCAAGCTACAACAGGTGATGGCAGTGTCACAGGCTGCCCGCTCGCGATTTGTCCCCCGCTCTCCCATGGCCAGCTCTACCTACTCTGCCTCCCCGCCTTCGTTCTCCACACTACGCACCGCTGCGCAAGCGGATGCTGCCGGAGCCCCCGTGGTGGTCCTAACCGGCGCCTCCAGCGGCATTGGCCACGCTACCGCGCTGGCTTTTGCGCGGCGGGGTGCTCGTCTGGTGCTGGCGGCGCGCAATGCCGACACACTGGCGCCGGTGGCCATGGCCTGCCGCGAGGCCGGCGCGACAGCGGCGCTGGGTGTACCCACCGATGTGACGGATGCCCAGGCCGTAGCCCGCCTCGCCGACACGGCGCTGCGCCACCACGGGCGCATCGACATTTGGGTGAACGGGGTGGGCGTGGGCGCGGTAGGCCGGTTTGACGAAACGCCCCTGGCCGCACACAGGCGCGTGGTGGAGGCCAACCTGCTGGGCCACCTGCACGGCGCGCACGCAGCGCTGCAGCACTTTCGGGAGCGTGGGCAGGGCACGCTGATCAACATGATTTCGGTGGGCGGCTGGATTCCGTCGCCCTACGCTGCCGCGTACACGGCCAGCAAGTTCGGCCTGCGCGGATTGTCCGAGGCGCTGCGTGCCGAGGTGTCCGACTTGCCGCACGTGCATGTATGCGATGTGGCGCCCACGTTCGTGGATTCGCCCGGTCTCGCGCACGGAGCGAACTACACGGGGCGCAACCTGCAGCCGCGCATTCCGCTGCTCGACCCGCACCGCGTGGCCGAGGCCATCGTGGCATTGGCCGACCGCCCGCGCGCCGTGACCTGGATGGGCGCCGGCGCCACCCCCGGCCGCCTGGCCCATGCGCTGGCGCCCGAGCGCCTGGGTGCGGCCATGCGCTGGGTCACCGAGCGCGCCCTGCGCAGCGCGCGTCCCGTGCCGCAGAGCGATGGCAATCTTTTCGACCCTTCCCGCGGCACCAGCATCGAAGGCGGGCGGCGCCGTGCGCGGCGCCAGAGCGCGGGCCTGGCGGCAGCCCTGGGCGTGGCCGGGCTGGCACTGGGGGTGTGGGCCGCGCGCCGCCGACCGTAGCAAGGAGCTTTTCGTGAACCGTTCTTCCGCATCACCCACTTCCATGTCCTCAGCCTCTTCGCCCGATGCATCACCTGCGTCCTCGGCAACCAAGGCCGAATCGGCTGCGGCCACGGGCGCGCCGCCGGGCGTGCCCTTTGTGCTGTATGCGCTCAAGGGCCGCGTGTACGCGAGCAATGTCAAGCAAAAGCTCGTGGACCTGGGCCGGCTGTCGCAAGACAGCGAAGGGGGTACCTATTCGTATCTGCTCGATGGGGACAAAGCCACCGGCAGCGGCTTTGCCGACGCGCAAGAGGCCCTGGCGCACATTGCGCAGACGACGACCTTCTTGTTCCTGGACGGCCAGTTCACCGCGCTGGAGGACCTGGGCGGCGCCGAGCGGCCGGACCTGGCCGATGCACCCCGGCTGGAAGTGACGCTGGATCCGCTGGGCCGCGGTGAGCGGGCCATTGACCCACAGGTGTAGGAACCCAGGCGGACACGCCCCAGCAGCCGATCACACCGGCCGCGAAAACTCCATCACCCAATTCATCTCCCAGGTGCGGCCTCCGTCGGCCGAGAACGACTGCTGCCAGCGCGGCGTGCCGGTGTGCATGCGTGACCATTCGAACTGCACCTGGATGGGCCGGCCGTCCAGCACATCCTGGCCGTTGAAGAGGCCCTTGCCGTCCACAAAGCCGCCCACCACGGGCGGATGCAGCAGGCCGGTGGCGGCATCCACGCCACCGGTGGCGTTGTCCAGCCAGTAGATGCTCCACTGCCGCGAGACCGGGCTGAACACGCGCAGCGACATGCCCACGTAACCCGGCTTCCACGCGGCAGGCACGAAGTCGTCGTAGTTGCCAATGCCACCGGGTAACAGCCGCGCGTGGCCCGTGGCGTCGAAAGTCTCCCACTCGGTGCAGCCGGCCAGGCGCCGCACCAGCCGGGTGTTGCGGATGGCCCAGGGGCCCAGAAGGAAGTCGAAGTCGCGGGCGCCCGCGCAGCGGGTGTCGCACGGATCGGCGGAAGGGGTAGGGGTGGCGGCAGAGGTCATGGTGATGGCGTTGAGGGTGGAAGAAACGGGGTGTGAAGGTCAAAGTGCCTCGTCGGGATGCGTCCAGCCCGGCAGGGCACGCAGGGCGTTCAGCCAGCGCGCGACCTCCTGGTAAGCAGTGGGCGCAAAGCCGGCCTGGTCAAGCCAGAAGAGATAAGCCGAGCACGCCAGGTCGGCGACGGTCGGCCCGGAGGGCACCAGGAATTCGTTGCGCGCCAACGTGGCATCCAGCGTCTGCAGGTCCGCCTCGGCACGGTCCCGCAAGTAAGCCATCACCTGCGCTGGCTGAGGTGCCCAGCGCCGCGCAAAGCGCAGGTTGGGCACGCTGAAGCCAATGCGGTTGGCCTCCCAGAACAGCCATTGCACGATGGCGCCGTGTTCCCCCGGGAGCCCGCCGAAAGCGCCCGTGCGCAGTGCCAGGTGCAGCAGGATGGCGTCGGACTGGCACCAAGCCACGTCCCCCTCCACGAGCACGGGCACCTCGCCATACCGGCTGGCCGCCACGAAAGCGGCGGGACGGTCGGCCCGGGGTACGTCGAGCGCAATGCGCTGGTAGCGGTGCGGCGTGCGCGTGAGCAAGAGCAGCAGGCGGACCTTGTACGAATGGCCCGAGTCCACGGCGCCATACAGCAGCAGCGGCGACACGGGCGTTTCCAGCCGCGGGGCCGGCAGCCCAGGCGGGTCGTTGGGCGAGGTCATGTGCGGCTTATCAGCCATGGAGGGCCGAGCGGGCGGTGGGCTGCAGGCGCAGGATTTCGGGCTCGCGGGCCAGCGCCTCGGCAAGGGCCGGCGCAGCGCCGCACAACCCGGCAGCGCTGGCCGCCAGGGCCTCCAACGGGACCTCCTCGCCATACAGTGCCAGGGCCAGCAGCACGTGCTCGCCTTCGCGCACCGGCAGGCGCACAAAAGTATTGGCGCTGGCCTCGGTGCACAGCCAGCCCACACGGTGGGCGCCGCCACGCTGCAGCGCGGCGGTCAGGTGGTCGCGGCAGAAGTCCATGAGCGCGGACGGGGCCGGCTCGCGCAGGTGGAATACGGTGGCGGCCAGCATGCCGGGGGCCGGCCCGGTGGCACCCGAAGCGGGGCGTGGATGCTGGGGCAGCGCAGCGGTCGCACCGGGCCATGCCGGACGCAGCAGCAGCACGTTGTCCGAATCGATCATCGTGGCGTTGGCCGCGTTGCGGTGCGCGGCCCAGGTGGGTCCGCCATAGAAGCCGTCCAGCGCGCGGTGGCGAGCGGGCATGTCGGCGAAGCCGCGCAGCCACACGAAGAAATCGGGACGATCGAGGTCGCGGAACTGCCCCAGCACGCGCATGCCGTGCGCCTCCTGGGTTTCCACGAACTCACGGTCGAACAGGTCGATCAGCACCTCCCGCTGGTGCGGGTGCAGCGTGTACTGGCGCAGTTCGACCACGGCGCAGTCTTCGCATGGTGGCGATGCCAAGGCAGAGGGTTCTTGCATGGGATTTCTCAAGTGGGACACGGAAAACACCGTCATGCCCGCAGTCTGCGCTGCAATACCTGCCAAGGCATGGCAGGTATTTGGAGTATCTTTTGCCATCGCCTCCGTGCGCCCCCCCAAACCACCCGCCGCCACCATGCGCGCCAGCCGCCTGCTTTCGCTCCAGATGCTGCTCGAGACCCGGGGCCGGATGAGCGCGCAAGCGCTGGCCGATGCCCTGGAAGTCTCGGTGCGCACGCTCTACCGCGACGTGGACCAGCTCAGCGCCGCCGGCGTTCCCATCTATGCCGAGCGCGGCCGCCACGGCGGTTTTGCGCTGCTGCCCGGCTGGAAGACCACGCTCACCGGCCTCACCCCCTCGGAGGCCCAGGCCGTGTTCCTGAGCGGCCTGCCCGGCCCCGCGCAGGACCTGGGCCTGGGCGGCGACGTGGAGGGTGCGCGCCTGAAACTGCTGGCTGCGCTGCCCGCAGCGTGGCGCGAGGATGCCCAGCGCGTGAGCGCGCGCCTGCACCTGGACCCGGTGGACTGGTACCGCGAAAGCGAGCCCACGCCCCATCTGGCCACCGTGGCGGCCGCCGTGTGGAGCGGCCACCAGATCCGCATGCGCTACGAGAGCTGGAAAGACACCGTGGAGCGCACGGTGAGCCCGCTGGGCCTGGTGCTCAAGGCGGGGGTCTGGTACCTGGTGGCGGCGCCCGCTGAAGTGGCGAGTGGCGCAGGGCGCGAAGCGCGCACCTACCGGGTGTCGAACATCCTTGCAGCCGCGCCGCTGGCCACGCCGGTGCGCCGCCCCGCGCGGTTTGACTTGGCCGGTTATTGGGCGCAGTCGATTCAGCGCTTTGAATCTGGGATCTACACCGGCGAGGCCGCGTTGCTGGCCACGCCCGCAGGGCTTCAGGGCCTGCGGGCGCTCAGCAGTGCCGTGGGGCGCGCGGTGGCTGCCGCCCCGCCATCGCGCCGCAAGGACGGGCGCGTGCCCGTCACCATTCCCATCGAATCGGTGGAACATGCTTGCGGGCAACTCATGCGGCTGTCTCCCCAGGTGGAGGTGCTGCGGCCTGTCGCGTTGCGCCGCGCGCTGGTGGAGCGCATGCGGGCCACGGCACGCTTGTACGGTTTGACCTATCCCTGAAGGGAACACCGCCGCTTCCATTTTCATAGCTGGTAGCGCTTTGTGGACCAGCGCTGGCGGCCAATATGACCTGAAAGCGCCCCCCGGAGGTCTCCCGACGCTGTGCGTCATCCGCGCGCCACACGGCCCGCGTTCTTCGGTGATGGTGTCACATTCGCGACACGCAACCCCCCTACCTTCGGCAGCCTTTGATCAATGGCCTGCGGTGATGCAAACAGTGGTGGTGGCGCCGGGGGAACCTGAGCGGTTTTGGAACCGGACCCCTTTTCGTTCGTATTTGTTCAATGCGTTTTCGTTGCTGCTGCCCTCCGGGGAGCAGTTTGTGATCCGGGCGATGGAAGGCGCCGCCGCGCACTTGCCCGAAGGGGCGCCTTTGAAGGCGGAGGTGGCGCAGTTCGTGCGAGAGGAACGAGCCCACCAGCGTGCGCATCGCTTGTACAACGCGCAGTTGGCCCGCCAGGGCTACAACGCCGTGGCTTTGGAGGCTCGCATGGAAGGCGCCGTGCAAGGCCTGGAGCAGGCGCTGGACTGGAGGGAGCGGCTGGCCTTGGCGGCGGCGCTGGAATATCTGACAGCGCTGGTCTCCCGCCAGGCGCTGCGGGGCGGGGGCTGGCTGGTTCACGACGCGTCCCGTCAGTCCAACCTGTGGCGTTGGCATTGCGAGGAAGAGGTGGCGCACCACGGCGTGGCGTTGCGCCTGCTCCGTGAGGTGGGGCAGGTGAGCTACGGGCGCCGGCTGGGGCTGTATGTGCTGGCGTCCCTGATCCTGCTGAGGGATGTGGCGTGCCACACCTGGGACTTTTTCCGGACCGACCGCGCGCAGGGTCGGCTGGGCTGGCTCGCAGGGGTACGGTCCGTGGCGGACTTCGGGCTTCGGCACGGCGCGGGCCTGGCCCGCATGGCCGTGGGGTGGCTGGGCTATGGCTTGCCCCTGGGCCGCCTGGCACCGCCAGCGCATGCGGACCTGCGGGCAGATGTGGCTGGCATCCAGGTACGCCTGCTGCAGGCCCAGGACATTCCCCGCTTGCTGGTGCTGGAGCACAAGAAGTGGAACGACGGCCAGGCCGCCAGCGCCGAGGCCATGGCGCAGCGCATGGCGGCCCACCCCCGGTTGTGCATGGGAGCGTTCTGCCCCGACACCGGCGAGGCACTGGCTTCGCTGTTCCTCAAGCCCATTTCCGAGGAGCAGCTGCAGCGCGCCCGCACCTGGGCCGATTGCGCGGAGATTGGCGGCCAGGGCGGCTCGCAACCCAGCCGCGACCTGTTCGGCATCAGCCTGAGCAGTATCAGCCCGCAGGGGGTGGAGGCGATCTTTGCGTTTTTCTTTCCGCGCGCGCTGAAGGCCGGATGGCGCCAGGTCTACCTGGGCTCGCCGGTGCCGGGCCTCGCCCGCTGGCGCCAGATGGAACCGCACGCGCCCGTGGAGTCGTACGTCTACGCCACGCACCGCGGTGCGCCGCTGGACCCGCAGCTGCGCTACTACTGGAAAAAGGGCTTCAAGACCATCGTGGCCTGCAGGGCGGACTACTTTCCCCACCCCGAATCGCTGGACTACGGGGTGGTGTTGCGAGGACGCATTCCGTTGTCGTCCCTGGCGCCGCTGTGGCGCCACATGCCCTTGCCCTGGTTGCGGGGCATGGAGCGATGCCTGGCCAGGATGCTGTGATGGCCTGCCCGGCAGGCCCGTGGGAGCCGTTGGCGGTGCAGACGGGCTCCGTGATCGACGCCCTCCGACGCGGGGAGCCCTGTGTGTTTCGTCAACGCGCCGCCCATTGGCCGGCGGTGGCGCAATGGTCGTGGGAGCGGCTGGAGGCGCTGGCCCCCGATCTTCCCGTGCGGCTGGTGCAAGGCAACCGCGAGTTGGATGCCACCGTGTTTCAGGCTTCCACCCTGGGGGCTTATCTGCGGTCCTTGCACGGGCCCGCCACCCCGGGCGCGGCACCGCTGTACCTCAAGGAATTCGACCTGCTGGGCACCTTTGCCGCGCTGCGCGCCGATGTGCGCCCGCAAGAGCTGTTTCCGCCCGGCGCGCTGCACGATGCCCAGACCTGGATCGGCCCTGCAGGGGCGCGAACGGGCCTGCACCACGACTACCTCGACAACCTCGCCGTGCAGCTGGTGGGGCGTAAGCGCTTTTATCTGCTGCGCCCCGGAGTGGTGGAGCGGCTGGGCGCGGTTGCCGCCAAGCATGACCGCTGGGCCGCCTTGGCGTCGCTGAATGCGGATGCCGTGGCGGAACGCGGGGTGGCTGTAGGCGATGCCTGGATGGTGGATCTGGAGCCGGGGGATGTGATCTATGTGCCCGCGCGCTGGTGGCATGAGGTGGCGAACCACACCTCCAGCGTGCTGCTGAGTGGCTTTTTCGGCCCGCGCACGGTGGTGTACGCGCAATGGGCGTGGCGCCAGGCCGTGCACGGGGCGCACCTAGCGGGCCTGTGGCGGCGCGGCGATTGCACCTGCCATCCGAAGCGGGTTAACGCCTGCTGACGATCACCTGGGGATCGTGAACAGGCTCTTAGATCCCCCGCTCCACCATGTCCAGCAGCCGCTGGCCCAGCGCATCCAGCATCGCCGCTGGCGTGCCGCGCAGCGGGCCGTCGATGGCCAGCAGCGCCATGCCGTGCACGGTCGACCAGGCCAGGTACTCCGCACCCATGCGGCGCTCTGCGGGCAGGGCGCCGGCGGCCACCAGATCATCCAGCGCCACGCTCAGGTGCTCAAAAGGGTTGAGCCCCGTGGCCCCGCCCATGGCGGGGTCGGGGTTCTGCTGCACCGCAAAGCGGCCGCCAAAGGCGGTGCGGAACAGCCCCGTTTCGGCCTGCGCAAACCGCAGGTAGCCCGCGCCCACGGCGCGCACCTTGGCGTGGGCCTGCTGCGCGGCGGTGCCGGTGGCGGGCACCTGGGCCAGCTCGGCCTCCATGAAGTGGGCGGCGGCAGCCACGGCAGCGGCGCGCACGGCACCCAGCAGATCGTCCCGGTTGGCGAAGTGGCGGTAGGCCGCGTTGGGCGCCACGCCCGCGCGGCGCGTGGCCTCGCGCAGCACCACGGCGTCGGGGCCGCCCTGGCGCGCCAGTTCGATACCGGCGTCCAGCAAGGCACGGCGCAGGTCGCCGTGGCGGTAGGTGCTGCGCGCAGCCGTGGGGACGGGGGACGGCGGCGGGGGCGTGTTGCGGGTCGTTACGCTCATTTTTTTGGGGATGTGGACAGCGTCCATTATCTTTGCTATGGTTTGTGGACGGTGTTCACAATTGCATGCGACACCCTTTTTTTCACGAACCCTTTCCAGGAGACACCATGAAAGTCGAGCCCTACCTGATGTTCGAAGGCCGCTGTGAAGAAGCGCTGGACTTCTACCGCCGCGCGCTGGGCGCCCAAGTCAAGGTCCTCATGCGCTACAAGGACAACCCCGACCCCGCCAGCGCGCCGGGTTGCGCCGATGGCAGCGGCGCCGGCCCCACGCCCGAGATGGTGATGCACGCCGAGTTCTCGGTGGGCGACACCACGCTGATGGCGTCGGACGGCATGGGCTCGGGCAAAGCCAAGTTCGAAGGCATCTCGCTGGCGTTGAGCCCTGCCAGTGCCGACGAGGCCCGTCGCCTGTTCGATGCGCTGGCCGAAGGCGGCCAGGTACAGATGCCCCTGACCAAGACTTTCTTCTCGCAGGCCTTTGGCATGGCGGCCGACCGCTTTGGCGTGTCGTGGATGGTGGTGGCGCCGGAATGAAGCCCATGCTTGCCCTCTATGGCCACCCCTTCTCGTCCTACACCCAGAAGGTGCTGACGGCGCTGCATGAAAACGCCACGCCGTATGAGCTGCGCAACCTCGACCCCGGCGCGCCCGGCGACCACGCGGCCGAGTGGCGGCGGCGCTGGCCCCTGGCCAAGTTTCCGGTTCTCGTCGACGGTGGCCGCACGGTGGTGGAGAGCAGCATCGTGATCGAGCACCTGCAGCTGGCGCACCCGGGGCCCGTGCAGCTGATACCGCCGGACCCTGCCGCGGCGCTGGAGGTGCGGTTCATGGACCGCTTCTTCGACCTGCATGTGATGGCGCCCGTGCAGCACGCGGTGAACGCCGCACTGACCGGCAATGCGGAGCGGCGGGCAGAGGGCGTGGCCTGGGCCACACAGAAGCTGGAGACCGCCTATGCCTGGCTGGAGGGCGAATGGGCCGGCCGCACCTGGGCCGCGCTCGACCGCTTCACCCTGGCCGATTGCGCCGCCGCGCCCGCGCTGTTCTATGCCGACTGGACGCACCCCATCGCTGCCGACTACCCGCAACTGCGCGCCTACCGGGCGCGGTTGCTGGCGCGCCCCTCGTTCGCACGCGCCGTGGAGGGTGGACGCCCTTACCGCCACTACTTCCCCCTCGGAGCGCCAGACCGCGATTGAGCGGCGGAATGGCGCCCCTCCCACATCCCTACTCAAGGAGACTGACATGATGAATCCCGAACCCCATGCCATGCACCGCTGGCTGCAGCAGCTGCTCGGCGACTGGACCAGCACCTCTGAATGCGACCCCCAGCCCGGCCAGCCGGCCGAGCAATCCGTGGGCGCAGAGCACGTCCGCGCGTTGGGCGACCTGTGGGTGATCCTCGAAGGCACGGGCACCATGCCCGGCGGCGGAGAGGCCCGCATGCAGATGACCTTGGGCTACGACCCGGAGAAAAACGCGTTCCTGGGCACCTGGGTGGGGTCGATGATGACCCACATGTGGGTCTACCGCGGCACGCTGGATGCCGACCAGAAGGTGCTCACGCTGGAAACCGAAGGCCCCAGCTTCAAGGGCGACGGCAAGACCGCACGCTACCGCGACGTGATCACCCTCGTGGGCCCCAACGAGCGCACCCTGACCTCCTTCGGCCAGCAGCCGGACGGCAGCTGGAACCAGATCATGCAGGCCACCTACCGCCGCAAGGCGGCTTAAAGCTATTTTTTTAATAGCTTATGGCGCTTGATTCAAGCGCCTTTGCGGCCCATCTGGTTTGGATTCTGGGATCAGCACTCCCCAAGCACAGGGCGATTGTCCTGTGCGGTGCACCGCATTGTTCCACCGGCCGCACTTCTGCTCAGGCACCATTGGCTCCATATTCGACAGGCTCGCCGTCCGATGGTGACGGCGCCCACCCAAGGAGCCCCTGATGTCTTCACCTGCCCCTGCCGCCACCCCCATCGTCCGCGCCCAGCTGCTGGGCCCGCAATGGCCCACGCTGGACCCGTTCCTGTTCTGCGCACACCACGACGATGCCTACCCCGCCGGCAACGGCGCCTTCGCGCCCGCCGTGCCGCTGGAGGGCCGCCAGATCGGGAGCGACTTCAGCGGCAAGGACGGCTGGAGCATGTACCACGGCGACGCCGTGCCGGGCTTCCCCGGCCACCCGCACCGCGGCTTTGAAACCGTGACGCTCGTGCGCAAGGGCCTCATCGACCATTCGGACTCGCTGGGCGCGGCTGCACGCTTTGGCGGCGGCGATGTGCAGTGGGTCACAGCCGGCCGGGGCATCGTGCACTCCGAAATGTTCCCCTTGCTGAACGCGAATGAGCCCAACCCGCTGGAGCTCTTCCAGATCTGGCTGAACCTGCCTGCCAAGAGCAAGATGGTGGCGCCGCACTTCACCATGCTGTGGAACGAGCGCATTCCGCGCCTGGTGCACCACGACGCCGCGGGCCGCGCCACCACCGTCACCGTGGTGGCCGGTGCGCTGCCCGGCGCACCCGACCCGCTGTCGCCGCCGCCCGAATCGTGGGCCTCGCAGCCCGAGGGCGATGTGGCCATCTGGACGCTGCGCCTGGACCCCGGCGCCGAGTGGACCCTGCCCGCCGCGCAGGGCGACGGCACGCAGCGCATGCTGTATTTCTTCGTGGGCGACAGCCTGCGCGTGGGCCCCCAGGACGTGGACCGCCACGCCGCGCTGCAGGTGCGCGCCACCGAGGACTGGCTGCTGACCAACACCGGCACCACCACTGTGGAATGCCTGGTGCTGCAAGGGCGGCCCATCGGCGAGCCCGTGGCGCAGTACGGCCCGTTTGTGATGAACACGCAGGCCGAGATCATGCAGGCCATGAACGACTACCGCCGCACCCAATTCGGCGGGTGGCCTTGGCCCCAGCAGGACCCGGTGCACGGCACCGAGGCGCGGCGGTTTGCGCGCTATCCGGGCCAGTCTGACGAAGAAAGCCCCGAGGCGGCCACCGCCGGAGCGTAGGCCGTCAGGCGGGATCGGCGGCCACGGCGGCTGCAGCCGCCGCGTCGCCCTTGCGCCGGGGCACGAGTTCGGCATCGAGCATCGTCTCGATGCGCGCGAAGATCTCATGGCGCGAGAACGGCTTCTTCATGAAATCGTCCGCGCCGATGCGGTTGGCATAGAACTGCTCGGTGGCATGCTCGTTGCCGCTGATCATGATGACGGGAATGTGCTGCCAGGCGGGCGTCTTGCGGATCGCACGCAGCGCATTGAACCCATTCATGCCCGGCAGGATGATGTCCAAGAAGATCAGTTCCGGCGGGTCTTGGGCCAGCAGGGCCAGGCCGTGCTCGGCGTCCAGGGCCTCGCGGGTTTCGTAGCCTGCAGAGCGCAGTGTCTTGCGCAGCACGGCCACGACGGTCGGGGAGTCGTCGATGATCAGCACCCGGGTGCCCCGGCGGGCGTTGACGCGCTTGCGCTGGCGCCGCTCCACCGGCGCACCGGGCTGGGCGGGAGTGGCGTCGGCGCGCCCCGTCGGCTTGCGCACGCTGCTCAAAAGCCGGTCGAAGATGCTCATGGTGCGGATCGTCTCTTTCTGGGTGGGCTTCGGGCGGGGTGGCGCAATCCAGCTTGTGCAGGGGGACCGCCACATCAGCCCCTGCCCAGGTTGGCGGCGCGTCGCCGGTTCAACAGGGCGCAAGTATTCCAGATTCGGCAACCCGGCCCGGCAGCTCATGGACAATGCGCGGTTTGACCTGCGCCCCGCACGGCAGCCATGCCGCGCGGCGGGCGCCGGCCCTTTCCGTATCCGCAAGCGCAAGGAAGACCCCATGGCCACCATCACCAAAGACTCCGCCGTCACCATCACCTACAAGGTCACCACTCCGCAAGGCAAGCCGCTGGACGCGGGCAGCCTCGCCTACCTGCACGGCGGCTATGACAACATCTTCCCGAAGGTAGAGGCCGCCCTGGAAGGCCAGGCTGTCGGCTTCAGCACGGCCATCGACCTGGCCGTGGAAGACGCGTTTGGCGCGCGCGACGAAAGCCTGGTGCGCACCATCCCCAAGAGCGAGTTCCCGCCGGGCGTGAAGGTGGGCGGCCAGCTGCAGGGCGTGGGCGACGACGGCCAGCCCGCCGTGTTCAACGTGGTCAAGATCAAGGGCCCCGAAGTGCACCTGGACGGCAACCACCCGCTGGCGGGCCAGGCGCTGAAATTCAGCTGCAAGGTCACGGCCGTGCGCGCCGCGAGCGCGGAAGAAATTGCCCATCGCCACGTGCACGGTGCGCACGGGCATCAGCACTGAGACGTGCTGAGAGTCCCTTTTTAGAGCGCGTCCTGCCCCGCCAGAGGGGCACCGGGGCGGCGCAGGCTGGTGGCCACTTCCACGCGGTTGCGGCCGTTGTTCTTGGCCTCGTAGAGCGCTCGGTCGGCGGCGGCGATGAGCATGTCCCAGCTGTCGCCGGACTCGAGATGACCGCCGAAGACACCGATGCTCACCGTGACCTCGACACCTTCGGGCCCCGCCCCCTGCGCCAGGCAGCGCGACTCCTCCACCGCCTTGCACAGCTCGCGCGCCAGCTGCTCCGCGCCGACCAGGTCGGTGTCGGGCAGCAGCACCATGAATTCCTCGCCGCCGTAGCGGCCCACCAGGTCCTGCGCGCGCACGCGCTGGCGCAGCACGGACACGACGCTGCACAGCACCTCATCGCCCGCCGGGTGGCCATAGCGGTCATTGACGTGCTTGAAATGGTCGATGTCCACCATCATGAGCGCGATCGGCTGGTGCGTCCGGATGGCGCGGGAGACATCCCGGTCCAGGGCAGAGATCAGCGATCGGCGGTTGGCCACCCCGGTGAGCGGGTCCAGCGCCGCCATGATGCGGTTGCTCTCGTCGCTGCGGTCGCGCGACATGAAGACGAACCCCACCGAGCTGACCAGCACCACGGAGAAGGTGGCCATGAAGGTCACGGTCTGCAACACGCTGCCCTGCAGGATGCTGGTGGCGGAATCGGGCAATGCGACGGTGAGCACCGAGCGCCCGCCCAGCACCAGGGCCTCCAGCGCCAGCCCCGCCACCAGCAGCCACTGGCCGCGGCCCACGGTGGCATGGCGGCGCTCCAGCGTGGCTGCCAGCGCCCAGATCGCCTGCAGCCCGATCACGAGCCCCACGAAACCCGCCCGGGCCGGGAAGTTGTCCATGAACATGCTGACGAACACCGCCACCATCACCGGCGCGGCCAGCAGGAGCAGCCAGGGCGCAGGGCGGCCCTGGAACTGGTAGATCGCTGCAATCATCCCGACGAACACGCACGCCAGCAGCACATTGCCAAGCACCACCGAAAGGATGTCCGGCGCCAGGCCCCGCAGCATGATCAGCAGGTGGCCGATCGCGTTGACCATCAGGGCCGCGGCCCAGTGCCCCAGGCCGTCGCGCCTGCGCCCCCAGCCTACGATGGCCATGGAAGCCGCCATCATCAGCGAACTGGCGATGATCATCGCCAGCATGGTGGGGACGTGTGCGTTCACGGCGTGCACAGGAAGGGGATGCGCATCGGATCAGCATAAACCAACGCTCCCTTGCCGCAAACTGCAGTGTGTGCGCACGATTTCGGTCCAAATCGGCCTCCAGCGCTTGTTTGACAGGCGCCAACAGCTATCATTTTGATAACAAACCACCCACGGAGCTCTTCCCATGCGCATCGGAGAACTGGCCCAACGCACCGGCACCACGCCCAAGGCGATCCGGCTGTATGAGTCGCGCGGCCTGCTGGGCGCCGTCGCGCGGCGGGGCAGCTACCGCCACTATGGCGAGGCCGATGCCGCGCGCGTGCTGCTCGTGCGCCAGGCCCAGGGGCTGGGGTTCCGGCTGTCGGAGCTCACGGAGTTGCCCCACATGGACACCGGCCCGGGATGGGAGCGTGTGGCCGCGCTGGTAGCCGCACGGCGCGCCGCGGTGGCGCAGGAACTGGCGCGCCTGACCGCGCTGGACGGCGAGCTGGCGCGGCTGCAGCACGAGTTGCACACCTGCGAGACGCTGGCCGTGCCCGTGACGTCCACCGCCTGCGCGCAGCCGGCGGCAGCGCCGAAATCCACCACTGTTGACCTCGCTGCTTGACTCTGCCCCATGGGTCAGGGTGACGATGGCGTCATCCAACCCTTGAAGGAGATTCCCTGTGGCGGAACAACACGACAGCGAAAACAAGGTCCTGGTCATCCTGGGCCATCCCCAGTCCGACAGCCTGTGCGCGAGCATGGCCAGGGCCTACGCCGACGGCGCCCGTGAGGCGGGCGCACAGGTGCGGTGCCTGAACGTGGGGCAGCTCGCCTTCAACCCGACGCTCCAGGGCTACCACGCAGCGCAGCCGCTGGAGCCGGACCTGGAGGCCGCCCAGGCCGACATCGCCTGGGCGCGCCACCTGGTGTGGGTGTATCCCATCTGGTGGGGTGCCATGCCGGCGTTGCTCAAGGGCTTCATCGACCGCGTTTTCCTGCCCGGCTACGCTTTCAAGTACCGGAAGGACTCGCCCTGGTGGGACCGATTGCTGGCGGGCCGCTCGGCCGAGCTGCTGGTGACCATGGACTCTCCCCCGTGGTACTTCCGCTGGGTGACGCGCATGCCCGGCCACCACCAGATGAAGAAGGCGATCCTGGAGTTCTGCGGCATCCGGCCCGTGAAGGTGCACAGCTTTGGCCCGGTGCGCTCGGCCAGCCCGGCGCGGCTCGCGGGGTGGGTGGCGCAGGCACGCGCGCTGGGCCAGCGCCAGGGGCAGAAGAAGATACGCAACGCGGGCGCATCCGCCGCGCAGGCACCTACGGCTGCTTCGCGCCCGGCGCGCCCTGCGCGGCCTGCGCCCTGAACGCCGCCACCGCCGCACGGCCCACAGCCGGGTCGTCGGTGAAGAAGCCGTCCACGCCCGCGCGCAGGTAGGCCAAGATCTCGGCCACGCTGTCGCCGCGCAGGGTGGCATCGGTGGCGGGGGCTTTTTTCAGGCTTGCGGGCAAAAAGGCGTTTTCGGGCCGCAAGGTCCAGATGTGCACCGCCAGACCCGCGGCATGGGCACGTTGCACCAGGCCCGTGGGCTCGCCGGGCGCACCGTCTTTCACAGGCACCACCAGCGTCTTGAAAGGGCCGATGGCGTGGGCATAGGTGGCGACCTGCTTCAGGCCCTCGGGCGTGATCAGGTCGGCATAACTGCGCGCCTCGGCCGCACCCTGGGCCACGAAGTCGTACGGCCGGCCCGAAGGCGCCACCAGTTGCACGAGGCGCACGGTG
Organism: Acidovorax sp.; assembly: GCF_022763525.1. GTDB lineage: Bacteria > Pseudomonadota > Gammaproteobacteria > Burkholderiales > Burkholderiaceae_C > Acidovorax. The sequence goes on from NZ_JALEGG010000120.1 coordinate 23,332, forward strand.
CTCAGCTTGCGAATCGCCTGCAGGTTGGCGACTTCGAAGGATTGCACGAATATCGGTGCGTCCCGGTGGTTCCAGCCGTTCTTCTCCAGCACGGACAGCAGCGGCGCCTCCAGCGGCAGGCCGATGGACTGGAAATAGGTGGGGTGCTTGGTTTCGGGGTAGATGCCGATCACGCGGCCGGTCTTGGCACTGGCGGCCTTGGCCAGGTCGATCACCTCCTGCAGCGTGGGCACCTCGAACTGGCCGTTGTAGGCCACATTGGCCGGGCGCTGCGCGGGGATGCGCTCGCGGGCGCGCAGGGTTTTGAGTTCGGTCAGCGTGAAGTCCTCGGTGAACCAGCCGGTGATGGCCTGGCCGTCGATGGTCTTGGTGGTTTTGCGCGCTGCGAACTCGGGGCGGTCGGCCACGTCGGTGGTGGCTTCCTTGATGGCGCCGTCGGCGCCCACGATGGCGATGGCGTTCTCGTGCCGCGCGACCAGCACGCCGTCCCGGGTGATCACGAGGTCGGGCTCGATGATGTCGGCGCCATCGTCGATGGCCTTCTGGTAGGCGGCCAGCGTGTGCTCGGGCCGGAGTGCCGAAGCGCCCCGGTGGGCGATGACGGTGGGGGTGGGCGGCCAGGCCTGCTGGGCCATGGCGCCGAGCCCCCCGGTGGCCAAAACGGTTGCGACGAGGATGTTCAGAGAGGCAAAGCGCATGGGTTCTCCGGGCGGCGGGGTTGCTACCCAATCACCATAACCCGGTTGCGTGACGCGCGCATGGCGTACGCAAGCGCATGACCCCAGAGTGACTCAGCGGGTTGTGCTGTGCCTACGCATGTTCGAAGTGGAAGACGGCCGTGCCTGCGCGCGCATTCGGTAACCAGCGCACTTCCTCCCCGTCCTGCAGCCCGAACGAATCCAGGATGCGCAGGTCGTTCTTGGTGGCCAGCACCTCGAAATCCTTGTACGTGCCCACGCGGATGTTGGGCGTGTCATACCACTGGTAGGGCAGGCGGCGCGTGACGGGCATGCGCCCGCGCAGGATGGAAAGACGGTTGGGCCAGTGCGCAAAGTTGGGGAACGCCACCACGCCCGTGCGGCCGACGCGGGCAGTCTCGCGCAGCATGGTTTCGGCATTGCGCAGGTGCTGCAGGGTGTCGATCTGCAGCACCACGTCAAAGCTGTTGTCGCCGAACATCGCGAGGCCTTCGTCCAGGTTGAGTTGGATCACATCCACCCCGCGCTGCACGCAGGCCAGCACGTTGGCATCGTCAATCTCCACGCCGTAACCGCTGCAGCCGCGTTCACGCTGCAGGTAGTCGAGCATGGCGCCGTTGCCGCAGCCCAGGTCGAGCACCCGCGAGCCGGGGGGCACCAGTCGTGCCAGCGCCTGCATGGTGTTCTTCTCGGTCATACGGCAAGCTCCTTGGCAATGCTATCGAAATAAGAGCGCATCACGCTCATGTAGCGGGCGTCGTCAAGCAAAAAGGCATCATGCCCATGCGGTGCGTCGATCTCTGCGTAGCTCACGCGGCGGCGGTTGTCGAGCAGGGCCTTGACGATCTCGCGGCTGCGCTGGGGCGAGAAGCGCCAGTCGGTGGTGAAGCTCACGAGCAGGAACTTGGCCTGCGCCCGCGCCAGCGCGCGCGTGAGGTTGCCGCCGTGCGCGCGCGCGGGGTCGAAGTAGTCGAGCGCGCGGGTGATCAGCAAATAGGTGTTGGCGTCGAAGTAGTCGCTGAACTTGTCACCCTGGTAGCGCAGGTAGCTTTCAATTTGAAACTCGATGTCCTGCGTGCTGTATTTCAGCTCCAGGCCCTCGCGCAGTTGCCTGCCGAACTTCTCGTTCATCACATCGTCGCTGAGGTACGTGATGTGGCCGATCATGCGGGCGATGCGCAGGCCGCGCTTGGGAATCACGCCGTGGCGGTAGAAGTGCCCGCCGTGGAAGTCCGGGTCGGTCACGATGGCGCGGCGGGCCACTTCGTTGAAGGCGATGTTCTCTGCAGTGAGGTTGGGCGCGCTGGCCACGACCACCGCGTGGCGCATGCGCTCGGGGTACTGCAGCGTCCAGCTCAAGGCTTGCATGCCGCCCAGGCTGCCGCCCAGCACGGCGGCCAGTTGCGCAATGCCCAGGCGGTCGAGCAGCCGGGCCTGGGCGTTGACCCAGTCTTCCACCGTGACCACCGGGAAGTCGGCGCCGTAGACCTCGCCCGTGTCGGGGTGCGTGTGCATGGGGCCGGTGGAGCCGAAGCACGAGCCCAGATTGTTCACGCCGATCACAAAGAAGCGGTCGGTGTCCACGGCCTTGCCGGGGCCGATCATGTTGTCCCACCAGCCCTCGCTCTTGTCCTGGCCGGCGTACACGCCCGCGACATGGTGCGAGGCATTGAGGGCGTGGCACACAAGCACGGCGTTCGAGCGGTCGGCATTGAGCGTGCCGTAGGTCTCGTAGGCCAGGTGGTAGTCGCGGATGGACGCGCCGCTTTGCAGCGGCAGCGCATCCGGGAAGTGCATGGTCTGGGGCGTGGCGATGAACGACATAAAGAGCAGCAACAAGAAGGCCCCCTGCCACTGCCTGCGCGGGCGCCGCTGCGGGGGCAGCGGCTGCTGCGTTCGTTGCCGTGGGGGCGACCCGGCGGCAATAAAAAACCCGGCGTCGCTAAAAACGAGGCCGGGTGGGGAGGTCGGACGGGTCTTTAGCAGAATTTATAAAGCGCCCGCAAGCTGTGGCAAATCGGCGCGTTGGGTAAATATACCAAAGCGCCCGCCGCTTCGTCCATCCGTCCGCTACTTTCAGTTGCCCACGGGGGTGAAGATCGCCACTCCCCCGAGCACGAGGAAGATCACGGCCGACACGACGTGGACCGCGCGGATGGGCACACGTCGCGTGATGCGCTCGCCGAGCCAGACGACGGGCGCGTTGGCGATCATCATCCCGAGTGTGGTGCCAGCCACCACCCACAGGTAGGCGTTGTACTGCGCGGCCAGCATGACGGTGGCGATCTGCGTCTTGTCGCCCATCTCGGCCAGGAAGAAAGCCACCAGCGTGGTGCCGAACACGCCCCAGCGCGGCGAGCCATCGGCTTCACCCTCGTCGAGCTTGTCGGGGATCAGCATCCACACGGCCATGGCGATGAACGACGCGCCCAAAATCCAGCGCAACACCTGCGGCCCGATGAAAGTGGTCACCCAAGAGCCCACGGCGCCGGCCAGGCCGTGGTTGACCAGCGTGGCGGCGAGGATGCCCAGCACGATGGGCCAGGGCTTGCGAAAGCGCGCGGCAAGAACGAGGGCGAGCAGCTGCGTCTTGTCGCCCATTTCAGCGAGCGCGACGATGGCGGTGGAGATGAAAAACGGTTCCATGTGGGGTCTATCCGGCCGGATAGTGACAAGAACGCATTGACTGCACCCCGACTCCGGCCTTGGATCGGCATGCAGTCAATGGTCTCGCCCAGCTCAAGAACCGCATGCACCATAGGCTCACCGAGCCCAAGTTTGTTGACGCATGCCCCCGGCGCGTTGCACGCCGGGCGGGCTACTCCCCAAAGACCTACGCATTTTAACCTGCTCCCGCCCCCTGCGGGTTGCCCCCGCAGCGGGGTCATGCTGGTGGGAATGCCCATCCAGCTCCTGCGGGTTTCCCCTAGAAACCCCTGCCAAACGCGCCGAAATGACCACACATTTGACCCGGATGGACAGGTTCACCCAGAAATAAACACCACACGCTGCATAAAGTGATTAATAATGGGTTTGCTCCCCTGCTGGCAGAGGAGCAGTTAGCTTAGCGGTGAATGGTCAGTTTCGCGTCTCTGAAGTCGTCACAGGTTTGTTGATTGCGTCGGGCTCCATCGCGTTTTCATGTTTTTTCAGGAGTCCTTCATGGGCAACAAACTCTACGTGGGCAACCTGCCCTATTCTTTCCGTGACCAAGATCTGGAACAAACCTTCAGCCAGTTCGGCTCCGTGGGCAGCGCCAAGGTCATGATGGAGCGCGACACCGGCCGTTCCAAGGGTTTCGGCTTTGTCGAAATGGGCAGCGATGCAGAAGCCCAGGCCGCCATCCAAGGCGTGCACGGCCAAAACTTTGGCGGCCGTGACCTCGTGGTCAACGAAGCCCGCCCCATGGAGCCCCGCGCTCCCCGTAGCGGTGGCTTCGGCGGCGGCAATGGTGGTGGCGGCTACGGCGGCGGTGGCGGCGGTTACGGCGGTGGCCGTAGCGGCGGCGGTGGTGGCTACGGCGGCGGCCGCAGCAGCTACTAAAAAGTCCTCATGGCAGCCTTTGCCGGCTGCCGAGGCCAAGACAAAGGAGCCCTCGGGCTCCTTTTTTCATGCCTGCTCGAATGTCCTCGCCAAAGTCGGTTTTTGCCGCTTGCTTTTTCGACAAAAGTGTGGCGCATAATGGTTCGGCGGGCCTTGCCTGCTTTCCAAGTTTGCGGTGATCCGTCAGTTTCGCTGAGAGCGTCATTGAGATTAGCTGGCTGCGTTTTCGGGACTCCATCGCTTTATCCATGTGTTTTTGAGGAGTCCCTCGATGGGCAACAAACTGTACGTCGGCAACCTGCCGTACTCGGTCCGCGACAACGATCTGGAACAGGCGTTCAGCCAGTTCGGCGCTGTCACCAGCGCCAAGGTGATGATGGAGCGCGACACCGGTCGCTCCAAGGGCTTTGGCTTTGTGGAGATGGGCAGCGACGCAGAAGCCCAGGCCGCCATCAACGGCATGAATGGCCAGCCCCTGGGTGGCCGCAGCATCGTGGTCAATGAAGCGCGCCCGATGGAGCCCCGCCCACCCCGCAGCGGCGGTTTCGGCGGCGGTGGCTATGGTGGTGGTGGCGGCGGCTACGGCGGCGGTGGCCGCAGTGGCGGCGGTGGCTACGGTGGCGGCCGTGAAGGCGGCGGCGGTGGTTATGGCGGCGGCCGCGAAGGGGGTGGCGGCGGCTACGGTGGCGGTGGCCGCAACGAAGGCGGCTTCCGCAGCCCGTATGGTTCCGGCTCCCGCAATGGTGGCGGCCGCAGCGGCGGTGGCGGCGGCTACGGTGGTGGCGGCAACGGCTACTGAAGCCGGCCTTCATCCCGGTCTGCGCATGCACCCCAAGCCCCTTCGGGGGCTTTTTTCATGCCCGCAGCAACCGCTGCTGCGGTGCTACCGCCAAGTGCGGCAAGCGTCTACTGCTCGCCCTGGCGCCGTTTGCGGGGGCGGCCCGCGAGCACCTTGTCGAACAGCGCATTGGGCAGCATGCGCAGCAGCTTGGCCACCACCCCCATCTGCCAGGGGATGACGCGGTAGCTCACACCCGCAGCGATGGCGCGGTAGGCGCGGTCGGCAAAGTCTTCGGCCTGCATGAGGAACGGCATGCCGTAGCGGTTCTGCCGGGTCAGCGGGGTGTCGATGTAGCCGGGCGATATGGTGACCACGCGCACGCCGTGCGGGCGCATCTCGCCGCGCAGGCTTTCGCAGTAGCTGATGACGGCTGCCTTGCTGGCGCAGTACGCGCCATGTCCCGGCAGGCCGCGGATGCCGGCCACGCTGCCAATGCCCACCAGCGTGCCGCTGCCGCGCTGGGCCATGGGCTGCACAAAGGGGTGGAACGTAGCCGCCACGCCGATGTTGTTGGTGGCGAAGGTACGTGCCATGACATCCAGGTCCTCGTGCACCGCCGTGTCCATGCCCACGCTGATGCCGGCGTTGGCAATCACGACGTCGGGCACCCCCTGGCGCGCAATGCAGTCGCGGCCCGCGGCGACGATGCTGTCGATCATCGCCACATCGGCACTATAAATTTCATAGCTATCAGCGCTGATCCCCTGAGCGCCAGCCCATGTTTTGACCTCGGACGTACGGCGCGCGACCAAGGCCAGACGATAGCCCGCGCGGTGGTAGCGCAGGGCCAACGCCTGGCCGATGCCGCTGGAGGCGCCAGTAATAAAGACGAGGGGTGCGGCCATGGGGGCTCCGAACGCTAAGGGGTTGGCGTGCCGGGCAGGAGCATGCCCCGCACCCGCCCGCGCAGCTGCACGACCTGGTCCAGGTTGTCGTAGTCCATGCTGTCGGCCGTGAAACGGTCGTTGCCGCGGGTGAGCGTCACTGGCTTGTCCGAGCGCACGCGCTCGGTGGTGGTGTAGGCATGCAGGAATTCGCTGCGGAACTCCAGCCGGGGCTGGGCAGGCTGGCCGGGCTTGGCGGGCAGCGGCTCGCGGGTGACGATGGCGTTGCCGAACAGCTGCACTTCAGACCCGTCGGCGTTGGTCAGGGCCCGGTCGGCCGTGGCCACGGTGAGGCGGCCGGTGGGCGCTACCGAGCGCATGCGTGCCTTGTCGATCTCCAGCGTGTCGGTATCCGGGTAGTGCCGCGCCTCGTCGCCTTGCACTTCGCTTTGCAGACGACCGGCGGCGTCAAAGCTTTTGACCGAAAAAGACTTCATGAAGTAGTCCGGCTGGTGCAAGGGCGGCCGCTCCGTGGCCGGGAGCAGCGGCATGGGCGCATTGCGCACCAGCCACCAGGTACCCAGCGCCAACAGGCCCATCAGCACCACGGGCAGGTAGAGCGACAGCTGCTCCCAGCCTTGATGGATCACGCTGCGCTTCACGGCGCTGGTCTCCTGCCGAAAGGGTCAGCGGCCAGGCGGGCATCGGGACGGGTGTATGGATGGGTCATGCGGTGTATTCCGCGAGCAGGGCGGCATAGCGGCCCGTGGCCACCAGCAGCAGGTCGCACAACTCGCGCGCTGCGCCGTGCCCTCCGCACGCCTGCGTGACAAAGTGGGCGGCGTGGCGCACCTCGGCCTGGGCATTGGCGGGGGCGCAAGCCAGGGCGCTGCGACGCAGCACCGGCAGGTCAGGCCAGTCGTCGCCCATCGCCGCGGCCTGCGTCCAATCCAGCCCCAGCGTGGCCAGGATCTGCTCGGCGGCAGGGCGCTTGTCTTCGGTGCCGAACACGGCGTGCTCCACACCCAACGCCTTGAGCCGCACCCGCAGGGGCAGCGAGTCGCGGCCCGTGATGACCACGGGGGTGATACCCGCCCTTTGCAGCAGCTTGAGCCCATGGCCGTCCAGCGTGTTGAAGCGCTTGAGGGTCTCGCCCGATTCGCTGATGTACAGGCCCCCGTCCGTCAGCACGCCATCGACGTCGAAAAAGGCCACGCGCACCGGCTGGGCACGCAGGAGCAGCTCGGGGTCGAAATTCAGAACAGGCTGGGTCATGTCAGGGAGCAATGAAGGTACAGGCACGGCCCAGACCCGCGCACCCGTGGGGAAGACGCGCAGCGGCTCAGCGGGGTCATATCACCTTCGCCCGCATGAGATCGCCGATATGGACGATGCCGGTGAGCGCGCCTGCCGCGTCGACCACCAGCACGCTGGTGATGGCGTGGGCCTCCATCATTTCGGCCGCGTCAACGGCCAGCGCATCGGGTGCGATCCGGCGGGGGTTGGGGTGCATGACCTCGCGGGCGGTGGCGGAGCGCAGGTCGGCCCCCGCCTCGATGCGGCGGCGCAGGTCGCCGTCGGTGAAGATGCCCAGCACCTGCCCGGCGCTGTCCACGACGGTGGAGGCGCCCAGGCCCTTGGCGCTCATTTCGCGCATGAGGTCGCTGAAGGAGGCATCGGGCGGCACGCGCGGAATCTCGGCGCCGGTGCGCATGACATCGCTCACGTGGGTCAGCAGCTTGCGGCCCAAGGCGCCGCCGGGGTGCGAGCGGGCGAAGTCTTCCGGGCGAAAGCCGCGGGCATCCAGCAGCGCCACCGCCAGGGCGTCACCCAGGGCCAGCTGGGCGGTGGTGCTGGCCGTGGGCGCCAACTGCAAGGGGCAGGCCTCCCGCTCGACGCCGCTGTCCAGCACGATGTCGGCGTGGGTGGCCAGGGTGGACTGGGGCCGCCCCGTCATCGCAATCAACCGCGCGCCCAGCCGCTTGATGACGGGCAGCAGCGTGGTGACCTCGTCCACCTCACCACTGTTGGACAGGGCCAGCACGATGTCGATGGACTTGATCATCCCCAGATCGCCATGGCTTGCCTCCGCGGGATGCACGAACATCGCGGGCGTGCCGGTGGAGGCGAGGGTGGCGGCGATCTTGCGGCCGACGTGCCCGCTCTTGCCCATGCCCATCACCACCACCCGTCCACGCACCGAGAGCATGGCCTGCACGGCCTGCACGAAAGGCTCTCCGACGCGGGATTTCAAGCCCAGCACGGCGGCCGCCTCGATGTCGAAGGTCTCGCGGGCCAGGCGCAGGATCTGTTCAGCGTCGAAAGTGGGCATCGTGGCGGGGGCGGGAGTCATCAGGGGATTCTATCGACCGTGCCAGCCCTGACCACCATGTCCCGGCCTTGCCCGCATGGTGGCGTGGCCCATCTGCCGCGCACAAAAGAGGCCTGCGAAAAGGCAAGGCTCGGATAGGATCGATCCATGTCCTCCCTCGCTCTCACCTTGCTCTACCTGCTGGCCGCGGTGCTGGGCGTGGTGGTCTGCCGCAGCCTCAAGCTGCCCCCCATGCTCGGCTACCTGGCCGCGGGGGTCCTCATCGGCCCCCATGCGCTGGCGCTGACACAGAACTCCGACGCCGTGCGGCACCTGGGCGAGTTCGGCGTGGTGTTCCTGATGTTCGCGATCGGGCTGGAATTCAGCCTGCCCAAGCTGCGCGCCATGCGGCGCCAGGTGTTCGGCCTGGGGCTGCTCCAGGTGGTGCTGACGATGGCAGTGGTGACGGGCTGTGCGCTGCTGCTCGCCCGCTGGGTAGGCGGGGTGTGGGACGTGGGCTGGCAGACGGCGCTGGCGCTCTCGGGGGTGATGGCCATGAGCAGCACCGCCATCGTGGTCAAGCTCATGTCCGAACGCGCGGAGCTCGAGAGCGAGCACGGCCGGCGTGTGATGGGCATTCTGCTGTTCCAGGACTTGGCCGTGGTGCCGCTCCTGGTGCTGATCCCTGCGCTGGGTTCGTCACCCGACCAGTTGCTGACCTCCCTGGGCTGGGCCCTCATCAAGGCTGCTGCGCTCGTGGGCATTCTGCTCACCGGTGGGCAACGGCTGATGCGCTGGTGGCTGACGCTGGTGGCGCGCCGCAAGAGCGAAGAGCTGTTCATGCTCAACCTGCTGCTGATCACGCTGGGCCTGGCCTGGCTGACCGAGCTGGCGGGGCTGAGCCTGGCGTTGGGTGCGTTCATTGCTGGCGTGCTGGTGTCCGAGACGGAATACCGCCACCAGGTGGGCACGGACATCCGTCCGTTCCACGACGTGCTGCTGGGCCTGTTCTTCATCACCATCGGGATGATGCTGGATTGGCACATCCTCGTGGACCGCTGGGCGCTGGTGCTGGCGCTGCTCACGGTGCCGCTGCTTCTCAAGCTGACCATCATCCTGGCGCTGGCCCGGGGCATGGGCGCCACCACCGGCGTGGCGCTGCGCACGGGGCTGTATCTGGCGCAGGCGGGCGAGTTCGGCTTTGTGCTGCTCTCGCTCACGCAGAGCAACGGGCTGGTGCAGCCCGCACTCATGAACCCGATCCTCGCGGCCATGGTGCTGTCGATGCTGGCCACGCCCTTTCTTATCCTGTCCAGCAATCGCATCGTGATGAAGCTGGTGGCCAGCGACTGGCTGCAGCAGTCGCTGCAGATGACCAGCATCGCGCGCAAGTCCATCAACACCAGCAAGCACGTGATCATCTGCGGCTACGGCCGTTGCGGCCAGAACCTGGCACGCATGCTGGAGCATGAGGGCATCCCGTACATGGCGCTCGACCTGGACCCCGACCGCGTGCGCCAGGCGGCCGCGGCCGGCGATTCGGTGGTGTATGGCGACGCCACCCGGCTGCAGGCGCTGATGGCGGCGGGCCTGGTGCGCGCGAGCGCCGTGGCCGTGACCTACATCGATGTACCCGCCGCGCTGAAGGTGCTGGCCAACGCCCGCTCCCACGCGCCCCAGGTGCCGGTCATCGTGCGCACACAGGACGACATGTACCTGGACAAGCTGCAGACGGCGGGCGCCACCGAAGTCGTGCCCGAGGCCATCGAAGGCTCGCTGATGCTGGCCAGCCACGCGCTGGCGCTGGTGGGCGTGCCCATGCGCCGCGTGCTGCGACTGGTCCAAGACCAGCGCGATGCCCGCTACAACCTGCTGCGGGGCTACTTTCATGGCGCGGATGACGACACCGCCCACGAGCGCGACCAGGAGCGCCTGGCCACCCTCAACCTGCCCGCAGGCGCCGCCGCGCTGGGCCGCAGCCTGGGCGAGCTGGCGCTGCCGGCCATGGGCGTCCAGGTCGTCAACCTGCGGCGCGGCACCGGCCACCTGAGCGCAGCCGTGGACGATGCCCAGCTGGCGGCGGGCGACACGCTGGTGCTGTCAGGC
>NZ_JALEGG010000121.1 GCF_022763525.1 Acidovorax sp.
AACTAACCGTTATCAAATTTTGGTGGAGGTAAACGGGATCGAACCGATGACCTCTTGCATGCCATGCAAGCGCTCTCCCAGCTGAGCTATACCCCCACTTAATGACGCAAAACACTTTGTGTTTTTTGTCATCATCTGAGCCTTGAATTATAGACAGATTTTTAGCGGTTTCGCAAACGCGCTACAACTTTTTCACGCCCCACCAATTCCAGCACTGCATCGACCGAAGGCGTGTGAGCCGTGCCCACGGTCAGCACCCTCGCGGGCATGGCCAACTGAGGCATCTTGAGACCCTGGCTGGCCAGCACTTGCTTGAAGGCGGCGGCAATGGATGCCTTGTCCCATTCGCAGGTGGATAACACGTCAGCCAACGCATCCAGCGCGGGAGAGATGGCTTCGGTGACGTGCTGGGCGCGCTCGGCATCCACGGGCGTGACATCCCCATAGAAGACCTGGGCCCAGTTGGCGAGGGCCACCGTGGTGTCGCAACGGTCTTTGAACAATGCGCAAATCCGCACGAGCCGACCATCCGCCAACGCCTCGGCAGAAATACCCCGGTGCTGCAGCTGAGGCGCCACCAGCGCCGCCAGCGCTTCGTCGTCCATGGCCTTGAGGTGCTGTGCGTTCACCCAGCGCAGCTTGGCCTCATCAAACTGGGCTGCACTGCGGCCCAAGTGATCCAGGTTGAACCATTGCAGGAACTGCGCGCGGCTGAAAATTTCGTCGTCGCCGTGGCTCCAGCCCAGCCGCGCCAGGTAGTTGATCATGGCGTCTGGCAGGTAGCCTTCGTCGCGGTACTGCGTGACAGGCTTGGCGCCATTGCGCTTGCTCATCTTCTCGCCCTGCTCATTGAGCACCGTGGGCAAATGGGCATAGACCGGCGGCTCCTTGCCCAAGGCGCGGAAGATATTGATCTGGCGTGGCGTGTTGTTCACGTGGTCGTCACCCCGAATCACGTGGGTGATGGCCATGTCGATGTCGTCCACCACCACGCAGAAGTTGTAGGTGGGAGTGCCATCGGGGCGCGCAATCACCAGGTCGTCGAGTTCCTCGTTGCTGATCTCGATGCGGCCCTTGACCTTGTCGTCCCAGGCAACCACGCCGCCTTGCGGGTTCTTGAACCGCAGCACAGGTTGTACACCCTCAGGAATCGCCGGCAGAGACTTGCCAGGCTCGGGGCGCCACGTGCCGTCATAGCGCGGCTTTTCCTTGGCGGCCATCTGCTTCTCGCGCAATGCATCCAGCTCCGCAACACTCATGTAGCAGGGGTACACATGGCCCGCGGCCTGCATTTCGGCCAGCACCGCTTTGTAGCGGTCCATTCGCTGCATCTGATAGAACGGTCCTTCGTCGTGGTCCAGTCCGAGCCATGCCATGCCTTCAATGATCACATCCACTGCAGCTTGGCTCGAGCGCTCCAGATCGGTGTCTTCGATCCGCAGGATGAAGTCGCCCCCCATGGCTCGCGCAAAAGCCCAGGGATAGAGGGCCGAGCGGATGTTGCCCAGATGGATGAACCCCGTAGGGGACGGCGCAAACCGTGTGCGCACACGGCCCGAAGCAGCAGAAGAGGTAGCAGTCATTTCAATAAGTTCTGGCCCCTTGCGGGGCCAGCTTCATAGAGGTCAATTCAAAGGGTCGCCCGCCGCCGGGACACACCCAGTTCGTGTTCAGGACTCCTGCGCGTTGGGGAGCGCCAGGCGCGAGGTGTCTTCCTCCCCCTCCTCTGCTCCCACACGGCCCTCGTTCAGGCTGGCAATGCCCGCGGCGGTGATGTCGCCGGTGACGTACACACCGTCAAAGCACGATGCGTCAAAACCGGCAATGGATGCGTTGAGCGAGCCCACGGCTTTCTTCATGCCATCCACATCCTGGTAGATCAGCGCGTCGCAGCCGATCGCCTGGCGAATCTCTTCCACCGTGCGGCCGTGGGCCACGAGTTCGCTGCTGGTGGGCATGTCGATACCGTACACGTTGGGGTAGCGTACAGGAGGCGCCGCGCTGGCCAGGTACACCTTGCGGGCACCCGCATCGCGCGCCATCTGCACGATTTCGCGGCTGGTGGTGCCGCGCACGATGGAATCATCCACCAGCAGCACATTGCGGCCCTTGAACTCGCTGCCGATCACATTGAGCTTCTGGCGCACGGATTTCTTGCGCACGCCCTGCCCCGGCATGATGAAAGTGCGACCCACGTAGCGGTTCTTGACGAAGCCTTCGCGGTACGGGATGCCCAGCAGGTGCGCCAGCTGTGTGGCACTGGGGCGGCTGGACTCGGGGATCGGGATGATCACATCGATTTCGTTGGGGGGCACGGTGGAGATCACGCGCTTGGCCAGGGCTTCGCCCAGGTTGAGCCGAGCTTGGTAGACCGAGATGCCATCCAGCACGGAGTCAGGGCGAGCCAGGTAGACGAACTCGAAAATGCAAGGATTCAGCTGCGGATTTTCAGCACACTGGCTGGCATGCACCTTTCCGTCCAGCGTGATGAACACGGCTTCGCCGGGGTCGATGTTGCGCTCGAAGACATGCGAAGTGCCTTCCAGAGCGACCGACTCGCTGCCCACCATCACCGTGCCATCCTGGCTGCGGCCCAGCGCCAACGGACGGATGCCGTGCGGATCGCGGAACGCCAGCAGGCCGTGGCCCGCGATGAGCGCGATCACGGCGTACGAACCCTTAATGCGCTTGTGCACCGCCCGCACCGCAGCAAAAACATCCTCGACCTGCAGCGGCACGCCGCGGGTGGCGCGCTCCAGCTCGTGGGCGAAGACGTTGAGCAGCACCTCCGAGTCGCTTTCGGTGTTGGTGTGGCGGTGGTCCGTCTGGAACAGCTCGGTGCGCAACTCACGCGCATTGGTCAGATTGCCGTTGTGCACCAGCACGATGCCGAAGGGCGCGTTCACATAGAACGGCTGAGCCTCCTCTTCGCTGTAGGCATTGCCTGCGGTCGGGTAGCGCACCTGGCCCAGGCCGACATTGCCCGGCAGGGCGCGCATGTTGCGCGTGCGGAACACGTCGCGCACCATGCCCTTCGCCTTGTGCATGAAAAACTTGCGGCCCTGCTGGGTCACGATGCCCGCTGCGTCCTGGCCGCGGTGCTGCAAGAGCAGCAGCGCGTCATAGATCAGCTGATTGACGGGCGTTGTGCTGACGACGCCGACGATTCCACACATAGTAAGTTTCCATCCGTTTGCGGGAACAGCCCCGCGGCAACCCGGCGGCAGCAGCTTGTCGCCGCAGCCCCTCGCTATCAAGAAGGCAGATGCCTTCCAAATTCTTCCGGCAGCGCCGGTTTCAACCCCCTGAGCACCTCCGCCAGGATGGGCGCGCCCTGGGACTCCTGCCACCAGCCGGCGTCCCCCATCGGCGTCAGGCCCGCCACTACCGCAGCTGCCAGCAACAAAACCATCCCGCGCAACACCCCGAAAAGGGCTCCCAGCGCGCGGTCCGCAGGCCTCAGGCCGATCGCATCCACGAGCTTCTTGGCCAGCCAGGTCAACAAGCCGCAGGCAAACACTGCGCCAACAAACACCACCACGAAACCCGCCGCGTACCGCAGTGCCTCTGCGGACTGGCCCATGGGCAACAGCGCAGCCATGTCTTCAGCAAACCACTGGGCCACGAAAAAAGACGCCACCCACCCCATCAACGACAGAACTTCGAACACCAAGCCGCGCCAGGCGCCGATCAGCATCGACGCGAGCAGCACGGCTGCAAAAATCCAGTCGAGCGCAACCATGGATGCAGGCAGCCCCGGAGCCGCTTCAAAGCGTGAGCACCGATGCCGAAAGATCCAGCGCCTTGATCCGCGCTGCGGCCTTGTCTGCCTCGGCCCGATTGCTGAACGGCCCCACACGCACCCGAGTGCGCTTGCCGTCCTTCGTGTCCACGACCTGGGTGTAAGTTTTCATGCCCGCACGCTCCAGCTTGGTGCGGGCCTCGCGGGCCTTGTCCGCGTCTGCAAACGCACCAACCTGCACGATAAAGCGTCCTTCTTCAGCATGGGCAGTTGCCGCGGCAGCAGGTTCCGCAGACCGCCCCTCCAACAGCGCGCGGGCTCGGGCGGCATCGTCCGGACGTTGCACAGACTTGGGTTCGGCGGGAGCCGGCGGCTTGGTCTCGGGTTTGGGCTCTGGCTTGACCTCAGGCTTGGCAGAAGCCACGGGAGCAGGCTTGCTGGCCGCAGAGCGTGGCGTTTGAACGAATTCTTCACCATCGGCCAAGCCATTGCCCACGGCATTGCCACTGCGCGCGGGAGCTGGGCGCGATGCAGCCGCAGCCTCCTGCGAAGGCGCGGGGGCCGGTTTGGCAGGCGTTGGCGCCTCTGCCACCGGCGCTGGCACCACGAGCGGTGCCACCTTGTTGCGATCAGGTATTTCGATGGGGATATCGACGGGAATCGGCCGGGGCTGGGTGTCGAACAGCATGGGAAAGCCAATCACCCCCACCAGTACCAGCACGGCCGCGCCAATCAGACGATGCCGGGCGCGCCGGCGCATTACTTCGACGCTCTCCGCTTGCGGCGTGCGCGAGCGTTTGGACGGCTTTTCGGCCTGAGCTTGTTCACCCTGACCGGGCCACCGAAACTTGAAAAATGCCATGGAGTAACGACTCGTTCGGGCCTCAGAAGCTGCCTACTGGCCCAGATGTTTGGCGTGCAGGCGAGGTGTTCCGTTGATCAGTACACCGCCCACCGTGTAAAACGAGCCAAAGACCACGATTCTATCAGCGGGGTCTGCGGCGGCGACTGCGGCCTGCAGGGCTGCCATGGGGTCCGCATGCAGGCTGGAAGTGACATCGCGCCGCCCACCGGCCACCATTTGCAGGGCATTCCATTTTTGCTGCAGCACGGCCGCTGTCTCGGCACGCGGTGTGGGCAAATTGGTGAAGTACCAGCGGTCCACCAGTGGTCCGATCTTGGCCAGCATCGGCCCCAGGTCCTTGTCGGCCATGGCGCCAAACACCGCGTGTGTGGTGGGGAAGTACCCCATCGCGTCCAGGTTGGCCGTCAGGGCGGCCACCGAATGCGGGTTGTGCGCCACGTCGAGCACCAACGTTGGCTGGCCCGGCACAATCTGGAACCGCCCGGGCAGCTCGACCATGGCCAGGCCGTTGCGCACGGCCTGGGCCGTGATCGGGATGCGGTCGCGCAGGGCCTCCAGCGCGGCCAGCACGCCAGAGGCGTTGATCAGCTGATTGGCGCCCCGCAGCGACGGATACGCCAGCCCTGCATAGCGGCGGCCCCGCCCAGCCCAGCTCCACTGCTGCTTGTCGCCCGAAAAATTGAAGTCCTTTC
>NZ_JALEGG010000122.1 GCF_022763525.1 Acidovorax sp.
CTGCTGTACGCGGCTGGCGTGCGCAGCGACGCCTACGGGCTGGACAGCCGTTCTGACAGCGTGCGCGTGCGCGGCAGCTCGCCAGACACCTACCTCGACGGCTTGCGCCAGAACTACAACTGGTACACCAGCACTACCCCCGCCGAGCCCTACACGCTGGAGCGCCTGGAGGTGCTGCGTGGCCCTTCGGGCATGCTGTTCGGCGCCGGCACGGTGGCGGGCGTGGTGAACATGGTCAGCAAGCGGCCTTTGCAAGAGGCTCAGCGCGAGGTGGGCGTGCAAGCCGGCAGCTGGAACCGCAAGCAGTTGCAGGCCGACCTGACCGGCCCGCTCACCCAGAACGGCGAATGGTCATACCGCCTGGTGGCCGTGGCGCGCGATGCCGACACGCAGACCGACCACGTGCAGAACGACCGGCGCCTGATCGCGCCCTCGCTGGCCTGGCGGCCCAATGGCGCCACGTCCCTCATCCTGCAGGGCCACTGGCAGCAGGACCGCACCGGCAGCACGGCGCAGTTCCTGCCGTGGTCGGGCACGTTGCTGCCGAATCCCAACGGACAGCTGCCCATCAACCGCTTCATTGGCGAACCCGGCGACTATTACGACAGCGACCGCGAATCCATCGGCTACCTGTTCGAGCACCGCTTCAACGATGCGTGGGCGGTGCGCCAGAACCTGCGCTGGGCCCGCAACGAGAACCGGGGTGGCTACCACTACGCCGACTTCTTCAGCACCCCCGGCGGCTTTGGCGCGGATCCCGTCCACCAGCGCATGATCGGGCGCCTGTACGGCCAGAACATCACGCGCACCCGCGTCGCGGCCGTCGACACCCACCTGCAGGGCAACCTCGTCACCGGTGCGCTGCGCCACCAGCTGCTGCTGGGCGTGGACTGGAACCGGCAGACCGAGAACAAGACCGAGGCCGACGATGCATACAACACGCCCATCGATGCCTACGCGCCGGTGTATGGCAACCGCCTGAACCCCGAACTCACCGCCAAGCCCGAGAACGTGCAGCGCCAGAGCGGCGTGTACGTGCAAGACCAGATGAAGTGGGGCAACTGGATCTTCATCGCCGGCCTGCGCCACGACCGGGCCGTCAACAGCCTGGCAGGCTCGGCCGACGACCGCACCAGCGACACCACCAAGCGCCTGGGCGTGATGTTCCAGTTGCCTGGCGGCTGGACGCCGTACATCAGCTACGCAGAATCTTTCAGCCCCGTGAGCGGCACCAACGCCTATGGCCAGCGCTTCAAGCCGCTGGAGGGCGAGCAGATCGAGGTGGGTGTGAAGTACGCGCCAGCAGGCAGCCACACCCACTTCACCGCTGCGGTGTACGACCTCAAGGAAAAGAACCAGAAGGTGGCGGACCCCACCAACCCCAACAACTCTTTGCAGGTGGGCCAGACCCGCAACAAGGGCCTGGAGCTGGAGTACAAGGCGCGCGTGGCCACGGCCTTCGATCTGACGGCGCACTACAACTACACCGATGTGGATCCCCTGCTGGAGGGTTTGCCCCGGCACCAGGCCGCCGTGTGGGGCGTGTACCGCTTTGCCGTGGGGGGCGTGCGGGGCTTCTCGGCCGGGGCGGGCTACCGCTGGCTGTCCTCGTTCCGCGATGGAACGGGGCCCCAGGTTCCGGCCGCAGGCGTCGTGGATGCGATGCTGGCCTACGAAACCCAGGACTGGCGCTACGCCCTCAACATCAGCAACCTGGCGGACAAGAAGTACATGAGCACTTGCCTCGCCCGGGGCGACTGCTGGTGGGCCACGCGGCGCAACGTGGTGCTGAGCGCGACGTACAGGTTCTAGCCGCCTTGCGCTCCCTCGCGATGAAGCGCCAACATGCCGGCGCGCTCATCACGTCAGAACATGGGGAGTGCTTGGCGTCGCACACGGGACCACTACCTGCACACGCGTTCCGCGCATCCCGTTTCGCGAGATCGACAGAGCTCCACCAGCCAAGCGTGCCCTGCGAATCATCCCCTGCACCCCCGTTCCAGTGGGTGCGATGCCTTCCGCAGCTTCGAAGGGTTCCCCACTGGAACCGTTGTCGCAGACCTCCACCAAGAGCGACCCTGACTGCACCGAGTCTTGGGCGGTCACGGATATTTCGCTGGCGCCGGAGTGCTGAAGCGCGTTGCTCAATGCCTCCTGAACAATGGCGATGATGTGGGTGCAGCTGTCTCGTTGTGCGAATTGAATGCAGTGGGAAATCCGCACATCCCACAACATGCGAATACCGCGCCGGGCCAGCACAGGTTCCACGCGGTATCTCAGTTGCGCCAGTCGATCTGGAAATGGTGCCTGCGCGCTGTCCATGGAGTCCACGATGAGCCGGAGGTCCAAAAGACATTTTTCGAGCATCGCATGCAGGTGGAGCTCGTCTTTGCGGTCCTCTGAAGGGTTCAGCGTGGCCATGGCACAGACCAGCTGAGCTCCCACGTGATCGTGGAGATCCCGGGCGATGCGGCGCCGCTCCGCGAGCACCTCGGCCGAAGGACGGGCTGTGAGCCTGGGGCGCCACTGCAGGGCCCGGGGTAGCTGTGCGAGCAGCATCGTCCCCAGGCATGCATTGACCAGCAAGGCCGAAGCCTGCCACCACCATGGATCGGGCGCTGAAGTTCCTGCCCGACGAAATGCAACGACTGTCAGGCCGAGCTGGAGGCCCCACAGACCTACGCACACCAAGGCAAACCAGGGAGGCCGGGTACGGAACATGACTGTTGACTTTTCGCTGCTGCGAGTGATGCGTGCAGAGCTGCTTAGAAAAGCCCCCACAGCGAGGCAAAACGCACCGCCTGGGCCCGGGTCCGCACCTGCAACTTCCGGTAGATGTTGCGCAGATGGGTATTGACGGTCATTCCACTGATCATCAGGCGCGAGCCCACTTCCGCACTGGTGTAGCCGCTGGCGACCATGCGCAGGATTTCCTTTTCGCGCAGCGACAAACGGTCGGCTTCGTCGGGTTCCCGCCGCTTGGCCAGCGCCGAATCGTTGGTGCGGTCAAACCGCTGAAGCAACCGGCGCGCGATGTTCGGCGTGATGGACGCCCCGCCATTGGCCACTTGCAGTACTGCCTGCGCATAGCTGCGGAACCACGAATTCTTGGCTACATAGCCGGTAGCGCCCAGTTCGAACGCTCGAAGCACCTGATCTTCGTTTTCCATGACAGAGATGACCACGGCCTGCGCGCCGGGGCGCACGGACTTGACGTACTCCAGCAAGTCAAACGCATTGCCGTCACCCAGATTGAGGTCCACCAGCAGGACGTCGAACTCGCGCTGCTTGATGGCGCGGCGTCCTTCTCTGACGCTGCCCGCCTGCGCGACAAGCAGCGTGCGCGCATCGGCCATCAGCTCCTGGGCTATGACCAGACGGATGTGGGGATCGTCATCAACCAGAAGTACCCGCACGGGACTTCCTTTTTGCCCCGCCAGAAAGTCGGGCCAGACGGATGGGGATGGCGCTTGCCCCACCACCTCCAGCGACTGTTCCGACCACGAGTCGGGAATGCTGGACTGGACAGCGCATGTCGATACCGCTGAAGGAACAACCATGCATGGAGATGCATCGCTCTGGCTACGGTTCATCACTCGAAAGCTCCTGCAGAAAATCATTCGGCCTTTCGGCCCGGTGCCCGCGGCGCATCACCGCGCCGCCCGAAGCCGCCCCACAGGCTTAGCTGCTGCAGTTGCAATGATTTTTCCCCCAGCCCCCCGGTTCGTCTGATGCATATCAACTGGGGAAAAAAAAGGTTGGAAGGCACAACCAAATGTGACCCTTGCAGACCTCACAAATGGTTACTACCGAGGATTTGGAGAGTTGATGGCGAGGCTTGGCAGTCACGTGCCAAGGCACAGACCGACCACGTCATCGCAATCCGCCAGTTCGTCTCGACATATCGCGCTACCGAGCTCAGTGGATTTGCCGTTGGCCCGCCCAAGCCCACACTGGAGCCAGACAACGCAAACGGCCTTCGCGCAAAGCGGTGGATCAGAAGCGCTGTCCAGCCCTGCGTCGCAGATCTGCTGCGGTTGCAGCATGTGTCCGAGTTCAACGTTAAAGGAACTGTCATGAAAACTCTTGCCTTCATCGCACTTAGCGTCGTTGCTACCGCAGCCATGGCGACCGGCCCGGTACCCTCGAGTCCCGAAATCATCATCACTGGAAATTCCACGCAGATGGCATCTTTGACCTCCGTCGCAGTGAACAACAATTCGACGGGGGCGAAGAGCGAGGCATATCAGAACCTGGCCTCCAACACGGGCAACGTGACGATCGGCGGGACCTCGGTCCAGACGGTCACCGGCTTCGGCGGCAACGTGACCAACACCGCCAGCGGCAGCGAGGCCTATGCCAGCCAGAACCTCTCGTCCAACGTGGGCGAGGTCACGATCAGCGGCCATTCGACGCAGTTCACCGCCATGATGAATGCTTCGGTGAACAACCTGTCCAGTGGCAGCAACAGCAAGGCAGTGCAGAACATCGCATCGAACAACGCCTGCTTCACCTGCCAACCCACCAAGACTGTGGGCTGGCCTAACTGAGATCGCCGTCCACGCGATGGCCGCACGCTGGCAACGACCGCATTTGGGCGATACCTACGCCTGAAAGCGTCAGCGTGCGGCTCGCGATCGTCGCGCTGGCCGCGGCTTTCGCGTCCCGGCTGAGGTCCTTTTTTTCAAGGAGGTGTCCCATGCACACCCGTTTCTCGTATTGGGCAACTTTCATGGCGTTCTGCGCAGCCCTTCTTTCGGCGCCCGCATGGCCTCAGGCTCCCGGCGAAGACCCGGTGGTTCTCACCAAGAAGATCACGGTCCAGATGCAGCCAACAGGCCCCGCTGCGACCTCCACCGGCCTGGACAGCGCAAACACCATGCCCTCGTGGCTGCGGGCTCGCATCGCCCGTTTTGAAGCCAAGGCGATGTCTGCCGATACACAAGACATCCTCACGAACAACGATGCCGTCAGCACAGCCAATGCTGAAGGCATGCAGAAGACCTGCGTGCAAGAAGTAGGCAGCAACACGGTCGCAGCAGGAAACGCGACAGGGTCGAGCAAGTACGGGCCCGGCCAAGCACCACAAGTGGTGGTGCTGCGCGGCGACCTCGTCAACATTTGCAAATAGCTTCCGTATCGCGCTTTCAGGAGACCACCATGTCGCCCTCCATCAAGGGTCAGGCAAAGCCTGAAGATTGCCGAAATTTCATGGGAAAGCAGCGCACGGGACTTTGGGTACTGCTGTTGGCGCTGGGGCTGCATGGCTGCGCTGCCCCGTGGGATCCGCGCAAGGACCAGAAATTTCAGAACATGGCTTCCATCACCGACAGGCCGGTAGTTCGCCCTACGCGTTCCATCTCCAGCTTTTCCGACTCGCTGATGTGCATGGACTACCTTCTGCGCGACGCTCAGTTGCCAACGACGCTGATTACCAGCAAACAGATACCGGATTACTCGACACGCGTCACGGTTGCGACAAAGGACATGGTGGTCACTGCGCTCTCGCAGATGTCGCGGTTGAGCAATGCCTTTCGGTTCGTGGACTACGAGGTGGATATCGCCCGCCAGGACACCGTGCAGAACCTCACCACGATTCTGCTCAACAACAACCAGATGCAGCTTCAGCGGCCCGCGCTGTACCTCTCGGGCGCGGTCTCGTTCGTGGACCAGAACGTCATCAACAACCGGTTTGACGCCGGGCTGTCTGGCCCCCGGATTGATCTGGGTTACGGCCAGAGCCGCAATGCCACCATCATCGGGCTGGAGATGCACCTGGGCGATTTCCGCACGCGGACTTTGATCCCTGGGCTGGACTCGGCCAATGAAGTCATCATTGGCAACGGTGGGCAGGGGATTGATCTGGCGGGGCGCATCGGCACGTACGGTGTTCAGTTCAATGTCGGGCGAGACTACACCCAAGGTTCCGGCAGTGCCGTTCGCACTTTGGTGGATCTGGCCGTCATTGAGCTTGTCGGCAAATGGGCGCGGGTGCCTTACTGGCAGTGCCTGACACTGGAGCAGACCCACCCCGAATTTCAACGGCAGTTGCGCGACTGGTTTGACGAAGGATCGCCATCGGTGCGCACGCAGCTGGTCGCCCGCTCCCTTGCCAGCAGAGGCTATCTCCCGCCCATCACCACACCGTTGCCCGAAAACAGCATTGCCCTGCGAAAGGCATTGGCACGCTTTCAGGCAGACAACGGAATGGTGGTCACCGGTGTAGTGGACTTTCCTACCTATGAGCGCGCGCTACGTCACTTTGTCGGGCTGTCCGCGGAAGGAACACTGACCCGCATCGGGTGGGCCAGCACCCATGCGGAGCCCGTTGCCGTGGAGACGGAAACGGCTGGCGCCGCTTCTGCACAAGACGCGCCAACGACCAGTGGCCAGGTGTTTGCTGGAGCCGTCCATGCCCAGAAGTATGGTGGGGCAGCTCCCGCACGCACGATCGATCTGCAGATCGAAAACGTGCTGTTGGAGCGCAGCGCGTTCGAAGTGGGCGAGCAGATATTCCTGTCGGCAGCAGTGTCTCGTGCGTCCTACATGCAGTGCTACTTGGCAGACGCCACTGGCACCGTCATCCGCCTGCTTCCCAACCAGGCCAATCCCACGGGCTGGGTATCGGCCAATCAGGCCATCAGGATCCCCGACTGGATGAGCCCCAACCCTGGGTTCATCATGGACGCAGCCAGCCCAGGAACCGAAGGGGTCGCCTGCTTCGCCACCGACGAGGACAGCACCCCACGGCTGCCAGAAGAGCTGCGCGGACCGCCACTCAAGCCACTCAAGTCTTATCACGCTCTGGAGCGCTTGAATGAGGCCTTCGCTGCAGCCTGGGGTACGGAGGGGTACACCGGAAACGCGATCTACTGGCATGTGGTGCCGCGGCGCCTGCTGCCGCCCGCCCCGGCCCAGCCCGCAACGCGCAAGTAACGATACGCACGCGCCTCAGTATTTGCCATCGCTGATTTACCAGGCCGGTCCCCATGTTGCGCTTCATTGCATCGCACCCTGTTGTCCCGAGGCCGATTTCCCCCGAGTGGGCGTCCGCGGTCCGTGAACAGCTGCGGGGCCACGTGAGGAAAGGATGTTTCGCGATTGCGCTGGGGATCTGGTACGTGCCTGTGCAGGCCGGGGTCTTGGTGTCTCCTCCTGCGGCTGAAGTCCCCATGGATCGTTCTTCTGTGCAAGACGTCTCGCCGCGCATGGTCACTTCTGAAGAATCGCAACGGGAGAAACTGGTGGAAGCTCTACGAGACACCGCGCAAAGCGACAGCCGCGTTCCCGGCAAACCACGCCCTCCGAAAAGCCGCCAAGGCTCTGCCATGGCTCCCGCTGACGCTGCCTGGCTGCTGGGATTGCTGGCGTTGCACGGCCTTGCCATGCCTGCTGACCTGCCGCAGGCGCAGCTGTGGTTTGAGCGGGCCCAGATGCTAGGCCATCCCCTGGCCTCTGCCGGCTTGGCCTGGTGTCAACTCGCAGGCTGTGTCAATGCCCCCAATCCAGCCGTTGCCATGCACTGGATAGCCAGGGTGCGACGCACGGATTTGGGGTTGGCCAAGTTGCTTGAGTGGCATGCCGCGAAAGCCCTGGCCCCGCTGCCGAAGCTGGCCCCTTCCTCTCCTGATCGAAGCCGGAGCAGCGAGGGCTTGGCGCCAACACCCAGTAGCGCCTCACTGGAGAGGCTGCTGGTAGAGGCAAGCCGTGCAGGAAATGCGCAAGCGGGTAACGAGCTGGGCCTGGAGTACCTGGCACAAGGCCATCTCAATGAAGCCCTCGCACAGTTTCAGTCGTCGGCTCCGCGGTCGGAGGCCGCCGCCGCCAACGCCAACCTCTTGGCTAGCCGGATCAACTCCAACTCCGCCAAGCGCCCGAAGTCTGCGCGCTACAGCGCCGCAGACTGGTATGCGGAAGCTCGGCGATACCACATCGGAGACGGTGTTCCTGCCAACTACGCTGAAGCCGTGCGGCTGTACCAAATTGCGGCCAGCGCGGGTCACCCTGACGCCAAGCGGATGCTGAGCCTGATTTTTTCTCGCCCGGCTCCCGACGGCACGATAGACATCGCATGGATGCAGCAATTGGCGACCATCGAGACCGGCCCCAGTGGCGTGCCCCAGGGCGCAGGTCTGGTCATGCCCAAGGGATGGCAACGGGATCCAAGTCCTCTGTACGACTGGGTTCCGCCCGAATGGCGCAACGCGGCCGTCAGAAAGCCTGTGCAGCGCTGATCGCTTCCACCTGCACCTCGGACAATCCGAACGCCAAACGGACGTCCTGAGTGTTTGGCAACGGGGGCGTTGCAAAGCACCGCCCGGAGATGAAGGAGCCCGCGGCATCTTCCGGCCCGGCATGCCGCGCAAGCCGACGAGAAGCTCCCACCTGTCATCTGTTGCGAGGGCCGCGCGCCCACGGCGCGCAATAGTCCAGGACTGCCTATATCAATGATTCGCCAATGCTCTCATGGCTCAAGCGCGGGCAGTGAGCGCGCCCCTGCCACAGTCTCAAACGGCCCAGCAACCGCTGCCACGGTTCTCAACCTCGCGAAAAGCGATGTCACAGCGGGGCCACCACCAACCACGTGACGATGAGCGGTACCGCCGACATCAGCAGGAGGATGAGAAGCGCGAGCAACACCCATGAGGTAACACCACCGCGCGACAGGTCAGACGAGTTGGAGAGCTGCATAGAAAGTCTCATTGTTCAACCCATGTTGGCCTTGGCAAACCAGTTCTGGATTGA
The DNA here is from genome assembly GCF_022763525.1 of Acidovorax sp. Lineage (GTDB taxonomy): Bacteria > Pseudomonadota > Gammaproteobacteria > Burkholderiales > Burkholderiaceae_C > Acidovorax. Next base: position 8,746 of record NZ_JALEGG010000122.1, read on the forward strand.
GAAAAGTCAATCGTGCGTAGGAGCCCGCGGGGGAAGATTTTTGCATCCGCCGAGGGACGGGCTGACCGCTCGACCTGGTGGATCTCTACACCAGTTTCTGCCATTGAGAGTCGGTCATCTGGATCCCTTTGGCCCGGCTCGCCATGTCCATCGGAAGTCAGGTGGCGCTCAAGGGGACGGAAGGCTTTCCACCGTAAGAAAGGAATCATGATGCCCCAAGCCACCTCCCATCTCGAAAAGCCGAATTTCCCACTGTGGGCCACGGTCACCGCTGCGGGCAGTGACCAATGGTCGGCAGCTGCCAGCTGCGCAACCGCCATGCTCAAGGGGCTTGAAGCATTGCAGAAGACGCAGGAGCGTGCCACTCGCGAGGTCACGGAACGTCATGCGGCGGCAGCCGAGCGCTTGAAAAACGGCTGCTCCGCGTCCGATATCGCTGCCGTGCAGGCGGACTTGATGAGGGCGGATATGGAGGCCTTCACACGCTATCTCCAGCGGGTTGCAGCTGCCACGGCGGAAATGCAAACGCGCATGTTCACGTCATGGAATCGCACCATCGACAATGCAACCATGCTGGAGACTCTCTCGTCCCTGAACGGAAAGTCTCACTGACCGAGGACGCGCAAGCCGCGTTCCTGGGTTGCTTTGCTTTCAATCGCCTGCGTCCTCCTTGGGCCGGCTGCTGCCTCATCGGTGAAATGACCTCCTGAGCGAAGCCGACTTGCGGGCCGCCGCAAGCCCGCGTCGATGAGTGGAGGCCCCGTCGGGGCCAGACCGTGACTGGTAGCTCAAACCTGGTGGTTCTTCGTGCCGGCCTTCGTGGGGCACGCCGGCGGCGGGCTTGCGCAAAGTCAAGTGCGGCGCACGCCTGCGGGCTACGATGGCTTCATGCCTTGTGCAACCATGCTCGCAATGCAGGCCGATACCGCGGCCCACAGACTTGTGCCTGTGCACAAGCCGGTGCCGTTCGCAGGAGACGGGGACGTGTTGGTGCGTGTACTCGCCTGTGGCGTGTGCCGAACCGATCTGCACATCATCGATGGCGACCTCCCTCCACACCGGGAACGCGTCGTGCCGGGCCACGAGATCGTCGGCGAAGTCATCGCGTGTGGATCTGCTGCCACCCGGTTCTCCATTGGTCAGCGCATCGGAGTTCCGTGGCTGGGGTCAGTGTGCGGCCGATGTGCCTTCTGCCGCATGCAGCGAGAGAACCTCTGCGACGCTGCAGTTTTTACGGGCTACGACCGTGACGGAGGCTACGCGGAATACGCGGTCGCGGACGAGCGCTTTTGCTTCGCCATACCCGACGGATACGATAACGTCCAAGCCGCCCCCTTGCTTTGTGCCGGCCTGATAGGCTACCGAACATGGCGCAAAGCGGGTGGCTCGACGCCAAAGCGCATCGGCATCTGGGGCTTTGGCGCAGCTGCGCACATTGTTTGCCAGATTGCAGCGGCGCACGGGCAGGAAGTTTTCGCGTTCACCCGAGCGGGCGACACGAAAGGACAGGAATTCGCCCGCTCGCTAGGGGCGGTATGGGCCGGTGGCAGTGATGCACCGCCCCCTGAAATCCTTGACGCACAGTTGATTTTTGCGCCAGACGGGGCCTTGGTGCCGCTCGCCTTGGGGAGTGTGCGCAAAGGAGGGATCGTGGTTTGCGGCGGCATTCACATGAGTGCCATCCCTGCGATGGACTACTCGCTTCTTTGGGGCGAAAGGCAGCTTCAATCGGTTGCCAACCTGACGCGAACCGATGCCGAAGAATTCTTCGCCGTGCTGCAAATCATCCGCGTGGCAACCAACGTGCAAGTTTTTCCGCTCACCCAAGCGAACGAGGCACTGCAGGCCTTGCGAAGCGGAACGCTCGAAGGCGCGGCCGTTCTGGTTCCATAGCTGCACGATCTCTGCTTAGACGAGGACGCGGCGGCGAGCGGCGCCGGATGTGCGAGGCGCCGGACTCCATTCAGGGCGCTGCGAGCGGCCGCTGTCCACGTCGATCAGATAGCGCCCTGGTTCTGCGACCGTTTCCCGATCGTCCCTCAGTACCGCCGACTTCTTTCCGGCTTTCGCGAGTCGCTCGTACTCCGCATCCAGCACTCCAAAGTGATCGAGAAACCGGTTGAACGCAGCCGCAATCCGAATGCAGCCCTTCGACTGAGCAGTTCCCAGCCGGGGCTCGAGTGAATCCGGATCGGTGGCATGCATTTGCAGCCGCATTGTGGTGACGACTCCGTCTCCCCAGCCTTTTGGAGCCCACTGCCAGCCGAAGTCGTACACGCGAAGACCCTTCACACCGTAGCCGCGGATCCGGCGGCTGTTGTAGGTTCCTTCTGCTCGAAAGTCCGGGTTGGCGGGCGTGTGGTCAAACACGCCCGCCGGCGTTTCAAAATGATCGAACGCTCCCGGTCGTCCCGTGGACACTGGCGAGGCGCCTACGAACCCGTAGGTCCCATCACTGGAGCGCCAGAACAGCAACGCCGCCTGGACCCAGGCACAGCGATCAACCACCAGCATGTACTGACTGCTTGCAACCTGGATCTGTGCGCGGGAGAGTTCCGCTTCGGCGAGGCTTTGATAACGCAGTAACTCGTCCGCTGGAACCTCCAGCAGGCGATCGACCGCAACCCGAAAAATAACGGAGAGTTCGCGGAGCGTCGCGCCCTGTGCCCGTGCGCCCGTTGCAACCGGCAGAAAGGGAGCGCCAACCGCAGTGAGAGCTCGGCGCCTGTCCATGCGAGGAATTGTTCAAACCGAGGCAAGCGCCACGGTTGAGAAAAGTCAATTCCCCTCCGTCATCGCTTTCTACAGTGAATGAGGCGCGACGGACATCGGCGCGCCTGCAGCCCACCCTTCCCACCCACACAGGAGGACAACCACCATGAGCAGCTTGAGATTGCTGGATCCCGCGTTTGGCGACAATTTTGAAGCTCAGCTTCGCCGTTTCTTCTCGCCGACTCTTTTTGATGGCGAGCCTGCGTCGCTCAAGATGCGCATTGATGTCACGGAGAGCGACAAGGGGTTCACCGTCAAGGCGGACATTCCGGGCGCCAAGAAGGAGGATATCAACGTCAAGGTCGATGGCAATGTCGTCAGCATTGACGCCGAGACAAAGAGCCAGAAGGAAACCAAAAGCAACGGCGACAGAGTCCTGCGCAGTGAACGCCACTATGGCGCTGTGTCGCGCTCGTTCAGCCTGGGGCAGGATGTGGACGAAACGAAAGTCCAGGCCAAATACGCAGACGGCGTCCTGACGCTCGATCTTCCGAAAAGGGCGCCAGCGTCCTCCACCAGGATTGCCATCCAGTGAGCACGCTCCGCGGCTGGTCGCGCAACCCATCCGGCAGGCTCACCCATCAGGGCGGGGAACACGAGTCTGCTCTGCGTATCTTGCGCGCGTTGATGCGCGGGTACCCGGGTTCGCTCACGGTCCGGCTATGGAACGGCGCACAGCATACGCTGGGCAACGCCTCCAGCTTCACGCTGGTGCTTCGCCACCCGGCGGTGCTTCGCGAACTGGTGCTCCGACCGAGCCCTGTGCAGTTGGCTGACGCTTACTTCAATGGCCTGCTGGACTTCGAGGGCGACCTGTTCGAGGTCATTGTGCTCAAGGCCCATTTCGAGCGCTTGGCTCTCAATTGGCGCGACAAGCTCGATCTGCTGCGCCACGCCCTGCGCCTGCCACCGCGGCAGGGCCTGCAGCTTGCCGACATCACAGGCCGCTTCAATCACCGGCACAGCAGGACGTCTGACCGGGAAGCGATATCCCACCACTACGACGTCTCGAACGCGTTCTATCGCCTGTGGCTCGATGAGCAGATGGTCTACTCCTGTGCATACTTTCGCCATCCCTCTGAATCTCTTGACCAAGCGCAACGCAACAAGCTCGAACACATCTGCCGCAAGCTGCGGCTGTCACCTGGGGACCGGTTGCTCGACATCGGTTGCGGCTGGGGAGCGCTTGTATGCTGGGCGGCGCGGCATCATGGCGTGATTGCGCACGGCATCACGCTGAGCGAAGAGCAACTCGCATACGCCCAGGAGCGTGTGCACCGCGAGGGGCTCGAGAGCCAGGTGACGGTAGAGCTGCGTGACTACCGCGATCTGCCGCAAGACAGCCGCTTCGACAAGGTTTCCAGCGTTGGCATGTTCGAGCACGTAGGGTTGCGCAACCAAAGCCTCTATCTGAACCACGTCAGGGGCGCGCTGCGACCCGGGGGCTTGTTTCTGAACCATGGCATCACGCATGACGAAGACGGCTGGAACCCAGGGGCAGTGGCCAGCGAGTTCATCAACCGCTATGTTTTTCCGGACGGCGAACTCGACAGGGTCAGCAATATCCAGCTTGCGATGGAACGTGCCGGCTTTGAAATCATCGACGTCGAAGGATTGCGTCCACACTATGCGCTGACTCTCCGGCACTGGGTGCAAAGGCTCGAGACGCACCGTGAGGCCGCTATCGCGCAAGCGGGCGAGAGTGCCTACCGTGTGTGGCGGCTGTACATGGCGGCATGTGCGCTGGAGTTCGAGAGCGGGGGAACGGGCGTCTATCAGATTCTGGGAGGCCGCCCCGATGGCGGGTCATGGCCGGCGCCACTCACCCGCGAAGACATCTATCGCTGAGAGCCTGGCCGTATGGATGCCAGAGGCGTCAATGCGTCATCAGCACAGGCAACGTCATGGACCGCAAGAGCGTCCGCGTCATTCCGCCAAGCACAAGTTCGCGCATGCGCGAATGACCATAGCAGCCCATCACGAGCAGATCGGCCCCGAGGTCACATGCGCGCGAAAGGGCAAGGTCACCCACGGCCGCGGGTTCCTCGCCGCCCTCATGCCAGACCGGCTCGATCCCGTACAACCGCAGATAGGTGTCGAGGCCAAGAACCGCACCATCCACCGCAGGTTGAGCCTCCTTGGCCCAATGCAGAACATGCACTGTCTGGGCTTGCTGCAACAGCGGAATCGCCGCGGCCACGGAGCGCGCCGCCTCGCGCGTTTCCTTCCATGCGATCACTGCGTTACGCCCTATCGAGCCCGACCAGCCCACGTACGGCATCACCAAAGTGGGCTTGCCGCTTGCCAGCATGACAGTCTCGTTGAAATCGCCTGAAGCGCCTGCAGGTGCTGAAGGGTCGCGCTGGCCCAACACCAGCAGGTCGGCATGGAAGGCCTGCCGAGCAAATTCCATGGAGCAGCCGATGCCTTTGACCTCACTCCAGCCGACGGCAGGGCCTGGCGTGCCCATCTCGGCTTCGAAGGTCTGGCGTGCGCGATCACGCCTCCCGTCGTCCCACTCTGCCAAGCTTGCCAGTAACGCCGGAGCGACCTCCGCACCGTAGGCCGCTTCCAGATAACTCGAAGTGACTGCGTAACACGCTGCAACCATGCTGCCATGAGACGCTGCAATTGCTCGGGCCGCTCGCAGGCGAGGCATGTTGCGAGCACTGTCATCCAAGTGAACGAGTAGCTGCTTGTATGCGTTCATGGCATGTCCTCGAGGAGATGCGCGGAGCGTACGGCTCTCGTCGCCGGTCTCGATTGCGAATAGTCAAGCGAGCGGCCTGCGCAGTAAGAAACGCTGCCGATTGACTTCGTCGCCGAACTGGTCGCGTCTTGAGGAAGATCAAATCCGTCCTGTGAGGCCCTGCCTACAGTGGCATCCATGGAACCATCCGGACCGGCAGTTCCGGTCCTGCGGGGCCGCTCGCTCACCAAGACTTACGGCAGCGGCGAAGCTGCCGTGTATGCGCTACGCGAGGTGGATATTGACATCGTGCGCGGTGAATTCATCGTGCTGCTGGGCGCCTCTGGCAGCGGCAAGTCCACGTTGCTCAATATTCTGGGCGGGCTGGACGTGCCCACGTCCGGCCAAGTCGAGTTCCGAGGCCAGACACTCACTGGCGCCAGCGACGAGGTCTTGACCCGCTACCGCCGGGAGCATGTGGGCTTCGTATTTCAGTTCTACAACCTCATTCCCAGCTTGACCGTGGCCGAGAATGTGGCTCTGGTCACCGACATCGTGCCCGACCCCATGCCAGTGGACGAGGCCGTCGACCTGGTGGGGCTCTCGCCGCGCAAGGACCACTTCCCGTCGCAGTTGTCTGGCGGAGAGCAGCAACGCGTCGCCATTGCGCGCGCCATCGCCAAACGCCCGGCGTTGCTGCTGTGCGACGAGCCCACCGGCGCGCTGGACTACCCCACCGGCAAGCTGGTGCTGGAGGTCATCGCCCGCATCAATCGGGAGCTCAACACCACCGCGGTGGTGATCACGCACAACGCCGCAATTGCGGGAATGGCCGACCGCGTGATCCGCCTGGCGGATGGGCGAGTGGCGAGCACCGAAAAGCCAGCGCGGCGGCTGACGCCGGCCGAGCTGTCGTGGTGACTCCATGAAGGCCATCAATCGCAAGGTGCTGCGCGATCTGCGCCTGCTGTGGAGCCAGGCCATCACCATTGCGTTGGTGGTGGCCTCCGGCGTTGGCGGATTTCTGGCGACCTTATCGGCCGTGGACTCGTTGTCCAGCGCGCGCGATGCGTTCTATGCCAGCGGGCACTTCGCCGATGTCTTTGCCAGCGCCAAGCGCGCGCCCCTGGCCTATGCGCGGCGCCTTGGCGAGATTCCTGGCGTGCTGGATGTCCAGACAACCGTCGAGGCGTCTGCGCGAGTCACCGTCCCCGGCAGTTTCGACCCGGTGATCGGCCAGCTGATAGGTGTCAAGTCGGGCGCGCCGCGCCGCCTCAACGGCGTGGTGCTGCGCAGCGGGCATTGGCCCCAGGCTGGCGTCCACGCGGGCGCTGAGTTGCAGGTGCTTGCCTCCGAGAGCTTCGCGCAGGCGCATCGGCTGCGCCCGGGGGACTCCGTGCTCGCGCTCGTCAACGGCAAGCGGCACACATTGCGCATCACCGGCACGGCGCTCTCGCCCGAGTACATTTTCGGGGGGCTGATGGGTGTGCCAGACCTGCGCGCTTTCGGCGTGTTCTGGGTCGATGAAGACGAACTCGCCGCGGCAATGGACATGGTGGGGGCGTTCAATCGCGCCGCCATCAAACTCGCACCCGGGGCATCGGAGCCCGCTGTGGTGGATGCCGTCACCCGGATCCTGGCGCGCCTGGGCGGTGCGCCAGCGCATGGCCGTGATTCACAGCCGTCACACGCGATGCTGGACAACGAGATCCGCGAGCAGTACGTGCTGGGCACCGTGGTGCCAGCGATCTTCCTCGTCGTGGCGGGGTTTCTGCTGCACGTCGTGACGGCCAGACTGGTGGCAACGCAGCGGGAGCAGGTCGCTGCTCTCAAGGCTCTGGGCTATACCAATCGCTCCATCATCCTGCACTACCTCAAACTGGTGGCTCCCATGGTGGCGGGAGGCTACCTGCTTGGCCTGGTGCTGGGCCGCGTACTCGGGGCGGGCATCATGGTGCTCTACACAGAGCTTTTCCGATTTCCAACGTACGTCCACCACGTGCCCGCGCGGTTGGCACTGCTTGCGCTGGCCATCGTCGGGATCACCGCGATCCTGGGCACGCTCACTGCCCTCGCGGCGACGGTACGTCTCTCTCCTGCCGAGGCCATGCGTCCGCCCGCGCCGGGTCGGTACCGGAGGGCTCTGCTGGAGCGCATCCCGAAGCTTCGGCCTGGCCCGGCCCTGCGCATGATCGCGCGCAACATTGAGCGGCGGCCCCTGCGAGCCGCAGTCACCACCGGGGGCATCGCCGCGGCGGTTGCGATCGTGATCATGGGCAACTTCTTCCGTGATGCGATCGATGCCATCATCCACACCCAGTTTGACCTGGCTCTGCGTGGCGATATCGTGGTGTGGAGCCTTGATACCGTAGATGCATCGGCCGCACGGGAACTGGCGCGGCTCCCAGGAGTGCTTCAGGTAGAAACGGGACGGCGCGTCGCCGTCCGCTTTCGCCACGGTGCGCGCACGCAGGACGGTCTCATCGATGGCCGTGCCGCAGAACCCTTGCTGCAGCGCGTTTTCGATGTCGATGGTCGCCAGGCCCTTGCGGGAACGCATGGTGTTCTCATGACAGACCGCTTGGCCAGCAAGCTGGGCCTTCGTGTGGGAGACACGGTGGAAATCGAGGTTCGGGAAGGACGGCGCGCAGTGGTGCAGGCGGTGGTGGAGAGCACTGTGCGCGACATGATGGGCTTGAACGCCTTCATGCGGCGCGACGCCCTCAACCGGCTTCTGGCGGAGGGCGATGTGGCGAACAACTTTGCCTTGCGCGTCGAGCGCGGCATGCTGCCGCGCGCCCTGGAGGCCACGCAGGCTTTGCCTCGGGTAGCGGGGGCCTTCAGCAAATCAACCATGTTGCGCAACATGAGCGAGGTGAGCGCGCGCAACATCCTCATCATGAGTTCCATTCTCACAGCGTTCGCCGTGGTGATCGCCGTCGGTGTGGTCTACAACAACGCGCGCATCTCGCTGGCCGAACGCACCTGGGAGCTGGCCAGCCTTCGGGTTCTGGGCTTCACGCGCGCCGAGGTTTCCATGCTGCTGCTGGGTGAGCTGGCCATTGGCATCGCCATCGCGCTGCCGCTTGGAATGCTGCTGGGCTGGGGCCTCACGCACGCCATTGTGCAGGCCATGCGTTCTGACCAGTTCCTGTTTCCCGTCGTGATCCAGCCGCGCACCTACGCATGGGCAGCCGTGGCAGTGGTGGCTGCAGGCATAGCCAGCGCGCTCGTGGTTCGAAGAAGGATCGACAACCTTGACATGGTCGCAGCGCTCAAGACGAGGGAGTGAAAAGCATGAACGTGAACAGGCGCAACATCTCCATCATCGCGGCGTCTGCCGCTTGCGTGGCCGCCTTGGCCTGGGCATTCGCGCCGCGGCCGCTAGAGGTGGAAACGGCAACGGTCACGCGCGGCCGCTTCGAGCAAAGCATCGAGGAGGACGGTCGAACACGCCTGCGTGAGCGATTCACCATCTCCGCGCCTGTGGCGGCACGTCTCGCGCGCATTCGGCTGCGTGAAGGTGACAGCGTGAACGCCGGTGACCCGATTGCGGTGCTGACGCCAGTGATGTCCTCCATGGTGGACGACCGTAGCCTGCGCGAAGCCACGGCCCGACTGAAGGCAGCGGAAGCGACGGCGGCAGGTGCCGCAGCCAGGGTGGATCGCGCTCGCATTGCTCGGGAAGAAGCCCGCCTGGAACTGCAACGCACGGAAAAGCTCGCCCGTGAGGGGTTTGTCGCGGTCTCGCGCCTCGACAGCGCGCGGCTTGCCGCAGATGGAACACGCCGAGACCTCGAGGCCGCCCAGGCAGCGCATGCAACCGCCATGCACGAGCGCGCGCAAGCGGCTGCCGTTCTCCAGCCGGTGGAGCGCGGCGCGAGCGGTGTGCCGTTGCAGCTTCGCGCGCCCGTCACGGGTGTCGTATTGCGCGTGCCGATTCAAAGCGAGGCCACGGTGGCCCCCAACACGGCACTCCTGGAGATCGGCGACCCCAGCCGCCTCGAAGTGGTGGCTGAGCTGCTCACCACCGATGCGGTGCTTGCCCAACCGGGGACTCTCGCCCGGATTGAGCGTTGGGGCGGGCCACCCGTGGAGGGCCGCGTCCGGCGCGTCGAACCGGCGGCTTTTACCAAGGTGTCCGCACTCGGCGTCGAGGAGCAGCGCGTAAACGTCATCATCGATTTGGCGGAGACGCCCGAGGCCTGGCGCAACATGGGAGATGGCTTTCGTGTCACCGTGCGCGTGATCACCGCGACAGCAACTGACGCAGTGCAGATTCCGGTTGGTGCGCTGGTGCCCACGGAGACAGGAGCCATGGCCTCCTACGTCGTCGAAGGTGGCCGTGCGGCCCTGCGTCCACTGGAGCTTGCAGGCAGAAACTCCACGATGGGATGGGTTTCCAGCGGTCTTCAACCCGGCCAGCGCGTGATCGTGTATCCGCCGCCGTCAATAACCAGCGGCCGACGCATACAGATCCGAGCACCGGCGTAGCGGCGGCCTCGCCCAAGGGCGATGGGGGACGGGCGATGGATGCCCGTAGTGACTCCGTAGCGAACCGCACGCTGACGTGTGTGGCCCGGTCAACACCAACCCGACGCCGGATATGGCTTCATGCCACTGGCTGAGCGGCTACTGAAGCTGCTTCTCGACCCGCGAACCGGCCCCGCTGCATCTCCTGGCGGAATTGCACACAGAGAATACTCAGGCGTGTGCCGCGCCACCGGTCTTGCCCCAGTCCGAGGCTCCGGATGAGGTGGATACGCGCGTCAGCGTCTCTCCGAACCTGAGCAGATGCGCCGTGCCAGTCCCATCCTCGAACTCGCGGGAGAGGAACTCGACGGTAAGAACTGCGGGGTGC
>NZ_JALEGG010000123.1 GCF_022763525.1 Acidovorax sp.
CTTCGGCAAACAACTCGCCCGCTACCGCCGTATGCATGGGCACTTCGGTCCCCCCTGGCGTCAGCCGTACCAGGCGGACTCGTCCCGAGAGCACACGAAACAGGCCCAGCGTGCGGGCCCCTTGCCGGAACAGCGCCGCGCCAGCGGCCAGTCGCAGCGTGGTGGCAGCAAGGCCACCCATCCAGTCCCGGCCACCCGTGGATGCAGAGATGTGCACGTGACCAGAAGACGCAAAGTGGTTCGCCATATGACTGCAATCATAGGCGCCTGTGCACGGGATCCGGACAATGCCGGCATCCTCTGTCTTTGCAAGGCCTGTTTATGCGCTTTCCGCTCTTCGTCTGCAGCCTGCTGTGTGCCGCCCCTTTTGCCATGGCCCAACATTCCGATGCCGCCCACCCTTCCACGGTCCACGTGCACAGGGAGGCAGGGGGCGCGCGCGCTCCCTATGCCGGTATGCAAATGCGCCCCATCAAGGCCCTGTCGGAACCACAGACGGCCGACTTGCGCGCCGGCAAAGGCATGTCGCTGGCGCTGCCGGCCGAGCTCAATGGCTACCCAGGCCCCTCGCATGTCCTGGAAATGGCCGACGCGCTGGGGCTCGAAAACGACCAGCGTCTGCACACCGAGCGGCTGTTCCATGAAATGCAGAAAGAAGCCAAGGCATTGGGCGAAGACATCATCGCCAGCGAAGACGAGCTGGACCGGCTCTTCAGGGAAAAGACCGCCACCTTGGCCAAGGTGCAGGACGCCACAGCGCGCGCCGCGCACCTCCAGGGCCGGTTGAGAGCAACCCATCTCAAGTACCACCTGGCGATGGTGGAGGTGCTGAGCCTCGGCCAGGTGCGGCAATACAACCAGCTGCGCGGCTATCGGTAGCCTGGCCCCGGGGGCCCCAAACGGCCTGGCAGAAAAAACAAACCCGCCGCCGCGGTGCGCGGGGCGGGTTTTCGTTTGGGAATGCTTGCGCGAGGAACTGGTCAGGCGCCCGTCCAGCGGCGCAGCACCAGGCTGGCGTTGGTGCCGCCAAAGCCGAAGCTGTTGGACAGCACCGTGTTCAGCTGCGCATCGCGCGTCTGGGTGACCAGCGGCATGGAGCCCAGCGCGGGGTCGGGTGTTTCCACGTTCGCCGAGCCGGCGATGAAGCTCTTGTTCAGCATGATCACGCAGTAGATGGCTTCCTGCACCCCCGTAGCGCCCAGCGAGTGGCCGGTGAGCGACTTGGTGGAGGAGAACGGCGGCACCTTGTCGCCAAACAGCGCCTGCATGGCGCGCACTTCCTGCATGTCGCCCACGGGGGTGGAGGTGCCATGGGTGTTGATGTAGTCGATGGGGGCATTGAGGCCCTCCATCGCCTGCCGCATGCAGGCAATGGCGCCGTCCCCCGAGGGGGCCACCATGTCCTCGCCATCGCTGGTGGCGCCAAAGCCCACCACCTCGGCGAGGATGGTGGCGCCGCGGGCCTGCGCATGCTCCAGGCTTTCCAGCACCACGGCACCGCCGCCGCCAGCGATCACGAAGCCGTCGCGGTTCGCGTCGTAGGCGCGCGAGGCCTTCTCGGGCGTCTCGTTGTACTTGCTGGACATCGCGCCCATGCCGTCAAACAGCAGCGACATGCCCCAGCTCAGTTCCTCACCACCGCCGGCGAACATCACATCCTGCATCCCCCAGGCAATCTGCTGCGCGGCCGCACCGATGCAGTGCGCCGAAGTGGAGCAGGCAGAGGTGATGGAGTAGTTGATGCCCTTGACCTTGAAGTTGGTGGCCAGGCAGGCAGACACGGTGGAGCTCATGCAGCGCGTGACCTGGTACGGCCCCACCCGGCGGATGCCCTTTTCGCGCAGCGTGTCGGCCGCCTCGATCTGGTTGGCGGGCGAGCCGCCGCCCGAGCCCATGATGAGGCCCGTGCGAGGGTGGCTGACCTGCTCGGGCGTGAGGCCCGCCTGCTTGATCGCGTCTTCCAGGGCGATCTGCGCATAAGCTGCCGCATCGCCCATGAAGCGCAGCTGCTTGCGGTCGATGCGCGCTTCGATATCGATCTCGGGTGCGCCGCCCACCTGGCTGCGCAGGCCCAGCTCCTTGAACTTTTCCACCGCCTTGATGCCGCTCTTGCTGGCCCTCAGCGAGGCTTCCACGGTGGCCAGATCGTTGCCGATGCAGGAGACGATGCCGGCGCCGGTGATGACGACGCGCTTCTTGGTCGTGGTCATTGTGCTGCGTCCTTGTCGTCGCCCTCGCGCTTGAACAGTCCCACGCGCAGGTCGTTGGCGACGTAGATTTCCTTGCCGTCAGCCAGCAGGCGGGCATCGCCGATGGCCATGACGAGCTTGCGCTTGATCACGCGCTTGATATCGATTTCGTACGTGACGAGCTTCACATCGGGGCCCACCTCGCCGGTGAACTTCACTTCACCCGCGCCCAGCGCACGACCGCGGCCCGGCAGTTTCAGCCAGGTCAGGTAGAAACCGATGAGCTGCCACATGGCATCCAGCCCCAGGCAGCCGGGCATGACGGGGTCGCCCTGGAAATGGCAGGCAAAGAACCACAGGTCAGGCTTGACGTCCAGTTCGGCACGGATCTTTCCCAGCCCGTGCGCTCCGCCATCGCCGTCAATGTGGGTGATGCGGTCGAACATCAGCATGGGCGGCAGCGGCAGGCGCCCACTGTCGGCGCCGAACAGCCGGCCCTCGCCCGAGGCGATCAGTTGTTCGTACGAAAAGGAATCAGCCATCTTCAGTCGTGCTCCAGAAGCGGCGGTAGGCCCGCCTCAAATCATCGTTGTAAGCAATCAAAACCAGCACAAGCCCCCGCTTGTGGGGCTCCATTATCAAGGCAGACACCGCCCGGCCCCGGCTTTAGCCCAGCAACCCGCCGGGGCACCACCCTCGACCATGCGCTGGATCAAGCCCCGCCGGGGAGCGGCCGCCGTGCCCACAGCGCGGCCACAACCACCGCCAGGCCACCGAACAGCCACAGAGGCAACAGCCCCCAGCGCGAGACCCACCAGGCATACGGCGTGACCTGCCAGCCGCTGCGCTCATCCAGGCCCCTGCCATGCACCTCGCCCTTGAGCACCCCGCGCGTGTGCCGCGCCAGCTGGTGGGTCACCACGCCGCGGTGGTCGATGATGGCGGTGGCGCCTGTGTTGGTGGCGCGCACCATGGGGCGCTCGAACTCCAGCGCACGCATGCGGCTGATGTGCAGGTGCTGGTCAATCGCCACCGTGTTGCCAAACCAGCCGATGTTGCTGAAGTTGACCAGCACCGTCGGGGCCTGCTCGGGGCGGATGAACCGAGCCCCGAGTTCCTCGCCAAAAAGATCCTCGTAGCAGATGTTGGGCGCAATGCGCTGCCCCGCCCACGGGAAGGAAGGCTGGCTCACCGCGCCCCGGTTGAAGTCCCCCAGGGGGATATTGAGCATGGCGGTGAACCACTTGAACAAGGGGGGGATGAACTCGCCGAACGGCACCAGGTGGTGTTTGTCGTACTGGTAGGCCGGGGATTGGGAGGTGGGACTGAACCCCAACACGGAGTTGGTGTAGCCCAGGTCCGCATCGCCGAGCGGGATGCCCAGCAAGGCGGCCTGGCGGCCGCGGGCGTAGCGTTCGCGCAGCCCTTCCAGGTACCCCGGCAGGAGTTGCTGGGGCAGCAGCGGGATGGCGGTCTCGGGCGCCACCACGAGGTCGGCCTCAGCCTCGCGCAGGGCGTGCGCGTACCACTGCAGGGCCAGCGGCACTCCACTGCCGGGCTGGAACTTTTCGTCCTGGGGGATGTTGCCTTGCAGCAGTTCGAGGCTCAGGGGACGCGGCTGCGGCTGCGCGGGCGTGTGGCACAGGTTGACGGCGCAGAAGCGGTCGACGGCGGCGCCGACCCAGGCGGCTGCAACCACCGCCAGCAGCGCCCACATCCGCCAGTTGCGCAGATCGCGCCTGCGCCACTGCACGGCCCCCATCGCCAGCGTGGCCGCCACCGCCCCCACACCGTACACACCGACATGGCGCGCCAGAACGGCCAGGGGCCCATCCACGTGCGCATACCCCCCCGCCCCCCACGGGAAGCCTGTCCACAGGAAACCCCGCGCCAGTTCGGCCAGCAGCCAGATTGCTCCGAAAAATATAGCTGCAAGCGCCCGATGGGTGGGCGCTAGGCGGCAATAAATCCCCAAAGCGATGGCGTAGTAGCTTGCAAGGAACAGCGCCAGCGCCAGCACGGCGGCCACAGCCAGGGGCGCGGCCAGTCCGCCGTAGGTATGCAGCGAAATGAAGAGCCACCAGAACGTGCCCACCAGCCAAGCCGTGGCAAACAGCCCACCAAGGACGGCGCCGCGCCGCCAGGGGATGGGCACAGAGCCCGGCTGCACCAGCCAGGCCAACAGCGCCAGTGAAGCCAGTTGCAGCCACCACAGGGGTGCTCCGCTCCCAGGCCAGGCCAGCGATGCCGCCTGCGCACAGCCCGCCACCACGGCCACCAGCGCCTGGACCGGGAGTGCAAGCCCCGGCGTCGCCACAGATCGCGCCATCACGCTGCGGCGTCGGCTTCTTCGACCCGCGACACCTTGAACCAGCGCACCGCGCCGCCTTTGGTGTGCAAGACGACAAAGTGCAACCCGCCCAGCTGCAGGTGTTCCCCGCGGCGGGGCACATGGCCCATTTCATGGGCGATCAAGCCGCCGATGGTGTCGAATACCTCGCCGGGGTCCGTGCTGTGGAGCTGCACATCGAATGCTTCCGCAACGCGCTCGACGGAAGTGTCACCGCTCACGCGGTAGGTCCGATCGGCCAAACCAAAGATGTCACCGTTGTCCTCGGGGATGTCGAACTCGTCCTCGATCTCTCCGACGATCTGCTCCAGCACGTCTTCGATGGTGACCAGCCCGGCCATGCGGCCAAACTCGTCGATCACGATGGCCAGATGATTCCGGTTGCCCCGGAACTCGCGCAGCAGGTCGTTCAGCCCCTTGCTTTCAGGCACGAACACCGCGGGACGCAACAGTGCGCGGATGTTCAGCTCAGGCGCCCGCTGCAGCTTGAGCAGGTCCTTGGCCATGAGGATGCCGATGATGTTCTCGCGCTCGCCCTGGTACACCGGAAAGCGCGAATGCGCGGTGTTGATGACCAGGTGCAGCAACTCATCCAGCGGCGCGTCGATGTTGACCAGGTCCATGCGGGGGGCAGCCACCATCACGTCGCCCGCCGTCAGGTCGGCCATGCGGATGACGCGCTCCAGCATCACGCGCGAATCGGCGCCGATGACCTGGTTGTCTTCGGCATCGGCCAGCGCTTCGATCAGCTCTTCCGTCGAGTCAGGACCGGGATGGATGAATTCTGCGACCTTCTGCAGGAAGGTGCGCTTGTCTTCCTTTTCGGGCGGTCGCCCGGGGTGCGGGTCAGACACTGTCGTGGAGTGCAGGACGTGCAGTAGTGGATCAGGCCCCTAGGATAGCGGATAGTTGTGACGATGCCGCGGCAGGCCATCGCCAGCGCCATTCACCGCGACTTGCTGCCAAGTGGGAGGAATGGTCAAGCCCCTGCGAGGGCCCGCCAAAGAGCGGCTAACAAACTCAGCGAAGCAGTTCTGGCCAGGCGCTGCGTCGCAGGCAGTACAAGTCGCACGACAAGACGCTGCAACGACGCCAGAAGAATGGTATTGCGAGCCGCGCTTACTCAGCTGACTGGTGGCGAGCGTGCTGCACGCCGCTGCGCACTTCCTGTACGCTGGCCAGAAAATCCCAGAACTGCTTGGCCTGCTTCTTGAGCTGGTAGTCCACCTCGGCGAAACGCTGCTCCACGATCTCCGCCATGCGAGTGTCCAGGCTGGCGGGGGGGATCTGAAGATAGGCTTCGGACTCCGAACCATCCCGGCGCACCGTGGCACCGGCGTTACGCGCGATCTTCAGCATGGCGGTGTTCTCGGTCAGCGCATGAATGAACACCATGTTCACCCCTGCGTTGCGCGCGTGCATCACGGCCCGCTCGAACAGCCGCGCGCCGAAGCCACGTCCGCGTGCCTTTTTGAGGACGGACACCCCGAATTCCGCGCAGTGCTTGTGCTCCGGGTGTTCGGAAAATGCCAGGTGGGCCATCGCAATGAGCTCCAGGCGCCGGTTGTAGATGCCGAAGATCTCGTCTCGGTCAAAGTCAAGCTGCTCGGCATAGCGGCGGATCTGTTCGTCATTGGCAGCGTAGCCAAAGCGCAGATAGCGGTCGGCAGGCTCCAGCTGGAGCAGGTGCTGCGTGATCCGCTCTCGATAGGAGGGACCCAGCGCACGAATGGGAACCATCATGGGAAGCTCCTGCTGGTGACGGGTGGGAAGGACAGTCGAGGCCCCCATCACTGGGCGCAGCATGCTCCTGCCTGCGTGCCACGATGCTCTGAGCCAGTGCTTGGGTGCGTACATGCATGGAAATATAAGGGTTTTCCCTCATCATTTCCAGTGAAATTGCTGCAATGCAACAAACTAGAGAGGTCAGCCCAATGAGGGGCCATGCGGACCCGCTCTGACAAGCCGCGGATCATTCACCCTCTGGCTCCCCGTCTGCAACGCGTCTGGGAGGGTATCGGCTCCGCAGGGGCCCGGCAACTCGCCATGTCGCACAGGCGGCAATCACACGGGCACCGCGGTGGTCGCCTTCACGCGGTCCAGCACAAAACTCGTCTTGCAATCTTGCACGCTGGGATGCTTGAGCAGCGTGTCCATGATGAACCGGCTGTAGTGGGCCATGTCGGCCACCACCACACGCAGCAAATAGTCCATTTCGCCGGTGAGCGACGCGCACTCCACCACCTCGGGCCAGGTTTGCACGCTGGCGCGGAACAGGTCCATGGGGTTGCGCTTGTGGGTTTCGGTGTGTTTTTCGAGCCTGACGTTGAGGTAGGCCGTCAGCCCCAGCCCTACGGCCTCGGGCGGAACCAGGGCGACATAGCGGTCGATCACGCGGCTCTCTTCCAGGCGCTTGACGCGGCGCAGCACGGCGCTGGGTGACAGGCCCACCTGTTCTCCGATGACGTCGTACGTCTCTCGGCCATTTTCTTGAAGACGGCGCAAAATGGCGCGATCCAGCTTGTCCAGTGCGTTGTTAGCTTGCATGGCGCAGGATTCTATGGATTTTTCTTTTTTCGTGCTTGCCGGATTGCGTGCCGGGGTATGTCCCGATAGTGACTCCACGCAAAGCACAGAAGAATGAATCTCGCAAAAAAGAACGATCGTTCGTTTTTGTGCGCATAAAAAACACACAGGAGACAACTGCATGACCGGATTTCTCAGCCGCTTTCTGCGGCGATTGCTTCTGGCCGCCACGGCCGCATGGATGCTCATCGGCATGGGCGCGCAGGCCCAGACGGGGACCACCCAGACCCGCTACCCCATCGTGCTCGTCCATGGACTTTTCGGCTTTGATTCAGCCCTGGGCGTCGACTACTTCTACGGCATCCCCGATGCCCTGCGCCAGGGCGGCGCCAAGGTCTACGTGGCCCAGGTGTCGGCCGCCAACAGCACCGAGGTCCGGGGTGAGCAGCTGCTCGCACAGGTGAACACCATCCTGGCGATCACGGGCGCGGCCAAGGTGAACCTGGTGGGCCATTCGCACGGCGGCCCCACCGCGCGCTACGTCGCGGGGGTGGCGCCAGGCAAGGTTGCCTCGGTGACCTCGGTCGGTGGGGTCAACCGGGGATCGCGGGTAGCGGACATCATGCGTGGCGTGGCACCCGCAGGTTCGGTCTCCGAAACCATCGCCAACGGGGCGGCGTCCGCGCTGGTCGCGCTGATCAACCTGACTTCGGGCGGCTCGGGCCTGCCGCAGATGCCCACCGCCGCGCTGGACTCGCTCACCACCGCCGGTTCCGCCGCCTTCAATCGCCGCTTTCCGCAAGGCGTGCCCACCTCTGGCTGCGGCAGCGGCGCCGAACTCGTCAACGGCGTGCGCTACTACTCCTGGACGGGCACCAAGACCCTGACCAACGTGCTGGATGCAAGCGATGCCCTGCTGGGCGTGCTGGGCCTGGTCTTCGGCGAAGCCAACGACGGCCTGGTGTCGGCCTGCTCCTCGCGCCTGGGCAAGCACCTGGGCGACTACCGGCAGAACCACCTCGACGAAGTGAACCAACTGCTGGGCCTGCGCGACTGGTTCTCCACCGACCCGGTGACGCTGTACCGCCAGCACGCCACCCGCCTCAAGGCACAGGGCCTGTAAGCCGTGAACCGCGCCCGCGCCTTTGCCGCAGGGGTGGCCCTGGTCGCCGCCACGGCCGCCGTGGTGTGGTGGCCGGGTTCGCAGCAAGGCCTGCCGGGCGCAGTGGACCCGCGTTCGGTGCCTGGTGCGGCGGCAGCGCCAACCGGCGGTGCAGGCCAGACCCTGTCGGCGCGGCCCAAGGAGAGCAGCTTCTTTTCCACCCGCCGCGCCACCGACCCCGACCGCAGTGAAGACCCCCTGCTGGTGCACGGCCTGCGCGACACGCTGGAGGCGCTGTTCACAGAAGCCCTGGAGGACGGCGCGACAGACCCCGCCGCACTCAAACAACGCCTGGCGGCGCTGGTGGGCAAACATTTCCCGGCAGCCCTGGCCACGCGGGCATTGGCGCTGGCTGAGCGCTATGTGGACTACCGCGTGGCCCTTGGCCAACTGCGCCCTCCCCAGGACCCGAACGACCCCGGTGCCCTGCGCGATGCGCTGGAAGCGCGCCACAAGGTGCGCCAGCAGTTTTTTGACGGCCCCGAGCACGACGCCCTGTTCGCCCGCGAGGCGGAGCTGGACCGCTACACCCTGGCGCGCCTGGAAATCGAACGCAACCCCCAGCTCACCGCCGAGCAACGCGCCCTGGCCTTGCGCGATGCAGAGAATGAATTGCCCGCAGCGCGCCGCGCGGAGCGCGCCGCCACCACCGAACACCTGAACGCTGCCGCCCAGACCGCCGCGTTCAACGCGCAAAACACCGACGAACGTACTCGCCACGCGGCCCGCAGTGCGCAATACGGCGAGGCCGCCGCCCACGCGATGGCCCAGCTCGACCGGGAAGAACAACACTGGCAGCAACGACTCGACCAATACACCCAGGCGCGCGCCCAACAAGGCGAAGGCCCTGCGCTGCAGCGACTGCGCCAGCAGCTTTTCTCAGCCGAGGAGCAGCAGCGCATCGACGCCGCCCTGGCGCTGCGGCGCCTGCCACCCGTAACGCCAGGGTCGTGAGGCCGGTGGGCGTACGCAAAAGACAGCTGCCACACACTTCAGCAGCGCCCTAGTCGTGCGCTGAAATTTGATCATTCACAACATTCCTGCAAATCCGAGGCCTGAGCCTCTTGATTTCGCCAGAAACATGAGGCAGGGCGCGCCTACAGTCCATGACATTCCTCAACGAATGCCGGAGACACCCCATGAACGCCGCCTTGCCGCAACAAACCGCCGCCCAGCTCGAAGCCTGGGACAACCCCATGGGCCTGATGGGGTTCGAGTTCGTCGAGTTCACCTCGCCCCAGCCTGGCGTGCTGGAGGCCGTGTTCGAAAAGCTGGGCTTCACGCTGGTCGCCAAGCACCGCTCCAAGGACGTGGTGCTGTACCGCCAGAACGGCATCAACTTCATCCTGAACCGCGAGCCCCACAGCCAGGCCGCCTACTTCGGCGCCGAACACGGCCCGTCGGCCTGCGGCCTGGCCTTCCGCGTGAAGGATGCCCACAAGGCCTACAAACGCGCGCTGGAACTGGGCGCCCAGCCCATCGAGATCCCCACCGGCCCCATGGAGCTGCGCCTGCCCGCCATCAAGGGCATTGGCGGCGCGCCGCTGTATTTGATCGACCGGTTTGAGGACGGCAAGTCCATCTACGACATCGACTTTGAATTCATCGAAGGGGTGGACCGCCGCCCCGTGGGCCACGGTCTGAACGAAATCGACCACCTCACGCACAACGTGTACCGTGGCCGCATGGGCTTCTGGGCCAATTTCTACGAGAAGCTTTTCAACTTCCGCGAAATCCGCTACTTCGACATCCAGGGCGAGTACACGGGCCTGACTTCCAAGGCCATGACCGCGCCCGACGGCAAGATCCGCATCCCGCTGAATGAAGAGGCCAAGCAGGGCGGCGGCCAGATCGAAGAATTCCTCATGCAGTTCAACGGCGAGGGCATCCAGCACATCGCCCTGATCTGCGACGACCTGCTGCCGGTGGTGGACAAGCTGGGCATGGCCGGTGTGCCCCTGGCCACGGCGCCCAACGACGTGTACTACGAAATGCTGGACACCCGCCTGCCCGGCCATGGGCAACCGGTGGCCGAGCTCCAGTCGCGCGGCATCCTGCTGGACGGCACGACCGCCGACGGCACGCCCCGCCTGCTGCTGCAGATCTTCTCAACCCCCATGCTGGGCCCCGTGTTCTTCGAGTTCATCCAGCGCGAAGGCGACTACCGCGATGGTTTTGGTGAAGGCAACTTCAAGGCGCTGTTCGAGTCGCTGGAGCGCGACCAGATCCGCCGTGGCGTGCTGAACACCTAAGTCATCAGACATCCAGGGTTAACCCTGAACAGGTGCCTATACTGCGCGCTCCCCGGAACTCATAAGGATCCCGATGTCGCTCCGTAGCACTCTGTTCAGTGTTGGCCTGACCTGTGTGGCCACCATTGCCATGGCCCAAAGCCCCTCTGCCCCGCTCACCATCGTGGTTCCTTACCCCGCTGGTGGTCCGCTGGACATCTCGGCCCGCATCGTGGCCGAAGGTGCCGCAGCCCAGCTCGGCTCCATTACCGTGGAGAACAAGCCGGGGGCGGGTGGTAGTACCGGCGCTGACCAGGTCGCCAAGTCCCCCAAGACAGCCAATCAGGTGTTGATGGGTGCCGTGGCCACCCACGCGGTCAACCCCTGGCTGTACAAGAACTTCCCGTACAACGCGCTCAAGGACTTCAAGCCCCTCGCCCTCGTGGCGCGCACGCCCAACGTGCTGGTGGTCAGCACCGAGCAGGCCGCCAAGCTCGGCATCAAGACGACGCCCGACCTGGTGCAGTACCTCAAGAAGAACCCGGACCAGGCGAAGTACGGCTCGGGCGGCAACGGCAGCATCGGCCACATCTCGGCCGAGATGTTCAAGTCGCTCACCAATACCAAAATGGGCCACACGCCATTCCAGGGCTCCAAGCCGGCCCTGGCGGCGCTGGAGTCCGGCCAGGTGCTGATGGTGTTCGACAACC
>NZ_JALEGG010000124.1 GCF_022763525.1 Acidovorax sp.
GGATCCAGGCTCACCTGGATGTTGCCAGGGTGCATGTCGGCATGAAAGAAGCCATCGCGGAACACCTGCGTGAAGAAGATGGTGACACCATCGCGGGCCAGCTTCGGGATGTCCACGCCGGCGTCGCGCAGCCGGTCGATCTGGCTGATGGGCACGCCGCTCATGCGCTGCATCACCATCACATCCGCATGGCAGAAGTCCCAGAAGATTTCCGGGATGAGCACCAGGTCCAGCCCCTGCATGTTGCGCCGCAGCTGCGCAGCGTTGGAAGCCTCGCGCACCAGGTCCAGCTCGTCGTGGAGGTAGTTGTCGAACTCCGCCACCACCTCGCGCGGCTTCAGGCGTTTGCCATCGGCCGAAAGGCTCTCCACCCATCCGGCCATCATGCGCATGAGGCTCAGGTCTTTTTCGATGACCGGCAGCATGCCGGGCCGCAGCACCTTCACGGCCACTTCGCGCTCCACGCCGTCACGGTCGCGCAGCGTGGCGAAATGCACCTGGGCTATCGAGGCACTGGCCACCGGCACGCGGTCAAACGAGGTGAAGACCTCGTCCACCGGCCGGCGGAAGGCCCGTTCGATGGTGGCGATGGCAATCTGCGGGTCGAACGGCGGCACACGGTCCTGCAGCCGGGCCAGCTCGTCGGCCACATCGGGCGGCAGCAGGTCGCGGCGCGTGGAGAGCACCTGACCAAACTTGACGAAGATGGGTCCCAGGCGCTCCAGCGCCAGCCGCAGCCTCTCGCCGCGCGGCGCATCCAGGTTGCGCCCGAACGACAGCACCCGCGACACCGTGCGCAGCCAGGGCTTCTGGAAGCTGTCGAGCACGATGGCGTCCAGCCCGTACCGGAACACCACCCACAGGATGGCCCCCCCCCGCAGAAACTGTTTCATGCGGCGGGCCGATCGGAGCCGGTGGTGGGAGCGGGGGACGGGGCGACCGCAGAGGACGGCGTAGGCGCCGCGCGGGCGCCGACAAACTGGCGCAGCGCCTGCGCGGCCCGGCTTGCCACTTGCGCCACGGTATGGGCCGGCGCGTCGCCGATCACTCGCGCCAGGTCTTCTTCGACATCCCAGCGCACGTGGTCGACCAGCCAGTTGATCTCGGCGGCAAGTTGCACGTCGCCCTCAATCCGGATGGCCGGCTTGTCGCCACGCAGGGCCGTCTGGGCTAACGCAAAGGGAGAGGTTTCGGTGATGTGCAGCTGCAGGTCCGGCACGGCGGCTTCAGGCGCCAGGTTGAACAGACCCGCCGGTGTAATGACCAGGGCCATCGAGTAGGCGCGCCACTGCACGCGCGCAATGCGGCCCTTCTGACGAACCAGGCGGTCCATGGCCTCTTGTTCCTGCATCAGCACATGGTTGAGAAACAGCACCATGCGCTGCTGCAGCTCGTGCACGAGCCACTGGGGGGGCTGGGGGCCGGCGGCCACCCGCTCGAAGAGGCCGTCCAGGAACGAAAAAGGGGACTGTGGTGTTGCCATAGTCCCCGATTATTCCCTGAACTGGAATGGCCCCGGAAGGAACCATTCCCCTTGCTATTGCAGGGCCTGCACGCCTGCCACCAGCCAGCCGCTGCCGCCAGCCTTGGGCTTGGTCATGTTCCAGACCTCGCGGAAGGGGCTCGGGCCGGCCGAAGGCTCCTCGCGGATCATGCCCGAGAACTCGACGCTGGCCATGTAGCCGTCTCCCAGGTCCTCGATGCCGAGCAGCTGGGCTTCGATCATGACCACGTCGGTGAGGTTGGGCTGCACGCCGCGGTGCGCTTCGCGCTCGGTGAGCTGGGTGCGGATTTCACCCAGCATGCCGTCGGTCATCATGGAACGCAGCGTGGAGATGTCGGAGCGGTCCCAGGCAGCCTGCAGCGTGACGAAGTTGCGCTTGGCCGCTGCAAGAAAGCCCTCGGTATCGAAGTCGGCCGGAACGCCCCAGTTCTGGGAGCCCGAGAGCCCCGAACCGATCACCACGCCCGACCCCACACCGCCCTGCCCTGCACGCGAGGCGTCGAAGGCCATGCTGCTGCGCTCCCAGGGGCGGGCGGAGGCGTCATTGCCCACGTTGTTGGGGCTGTACTGCGGAGGCGTCTGGGCACTGGCCGGCGACGCCGCGCCCGCACCGGCGCCCTGGAATGCAAACGGCGCACCGCCCGCAGCAGCGCCGCCCTGGCTTGCCGCGCCACTGCGCCCGCGCATCACCATCTTGAAGATGGCAAATGCCGCCAGCGCCAGCAGGGCAATCATCAGAAAGTTGGCAAACCCGGCACCGAGGCCGAGCGAATGCGCCAGCCAAGCCAGGCCCAGGCCCGCCGCCAGGCCGCCAAGCATGGCGCCCCAGGGCTTCTTGGGCGCCGCGGCCGCGGGCGCAGCACCCGCGGCCGCCGGTTTGGCAGCCGCTGCATTGGTGGCGCTTTGAGCGGGCGCGCCCGGCGTGGCCGGAGGGGCCGCTGCCTCGCGCTGGGTCACGTTGCTCGATTGCTGGCCCACCGATTTGCCACCGCCCAGGCGCTTGGCTTCGGCATCGGCATGCGCCACCGCCAGCATCGCTACCAGCACCACAGACCATAGTTTCTTCATGTCTTCTCCATCCTAATCATCAGCAAACCAAAACTTCAGGGCGTCTTCAGCACTTGATTCCAACATGCAAGGCCACGATGCCGCCAGTCATGTTGTGATAGTCCACATGGCCGAAGCCACTTTTCTGCATGAGGCTTTTGAGCTCTTCCTGCCCGGGGTGCATGCGGATGGACTCGGCCAGGTAGCGGTAGCTGGCGTCGTCGCCCGCCACGAGCTTGCCCAGCTGGGGCAAGACCTTGAACGAATACCAGTCGTATGCTTTTTCCAGGGGCTTGGCCACCTTGGAAAACTCCAGCACCAGCAGCTTGCCGCCGGGCTTGAGCACGCGGCACATCTCGGCCAGGGCCTGGTCCTTGTGTGTCATGTTGCGCAGGCCGAACGCGACACTGACCAAGTCGAAGTGCGCATCGGGAAACGGCAGTTTCTCGGCATCGCACACCAGCGTGGGCAACACCACGCCCGCATCGATCAGCCGGTCGCGGCCCACGCGCAGCATCGCCTCGTTGATGTCGGTGTGCACCACACGGCCGGTTGCGCCCACCTTTTTTGAAAATGCCAGCGCCAAGTCGCCCGTGCCGCCCGCGATGTCGAGCACCTGGCTGCCCTCGCGCAGGTTGGCCACCATCACCGTGTAGGCCTTCCAGGCGCGGTGCAGCCCGGCCGACATGAGGTCGTTCATCACGTCGTACTTGGAGGCGACGGAATCGAACACGCCGCGCACGCGGCGCGCCTTTTCCTGCTCATCGACCGACTGGAAACCAAAATGCGTGGTGCTCATAAGAATCATGCTAGGCGTGTGAACGCCAGAGGTACAGCGACAACCCCGCACTGGAATGGGGCATGCGCCAGGAGGGGAACGAAAGACATTGAAACAAATGGGGCTCCAGCGCTTATCCATCTTGCGCCAGCAGCTACTTTTTCAATAGCAGGCAGATGTGGTGCACATGCACCGAATGGCGTCGGTCGGGACCAGTCTCAGCGACAGCCGCCGTGCCCACCGGCCGCCCGGCCCTTGGGCAGCATGGGGGCATCGCGGTCCACGCCAGCGGCCGCCAGGCGCTCGGCATATTGGGCCCAGAGGGCTTCCTGTTGCTGGCCCAGCTCGTAGAGATAGTCCCACGAGAAGATGCCACTGTCGTGGCCGTCTGAAAACGTGGGCTTGACCGCGTAGTTGCCCACGGGCTCCAGGTTGACGAGCGTCACGTCGCGCTTGCCGGTCTGCAGCACTTCCTGGCCCGGACCGTGGCCTTGCACTTCGGCCGAGGGCGAGTACACGCGCATCAGCTCGAAGGGGATGCGAAATCGCGCGCCGTCCGAGAAGGCGACTTCCAGCACGCGCGAGGCTTCGTGCACCGTGAGCGCCTCGGGGGTGGGCGCACCCGCTTTCAAACCTGCCATGAGACAACCAGTCTTTGCAATGAGGAAATGGAAAACCTCCATTGTCCCACCGCATCGGGCCCGTCGCGGGCTCCGGCACCTGGAGTGCTACTGCGCTACTGAGGCAGAGGCAGGACGCGCACCGCTGCCGCATAGGGCTCCACGCGCAGGCTGTCGTGGCGCAGCACGCTGATCTGCCGCAGCGGGGCCAGCTCCAGTGCACCATCGCCGCCCTTGCGCGTAGCGTACTGCCAGACCGTGAGTGCACCCTTGGCTGCCAGGGCCTGGCCAATCGCACCGGCGTCGGCAGCGGGTGCCGTGGCGTCGCCTTTGGGCACGGCCACAATGACTTCGTCCTTGACGGTCACGATCTTGAACAGCGGGGGTTTGGAGGCATCGGCCATGGCAAGGCCGGAGGTGATGAGCAAAGCTGCGGCCGTGACAGCAGCACGGGCGCGGGGCAGCAGGGATGCAGAGTGAGTCATGGGTAGGGAGTCTTTCGGTGTGGCACGCATCATGCCCAGCCGCCCCGTGCCCCGCAAGGTGAACGGCGCCTTGCCGCGCACTGCAACGCGCAATTCCGCACACTTACGCGATCGCAATCCATGAGCGCCCCACCGCCCCGGTGCAGTGCAATCTGGCTCAGCAGCGCGCCAGCCGGTCCCGCAGCACCGCCTCCAGCGCGGGCAGGCGGCTCCGCACAGCGTCTTCCTGGGCCACCGGGCTCGGCCGCTGGGCCGCTGCCCACACGGGCGACGGGAAATGGCTGTCCCACTCAAAGCGCGCAATCACGTGCCAGTGCAGGTGGGGCACCATGTTGCCGAGCGCCGCGACGTTGACCTTGGTGGGCGACAGGTGCTCGCGCAGCGCCTGCTCCACCGCCACCACCACGTCCATGCAATGGGCGCGCTCGGACGCGGACAGATCCGAGAACTCGGCCACGTGCGCGTTCCACACCACGCGGTAGAACGCCGGAAAGCCGACTTCGTTGGCGCGGATCACCCGCAGGCGCTCGCCGCGCCAAACCAGCATCCCGCCGTCTTCAGCGCACAGAGGGCAACTCATTGGTAAAACCCCATCGCGCTTGAGAAAACACACATGGCTCGAACCGGGCGCGGCGCCAATCCAGGGACGCCGAGCAAGGGCCGCCCCGCAGCGAGGGTGTCGGCCCCCTCCCGCGCAGCGAGAGAGGGGGAGGGCGCGAAGCGA
Source organism: Acidovorax sp. (assembly GCF_022763525.1). GTDB lineage: Bacteria > Pseudomonadota > Gammaproteobacteria > Burkholderiales > Burkholderiaceae_C > Acidovorax. Next base: position 5,159 of record NZ_JALEGG010000124.1, read on the forward strand.
CTCCGGGGGTGCTTCATTCCTAGACCAACACCCGCTCGATGCCGCCACCATTGGCGCGCTGCACGTACTCGGGCATCCAGTTTTCGCCCAGGATCTCACGCGCCATCTCGACCACGATGTAGTCGGCTTCGAGCAGGCCGTTTTGCAGATCGTCCTGGTAGCGGTTGAGGCCCTGCAGGCAGCTGGGGCAGCTGGTGAGGATCTTGACGTTGTCCTTTTCGCCCACTGCGCCGCTCTGGCGCAGCGTGGCCTCGCCCTTGCGGATTTCCTCTTCCTTGCGGAAACGCACCTGGGTGGACACGTCGGGCCGCGTCACGCCGAGCGTGCCGGACTCGCCGCAGCAGCGGTCGCTCTTGAGCACCTGCTCGCCCACCAGCGCCTTCACGGTCTTCAGCGAATCCTGCTGCTTCATGGGGTTGTGGCAGGGCTCGTGGTACAGGTATGCGCCCTTGCCTTGCAGGGTGATGCCCTTCTCCAGCAGGTATTCGTGGATATCGATGATGCGGCAGCCGGGGAAGATCTTGTCGAACTGGTAGCCCTGCAGCTGGTCGTAGCAGGTGCCGCAGCTCACCACCACCGTCTTGATGTCCAGGTAGTTGAGCGTGTTGGCCACGCGGTGGAAGAGCACGCGGTTGTCCGTGATCATCTTCTCGGCCTTGTCGAACTGGCCGCTGCCGCGCTGCGGGTAGCCGCAGCACAGGTAGCCCGGCGGCAGCACGGTTTGCACGCCCGCGTGCCAGAGCATGGCCTGGGTCGCCAGGCCGACTTGCGAGAACAAGCGTTCGGAGCCGCAGCCAGGGAAGTAAAACACCGCCTCGGTGTCGGCCGTGGTGGTGGCCGGGTTGCGGATGATCGGGACGTAGTCCTTGTCCTCGATGTCGAGCAGCGCGCGCGCCGTCTTCTTGGGCAGGCCGCCCGGCAGCTTCTTGTTGATGAAGTGGATCACCTGCTCCTTGACCGGCGCCGTGCCCACCGTGGCTGGGGGCTTGGCCGTCTGCTTGCGGCCCACCTTGCGCAGCAGGTCCACCGCCGTGCGCTGGGCCTTGAAGCCCACATCGACCATGGCCGAGCGCATCAGCTTGATGGTGTCGGGGTTGGTGGCGTTGAGCATGGTCATGGCCAGCGCGTTGCCGGGCCGGAAGCTCTTCTTGCCCATCTTGCGCAGCAGGTTGCGCATGTTCATGGTCACGTCGCCAAAGTCGATCTTGACCGGGCACGGTGTGTAGCACTTGTGGCACACCGTGCAGTGGTCCGCCACGTCCTCGAACTCCTGCCAGTGCTGGATGGACACGCCACGGCGCGTCTGCTCCTCGTACAGGAAGGCCTCGACCAGCAATGA
>NZ_JALEGG010000012.1 GCF_022763525.1 Acidovorax sp.
CACAATCCGCTGAGCTGCGTGATGAGCGCCCGCGCCCGCAAGCGTCTGGTGGGCATTGCCGACAAACGCGCAAACACCGCGCAGCGCCAAGCCCTTGCCACCCGGGCGCTGGCGGGGTTGAAATTGGTACGGCACCCGGCCTCCCTACTTCATCTGGCTGCCGCTGGGCGACGACCAGCGGACCGACCGCATCGCCACCACCCTGGCAGAACGCCGGGTGTCGGGGTCGACCGCCGAAGGGTTTGCCACCACCCCCATGTGCCCCACGCGTTGCGCATCGCGCTGGGGCCGCCGTGTACTTTGCCAGGCGGTCCGGGTGAGGTACGCATTCATCAAGCAGCATGCGCAGGAACACAGCGTACGGCGCATGTGCAAGGTGATGCGCTGCACCCCAGCGGCTACTACGCGTGGAAGGCTGCGCCGCAGAGTCCACGGGCCAAGGACGACCAGAGGCTACTGGGCTTGCTCAAGCAGGCATTGCTGGAGAGCGGCGGTGTCTATGGCTACCGCAAGCTCACGCTGGACAGCGCGACCTGGGCGAGCGCTGCGGGCAAGCAGCGCGTAGCGCGGTTGCTCAGCCGCATGCGCCGGTCATGGTTCATTCCGATCAGGGCTGCCAGTTCGCCGGCCACGAGTGGCAGCCCTTCCTGCGCGAGCACAACCTGGTCAGCAGCATGAGCCGATGTGGCAACTGCCACGACAACGCTGTGGCCGAGAGCTTCTTCCAACTGCTCAAGCGCGAACACATTCGCAGGCGGGTCTACGAAACCCGCGACGATGCGCGAGCTGATATCTTCAACGACATTGAAATGTTCTACCACTCACAGCGCCGTCATTCATCGGCGGCAGGACTATCACCTGTAGAGTTCGAACAGCGACATTCCCAACGGCTCAAAAGTGTCTAGGAATGCCGGGGCGATTCAGTGGCCTCGTGCCCCACCCTGCTCACATTCAGGACCGAAACCGGTGCCATTGCAGCCCCAGACTCTCAGTTCAGCTCAATATGAGCGTCACGGATGACCTTCTCCCAGACTGCACGCTCCTTGACCACCATTTTTTGCAAATCGTCAGGACCTGCAAGGGCGACATCAACCCCCTGGTCATCGAATCGATGTTTCAAACCAGGGTTTTGCGCGGCCGTCCGCATGGCGGTGTAGAGCTTGTCGATGGCGCCAGCAGGGGTACGCGCTGGTGCAAAGATTGCGTTCCACGAACTGTAGGAAAACCCGGGCACGGTCTTCGAGATAAGCGGCAACCCCTTCAGCGGCCGCGAGTTGCTCGCTGCAGTGATTCCAACGGCGTGCAAAGCCCCCTTCTCGATCATCGCCATAAACGACGGCATGGTGCCGAAGATGGCATGAATCTGGCCGGCAACCAAGTCGTTGTTTGCAGCGGATGCACCTTTGTACGGAATGTGGGTGACTTTGATGCCCGCGCTGCGAGCCAGCAATTCAGTTCCCAAATGGGCCAGGCCTCCAACGCCAGCAGATCCGAAGTTGACCTCGCCAGGATGTGCCTTCGCGTAGGCGATCAACTCCGGCAAGGACTTGAAAGGCGCCTTGTCACTGACCACCAACACGTGAGCCGCTGAGGCAATCATGCCGACCGGCGTAACCTGACTGAGGATATCGATGCGGTTCTTGGAGAGCAGTGGTTGCGCGGTGATGTTCCCAGAGGCGCAGAAGAGGACCGTATAACCATCGGGCGCTGCGCGCGACACGTTGTTGAGCGCCGGCACGCCAGCTCCACCACCCATGTTCTCGACGACGAAAGATTGTCCGAGAGCGGGGGCCATTGCCTGACCAAGATCGCGCCCCAGCACATCGGTTGCACCACCAGCGGCAAACGGGATGATCATCCGGATAGGCTTGCTGGGGCAGTTGTCCTGAGCCTTTGCAGCGAACGGAAGAAGCGCGGCAGCGCCGAGAACGCGGCGTCGGTTGAAGTGCGTAGGAATATCCATGGGCTTGTCTCCTTGTAGGTTGTCGGGGCCAGAATGATCATGCGACTTCCAAGCGGCAACAACGCGTTACGCCATGCGTAACAACTATCATCGGTTTATGGCTAAAAGCTCCCGCTCCTCAACGCCCCCAGCCTCCTCCTCTGCCCGCCCTAGTTCCAAGAGTCCTGCGGACATTAGCCAAGAACCGGGGCGCGAACATGTTCATGCGGTGGTCCGTGCCATGTCACTGCTGAAAGCGTTCGACGGCGGCGATGAAGTCTTCCTGTCGCTGACCGAGTTGGCGCGACGCACTGGCATGCACAAGCCGACCGCGCTGAGGCTGGCTCGCACACTGGCGCTTTCACGCTTCCTGGTACAGCGCGAAGACGGCGCTTGGCGGTTGGGCCCCGCCGCGGGCTGGATCGGATCACGCTACCAGGCCCAATTCGACGTCGGCTCGGTCATCGAGCCCATCCTGGTTCGGCTTGCAGCAGCGACCGGAGAAAGCGCTTCGTTCTATGTGCATGAGGGCAATCTGCGCAGTTGCCTGATGCGTTGTGACGGTCCGAATGCCAGGCCAGATCATCCGCGCTCTGGAGAATTGCTGCCCCTGGAGCTTGGCGCCCCAGGGCGGGCGATTCTGGCTGCGCTGGGAGAGCCCGGTGATCTCTATGAACGCATCCGGCGCAGAGGGTTTCACTGGGCCCGCGCTGAACGTTCCACTGGCGCGGCCGCTGTTGCCGCAGCAGTCCGTGGAGGCCAGGGCATGGTGCTCGGAGCAGTCAGTACTTCCGGCCCTGTGGAGCGGCTGACACCTGTGGCCCTGCGCAAACTCGCACCCATCACGGTGGCTGCCGCTCGACAACTTGGTTTGGTGTTGGGTGGAGTTCCAGCAACCGCCTTGAGGGCAACCTGGCATCCGTGATGTTACGCACAGCGTAACGCATTGCCGATACGTTTCGACTGGATTCCAATGCGCCCGGGCCTGCAGCACCGCATGCCGCCGAAGGAATCCGCATGACAAAAAATCCACCGCGACAGCAGCTCGGCCCCGCGCCAAATGCGCGTCGACACCTGCCGCCGATATTGCGCACCGTTCTCTCTCTGGGTGACCTGGAGCCCGCTGCCCGCCGCGTCCTGCCTCGCCCTATCTTCGGGTATCTCCAAGGCGGGGTTGAAGACAACGTGACGCTGCAAGCCAATTCAGGGGCGTATCGCAAATGGATGTTTCGCACGAACGTTTTGGTAGACGTCTCTCTGCGTAGTCAATCTCGCCATCTCATGGGCCAAACCTACAAAGCACCCTTTGGCATCGCTCCAATGGGGCTGTGTGCCTTGTTTTCCTTTGATGGTGACGTTGCCATGGCGAGAGCGGCCGAAGCCGCAGGTATCCCTTATGTGCTCAGCGGCGCATCGTTGACGCGCATGGAGCGTGTGGCGCAGGCAGCACCCACCTGCGCCTGGTTCCAGGCCTACATTCCTGGCGAGACTGCGCACATCGAAGGTCTGCTCGAGCGCGTCGCAAACGCTGGGTTCAAGACCTTGGTCATCACCGTGGACACAGCCACGCTGGCGAACCGCGAAAACAATGTCCGTGTCGGCTTTTCAACGCCTTTGCGCCCCAGCCTGCGGCTGGCTTGGGATGGCCTGGTGCGGCCACGCTGGTTGATCGGAACGCTTGGCCGCACTCTTGTGAAGAATGGAATTCCGCACTTCGAGAACGCAGGCCCAGGCAGAGGCGTCCCCATCATTTCCAGCAATGTAGTGCGGCAGTTTGGCTTGCGCGACCACCTGAACTGGGATCACCTTGCGCTCATTCGCGAGCTCTGGCAAGGGAAGCTGGTGATCAAGGGTTTGATATCTGCGAACGACGTGAAACGCGCGGAGCAAGTTGGTGCCGATGGCGTGATCCTGTCCAACCATGGAGGCCGCCAGCTCGATGGAACAGTGCCACCCCTTCTGGTGCTTTCGGATGCCGCAAAGGCCAAAGGGTCCATGGCACTGATGCTGGACAGTGGTATTCGACGGGGTACCGACGTCATCAAGGCGCTTGCATTGGGAGCGGACCACGTTTTCGTGGGACGTCCCATGGCCTATGCCGCTGCAGTGGGAGGCCAAGCTGGCGTCACCCATGCGATTGACCTGCTGCGCGAGGAGATACACAGGGACATGGCTTTGATAGGCGTCAAAGACCTGAATGAACTGGGTAACGACCAATTGGTTGCCGTGTAGCGCAACCGTCTTTGGATTCAATAGAAAATCCACGCTGAAGACAAACCGTGAACGAGCCTTTTTTCACGATCGGTCCAGTCTGGACGCACCCGCCCAAGACAAAAGTCCCGTTTTTCATTCAAAGGGCCAGCGCTTACCTATCAAGCGCTGGAGCCCAATTTCACTCAAATTTCCCGGACCACGGTTGCCTCACAGCTTGGCAATCGACACCTCCGTGGACTTGACCAGCGCGACCACGTCGGAGCCGACGATGAGGCCCAGGTCGTCCACCGAGCGGGTGGTGATGACTGACGTGACGACGCCCCATGGCGTTTCAACATCGACCTCGGAGACGACGTCGCCGCGGATGATTTCGCGGACCTTGCCCTTGAACTGGTTGCGGACGTTGATGGCTTGAATGGACATGGGGTTCTCCTTGAATAGTCCGTTGAAAAAGAGGTCAGTGAAAGAAAAACAAGCAAACGAAAAGAGAGAGAGAGAGAGAGAGAGAGAAATCAGACCGCCCAGCGCAAGCCATGCGCAGGCACGCCGGGCCAGGAAACCTCGTGCGCAGGCTCCCCATCGGGCTTTTGCAGCACGCGGTCGAGGATGCGTTTTTCGATGGCGGCAAACGCGGCGTCGCCATGTGAACGCGGACGCGGCAGGTCGATGCGCTGGTCCAGCGCGATCTGGCCGTCCTCGATCAGGATCACGCGGTCGGCCAGGGCCACGGCCTCTTGCACGTCGTGGGTGACCAGCAGCGCGGTGAAGCCGCTGCTGCGCCACAGGCCCTCGATGAGGCGATGCATCTCGATGCGGGTGAGCGCATCCAGCGCGCCCAATGGTTCATCGAGCAGCAGCAAGCGCGGGTTGTGCACCAGGGCACGGGCCAGGGCCACGCGTTGGCGCTGACCGCCGGACAGGCGCGCGGGCCATTCGCCGAGCCGATCCCCCAGGCCCACGCGCGTCAGCACATCGGCCGCTGCGCCACGCTGCGCGGGTGGCAGGCCCAGGGCCACGTTGTCCTGCACGCGTTTCCAGGGCAATAGGCGCGAGTCCTGAAACATGATGCGGGTGTCGCCGCTCAGGCCTGCAACGTCCTGGCCATCGAGGCGGATCGCACCGCCGGAGACAGGTTCAAGCCCCGCCACCAGGCGCAGCAGCGTGCTCTTGCCGCAGCCGCTGCGGCCCACAATGGCGACGAACTGGCCGGGCTCGATCACCAGCTCGGTCTTCTTGAGCACGTCGCGCGTGCCGTAGCGTTTGTCCACGCCGCGCACTTCCAGGCGCACGCCTTGGGGTTGTGGAGATGTATTAGTGGTCAAAATGGCCTCCCGCGCTTATATATCAAGCGCTAGCAGCTATAAAAATGTGAGTAATCTGACACAGGACCTTGCTGAGGGCGTGGCCCCATGCGAGGGACGCAGAGCAAGGGCCGCCCCGCAGCGAGTGCGTCGTCCCCCTGCCCGCGAAGCGAGAGCGGGGGGAAGGCGCGCAGCGCCTCAGGGGGGTGTCACGCCTGGTATCCGGGATGCCACCTCAGCCAATAGCGCTCCAGCCCCTTGGCAAACACATCCGCCAACTTGCCCAGCAGCGCATACAGCAGGATGCCCACGAGCACGATGTCGGTCTGTAGAAACTCCCGCGCGTTCATCGTGAGGTAGCCGATGCCCGCCTGCGCCGAGATGGTTTCGGCCACGATCAAGATCACCCACATCAACCCCAGCGAGAACCGCAGCCCCACCAGGATGCTGGAGAGCGCCCCGGGCAGGATGATCTGCTTGTAGAGCTGCCAGCGGCCAAGGCCATAGGTGCGGCCCATCTCGATCAGCCCCGGGTCCACATTGCGGATGCCGTGAAAGGTGTTGAGGTAGATGGGGAAGAACACCGACACGCTGATGAGGAACAGCTTGGCCGATTCGTCGATGCCGAACCACAGGATCACCAGCGGGATGAGCGCCAACGCAGGGATGTTGCGCACCATCTGGATGGTGGAGTCGAGCAGCGTTTCGAACAGCTTGACCGAGCCGGTGAGCAGGCCCAGCGCCAGTCCCAGGCCGCCGCCAACGGCCAGCCCGGCCAGCGCGCGGCCCGCGCTGACCTGGACGTGGGTCCACAGCTCGCCCGAAGCGGCCAGCGTCCACGCGGCCTTGACGACCTCGAGCGGTGCAGGCAACACGCGGGTAGACAACCAGCCCTGTGACGATGCGATTTGCCACAGCGCGATGAGGCCGATGGGCACGGCCCAGGGCAAGAGGCGCTGTGCGACGCTGGCGAGAAAGCGGGCCACGGGTGCGGGCAAAAACGGCCCTTCGATGGGCAGGTCCACGGCGTCGGCCACCGGGGATACCTGCAGTTCTCTTGCGGTGTGTGTCATGGAGAGTTCCGGTTCGGAGACAAGTCAGCTTTGCGACGCGCGCGGCGCAAAGTCGTTGGCCACGGTTTCGCCAAACGGGCCCAGTGGGTTGCCAAACAAGGGATTGCCGCTGGCCAGCTGGTTGCGCAGCGGCAGGGGCAGCAGCGGGAACACCAGCTCGGCAAAGCGGTAGGCCTCGTCCAGGTGCGGGTAGCCCGACAGCACGAAGGTGTCGAGCCCCAGCGCGGCGTATTCCTCGATGCGTGCAGCCACCGTTTGCGGATCGCCCACCAGGGCCGTGCCCGCACCGCCACGCACCAGGCCCACGCCCGCCCAGAGGTTGGGGCTGATCTCCAGGTCCTTGCGGCTGCGCTTGGCGCCGCCCGCATGGAGGGACGCCATGCGGCGCTGGCCTTCGGAGTCCATGCGTGCAAACACGGCCTGGGCGCGCACCACGGTGTCGTCGGTCACATGGCTGATGAGTTCTTCGGCAGCGGCCCAGGCCTGTTCCTCGGTCTCGCGCACGATGACGTGCAGGCGGATGCCGAAGTTGACGGTGCGGCCGTGTTTGGCGGCACGGGCGCGCACGTCGGCCACCTTCTTCGCCACTTCGGCCGGTGGCTCGCCCCAGGTCAGGTAGGTCTCGACCTGCTCGGCCGCCAGATCGTGCGCGGCGGGCGACGAGCCACCAAAGTACACGGGCGGGTGGGGCTGCTGCAGCGGCGGAAAGAGCAGCTTGGCGCCTTTCACCGACAGGTGCTTGCCTTCGTAGTCCAGGCTTTCGCCCTGGTGGCTGCGCGTGAGGATCTCGCGCCAGATGCGGATGAATTCGGCCGACTGCTCGTAGCGCGTGGCGTGGTCCAGAAACACGCCGTCGCCCTCCAGCTCGGCCTGGTCGCCGCCTGTGACCAGGTTGATGAGCAGGCGCCCGCCGGACAGGCGATCGAACGTGGCCGCCATGCGTGCAGCCAGCGCGGGCTGGTGCAGGCCAGGGCGCACGGCCACCAAAAACTTGAGGTTGCGCGTGACGGGCAGCAGGCTGGCCGCCACCACCCACGGGTCTTCGCACGAGCGGCCGGTGGGGATGAGAACGCCTTCGTAGCCCAGGCTGTCGGCCGCCACTGCGACCTGCTTCAAGTAGTCGTGGTTGAGCTGGCGTGCGCCTTTGGCGGTGCCCAGGTAGCGGCTGTCGCCGTGGGTGGGAATGAACCAGAAAATTTTCATGAATGCCTCGGAATAGATATGGGTTGGATGCGGTGGATGTGGCGGATGTGACTCAGGGCTTAGAGGTGGCAGCGGCCAGTTGCGCAGCCGCTGGCCGCCACACGATGTCGGCTACGTTCACGGGTTTCGGAATCAGGCCGAGCTTGAAGAACGCATCGGCCACGCGCTGCTGGTCGGCCACAGTGGCGGGCGAAAGCAGCCCCACAGGCGACGACGGGCGGCGCTGGATGAACAGGCTCACGACACCCGCATCCAGCCCGCTGAAGTCGGCAATCAGCTTGATCGCGTCCTTGCGCGCCTCTTGCGCCAGGCGGTCGGCGCGGCTGAGTTCTTCAAACAGCACGCGCAGCACTTGCGGGTGGGCTTGCACGAAGGGGCGGGCCGCCAGGTAAAACGAGTTGTTGCTGCTCGCCAGGTCGCGGCCAGTCGCAAGGACTCGGGGCTGGATGGCCAGCTCGGTGGCGGCGTAGAACGGGTCCCAGATGGCCCAGGCGTCCACGCTCTTGCGCTCGAACGCGGCGCGCGCATCGGCTGGCGTCAGGTACACGGGCTGGATATCGGCCCACTGCAAACCGGCTCGCTCCACCGCCTTGACCAGCAGGTAGTGGGCGCTGCTGCCCTTTTGCACGGCAATGCGGCGGCCCTTGAGATCGGACAGGGTGCGCAGGGGCGAGTCCTTGAGCACCAGCAGCGCGGAGCTGTCGGGCTTGGGCGGCTCGGCACCGACGTAGAGCAGGTCTTTGCCAGCGGCCTGGGCAAACACGGGGGGCGAGTCCCCCGTGAGGCCAAACTCCAGGCTGCCCACCGACAGGGCTTCGAGCAGCTGCGGCCCGGCCGGAAACTCCAGCCAACTCACGCGGGTGCCAGGGAAGCGCTTTTCCAGCACGCCCTGCTGCTTGAGGATGACCAGGTTGACGGCCGACTTCTGGTAGCCGATGCGCAGTTGCTCGGGGCCTTGTACGGCCGGGCCATGCGCTGTGGCACTCTGTGCATGGGCGTAGCGGCTGGCCAGCACCCAGTGGAAGGCGGTGACGCCCAGCAGCTGCAGCGCGCGGCGGCGCTCATTGCTCAAGGGAAGGTGGGTCATGGTGACTCCTTGCAGTGCTTTGTGAGCCCGCCCTCAAAGGTCCACCGGCGCTGCGTGCAGCAGGTTGAGCTTTTTAGGGATGAGCTTGAGGTCGAAGAAGGTGTCGGCAATCGCCTGCTGCTCAGCCAGGATCTCGCGCGTGACGGGCGCAGTGCCGAAGCGGGCGCGGCTCAGGTACAGGTCGGTGATGGATTTGTCCAGGCCCAGCACGGCCGACAGCTCGGCAGCGCCGGCGTCCTTGTTCTTGGACACCCAGGTGTCGATGGCATTGACCTCTTCGATGGCAATGCGCAGCACGTCGGCGTTTTTGGTGACGAAATCGCGCGAGGTGAAGTAGTAGGCGCGGTTGTTGACCACGCCCGTGGCATCGACCAGCAGACGCGCGTCGAGCTGCTTTTGCGCGGCGGCGAGGAAGGGGTCCCAGATGATCCAGGCATCGATCGCGCCGCGTTCAAACGCGGCCCGCGCGTCGGCCGGGGCCAGGAAGATGGATTGCACGTCGCCGTACTTCAGGCCGTTCTTCTCCAGCAGCTTGACCAGGAAATACTGCACGTTGGAGCCCTTGTTGTAGGCCACGCGCTTGCCTTTGAGGTCGGCCACGCTGCGGATGGGCGAACCGCTGGGAACGATGACCGCCTCCAGTGCGGGGCGCGGCACGGTGGCACCGGCGTAGACCAACGGGGCGCCAGCGGCCTGGGCAAAGATGGGCGGGGCCTCGCCCACATCGCCGAAGTCGATGGAGCCGACGTTGAGGGCTTCAAGCTGAACGGGGCCGGCGTTGAACTCTGTCCAGGTGACCTTCACGCCCAGCGGGGCCAGGCGCTTTTCCAGCGTGCCGCGGCCCTTGAGGATGGAGAGCCAGCCTTTTTGGTGGCCCACGCGCAGCACGCGGGTGGGCGCCTGCGCCCAGGCCTGGGGCGCCAGCGGCGCCGCGACGGCGGCGGCGCCCGCGGCCAGCAGGTGGCGGCGTTGCAGGGAGAAGCGGGCAAGTTCATTCATGGTGCGGTTCCAATCTCGAAAAATGGGGGCCAGGGCCGAGCCGGAGGTCTGGCAACAGGCGGCACATCGCCCTGCCCGCGCACCCGGCGCAGCAACAAAATCAAAAAAGGGGGACGAAGGGGGAGGAAGGCAGGCGCTGGCACCACGGCACGGCCGCAGCGCCAGGCCGGTGTCAGACGCTACATCGCACCTGCGAGAAGTGCACCGGCGCAAACCGCGTGGCCTGGGCGGGCGATGGACGCAGGTTTTCGGTGACGAGCACGTTCACCGCGTCGTCCAGCCGCGTGGCGATGTCGGCATGCAGGTGGTAGGCCCCTTCGGGCGAGAGCGTGACCTGCGCATCGGTGGCGTAGATGCCGGGCAGGATGCCCTTGGCGCCCAGCGACTGCAGCACGGGGCGCAGCGCGTAGTCCAGCGCCAGCATGTGGTGCGGGCTACCGCCCGTGGCCAGGGGCAGCACGGTCTTGCCCTTGAGGGCCGTCTGCGGCAGCAGGTCCAGAAACACCTTGAGCACGCCGCTGTAGGCCGCCTTGTAGACGGGGGTGGAGACCACCAGCACGCTGGCCTGCGCCACCTGGTCCACAGCGTTCACCACGGTGGGGTGGCCAAAGTCGGCCAGCAGCAGCGCCTGGGGCGAGAGATCGCGGATGTGGATGCGGTCCACCAGCGCACCGCGCACCTGAAGGCGCTGGGCCACGGCGTCGAGCAAGGCGGCAGAGCGCGAGCGCTCCGAGGGACTGCCGGCGATGAGCAAGGCGGACATGGCGTGGATTCCTTGACTACTATTGTTTTGATATCTTCCAGCGCTTGATGGACGAGCGCTGGGGGCTGTTTTTCTTCAAAAAAGGACGTGCAGCGCCCCACCCGGCCCGCCCGGGCTGGATTTTTGTTCGTGGAGACGGGGGCGCCCTTCACCCGCGCACAGCGGCGGGAGGGCGGGCTCGCTGGGCTACCTACTTCCGCGTATAGATCTGGTCAAAGTTCGCGTTGTCGGCAAAGTGCTCCTTGGCCGCCTTGTCCCAGCCACCGAACGCATTGTTGATGGTGAACAGGTTCAGCTGGGGGAACTGCTTGGCGTACTTGGCCTTGGCTTTTTCCGACACGGCGGGGCGGTAGAAATGCTTGCCGGCAATGTCCTGGCCTTCTTCGGTGTACAGGTATTGCAGGTAGGCCTCGGCCACGGCACGGGTGCCCTTCTTGTCCACGTTCTTGTCCACCACCGACACGGCGGGTTCGGCCAGGATGGAGATTGAAGGTGCGATCACATCGAACTTGGTGCCGAACTCCTTTTCGAGCAGGTAGGCCTCGTTCTCCCAGGCGATCAGCACGTCGCCCTGGTTGCGCTGAGCGAAGGTGATGGTGGAGCCACGCGCGCCGGTGTCCAGCACGGGCACGTTGCCATACAGCTTGGCTACGAAGTCCTTGGCCTTGGCGTCGCCACCGTACTTGCGCTTGGCGAATTCCCACGCGGCCAGGTAGTTCCAGCGCGCGCCGCCCGAGGTCTTGGGGTTGGGGGTGATCACCTTCACGTCAGCACGCACCAGGTCGTCCCAGTCCTTGATGCCCTTGGGGTTCCCCTGGCGTACCACCAGCACGATGGTCGAGGTGTAGGGCGAGCTGTTGTGCGGCAGGCGCTTTTGCCAGTCCTTGGGAATCCAGCCGCCGTTGGTGTGCAGCGCATCGGTGTCGCCCGCCAGGGCCAGGGTGGCCACGTCGGCCTCCAGCCCGTCGATGATGGAGCGCGCCTGCTTGCCCGAGCCGCCGTGGCTTTGCTTGATGGTCACATCCTGGCCGGTCTTGGCCTTCCAGTGCTTGGCAAACGCCTGATTGAACTCCACGTACAGCTCGCGCGTCGGGTCGTACGACACATTGAGCAACGTCACAGACTGTGCAAACGACGGCAATGCCGTCAGGGCCAAACTGCCCACCAGGGCGGCGGCGAAGGGAAACTTGATAAAGTCGCGGCGAAAGTTCATGGAAGGGCCTCTTTTGTGAATGTGTTGCGGTGCAAATCACCGATGGAACGCATTCTGGAAGGCCCTCTTCAAAACTGGAACTACTGAGATTTCAGTTCTTAATATCCAAATCATCTGAGCGAAGCCTTTTTCGCTCACCCCCACTGCAAGGAATTCCCATGGCACGCACCGTTCAATGCATCAAGCTCGGCAAGGAAGCCGAAGGCCTCGACTTTCCGCCCTACCCCGGCGAACTGGGCAAGCGCATCTGGGAAAGCGTGAGCAAGGAAGCCTGGGCAGGCTGGCTCAAGCACCAGACCATGCTGGTCAATGAAAACCGCCTGAACCTGGCCGATGCGCGCGCGCGCCAGTACCTGGCCCGCCAGATGGAGAACCATTTCTTCGGCAGCGGTGCAGACGCCGCGGCGGGATATGTCCCGCCCAGCCAGTAAGAAGTGATCTAGAACAACCGCTGCTGAACCCGTTTCCGGTACAAAGCAGCTCAGTACGGCGCCCTGGTGGCGCCCTTTCTTTTTCTGAGTTGCGCGCAACCCCATGTCCGAGCCCATCCACTGGCTGCCCGACGGCACCCCCTACAGCCCGCGCTTTGGCGATCGCTACCACAGCGAAAACGGTGGGCTGGAGCAGGCCCGCAGGGTCTTCCTGCAAGGCTGCGGCCTGCCTGCCGCCTGGGCCGGGCAGGCCCAATGGCGGGTGCTGGAAACCGGGTTCGGCTTTGGGCTGAACTTTCTCGTCACCTGGGCCGCATGGCGGGCAGATGAGCAGCGCCCCCGCATACTGCACTTCGCCTCGACCGAAGCGTGGCCGGTCAGCCCTGCTGATCTGTTGCGCGCCACCACCGCTCACCCCGAGCTGGCCCCTTTGGCCGAGCAGTTGCATGCCCAATGGTGGGGCCTGCTGCCCGGCGTGCACCGGCTGGCGTTCGAAGGCGGCCGCGTCTTGCTCACGCTCTACATCGGCGACGCGCAAGAGATGCTGCGCCAGCAGGCGCCCACCGCAGACTCGGTGTACCTGGACGGGTTCAGCCCCTCCGTCAACCCGGAGATCTGGAGCGCCCACACCCTCAAGGCAGTGGCGCGCTGCTGCCGCCGCGGCACGCAGCTGGCCACCTGGACCATTGCCCGCGCCGTACGCGATGCGCTGGCCGAATGCGGCTTTGAGGTGCAGCGCGTGCCGGGCGTGCCGCCCAAGCGCGACAACCTGCACGCCACCTACAACCCGGCGTGGGAGCCACGGCCCCGCATGGCCTCCCTCCCCGAAACGACCCCCAGCGCCAGCGCGCAGGCCCGCCACTGCCTGGTGATCGGCGGCGGCCTGGCCGGTGCCGCCACCGCGGCCAGCCTGGCACGCCGGGGCTGGCAGGTTCAGGTGCTCGACGAGGCAGATGAGCCAGCCGCCGGTGCTTCCGGCCTGCCGGCGGGGGTGTTTGCTCCCCATGTGTCGCCCGACGACGCCGTGCTGTCCCGCCTTTCGCGAAGCGGCGTGCGCTTCACGCTCCAGCAAGCCCGCCAACGCCTGCAGGCGGGGCAGGACTGGGGTCCCACGGGCGTGTTGGAACACCGCACCGACGGCAGCCCTGGCCTGCCCACTGACTGGCGCGACGGCCCAGGCACCCAATGGACCATCCCCGCCCCCATCGCCGCGCGCGAGCAAGCAGGCTTGGCGCCTGA
>NZ_JALEGG010000013.1 GCF_022763525.1 Acidovorax sp.
GCGGGCAAGCCCATCGACAGCTACACGCAAAGCGACGTGACCAACCTGGCGCGGGTATTCACCGGCTACGACTACGACCAGTCGCAGAACACGCCCACGCAGGTTCCCGGCACCAACCGCACCGTGCCCAGCACCACGTTCACCCGGCTGCCGATGGCGCTCAACGAGTCGCGCCACTCCGCTCTGGCGGCCACCTTCCTGGGCACCACCATCCCAGCGGGCACGCCCGGCGCGGCGGCGCTCAAGACCGCGCTCGATACCTTGTTCAACCATCCCAACGTGGGGCCCTTCATCGGCAAGCAGCTCATCCAGCGGCTGGTGACGAGCAACCCGTCCCCTGGCTATGTCGCACGGGTGGCAGGGGCCTTCAACAACAACGGCGCCGGTGCGCGCGGCGACCTGCGCGCCGTGGTCCGTGCCATCCTGCTCGACGACGAGGCGCGCTCGCCCGCAGGGCTGTCGCAGCCGGGCTTTGGCAAGTTGCGCGAGCCCATGTTGCGCTTCGTGCAGTGGGGCCGCACTTTCGGTGTGAATTCCACTTTCGGCAGTTGGAAGATCGGCAACCTCGGCGATCCGGGTTCACGCCTGGGCCAGAGCCCGCTGCGCTCGCCCTCGGTGTTCAACTTCTTCCGGCCCGGCTACGTGCCGCCCTCCACCGCGCTGGCCGCCACGGGCGCCGTGGCCCCGGAGTTCCAGCTGGTCAACGAAAGCAGCGTGGGCGGCTACCTCAACTTCATGCAGGGCGTCATCCGCAACGGCATCTGGGTGAACGGCCCCGACGTGCCCCACAACGCGAGCACGCCCAACAACGGCTTTGACATCAAGGCCGCCTACACCGAGGAGCTGGCGCTGGTGGCCGACGCGGACGCGCTGGTGGCTCGCATCAATTTGCTGATGTGCGCAGGGCAGCTGTCCGCGGCCACCGTCAAGCTCATCGCGGACGCGCTCAAGACCACGACCGTGACGGCCAGCAGCACCGACAACGCCAAGCGCGACCGCATCGCAGCCGCGGTGTTCCTGGTGATGGCCTCGGCCGAGTACCTCATCCAGAAGTAAAGAAACAAATGACACGGTGGCTTCATGCCCCGCAAGCCCCACGACGCCCCAAGAAGCCAAGCCATGCACCTGCTTGAACCCGAACTCCATTCGCGCCGCGCGTTCCTGCGCCGCTCTGCCCAGCTGGGCCTGGCAGGCACCGCCCTGCCCTTTGCGCTGAACCTCGCCGCCATGGGCGAGGCGGCCGCTTTCACCGCCGACGACTACAAGGCCCTGGTCTGCGTATTCCTCTACGGCGGCAACGACTACGCCAACACCGTGGTCACGTACGACGACGCGAGCCACGGCCGCTACAGCAGCATCCGCGGCAGCATCGCCATTCCCAAGGCATCGCTCACGCCCACGCTGTTGAGCCCGACCACGCCGCTGCCCGATGGCCGCCAGTACGCGCTGCACCCGGCCATGACGGGGCTGGCGAGCCTGTTCAACAGCGGCAAGGCCGCTGTGCAGCTCAACGTGGGACCGCTGGTGGTGCCGCTGACCCGCGCGCAGTACAACAGCCCGGACCGCAAGGCCTTCCCCATCCCGCCCAAGCTGTTCTCGCACAACGACCAGCAGTCCGTGTGGCAGTCGTCCTCGCCCGAAGGCTCTACCGTGGGCTGGGGCGGCAACATCGGCGACCTGGCGCTGTCCTCCAACGGCAATTCACTGTTCACCTGTATCGCCGTCACGGGCAACGCGGTGTTCCTCTCGGGTGACTCGGCGCTGCAATACCAGGTCAGCACCAACGGTGCCGTGGCCATCAACGGGGTGAAGAACAATGTGTATGGCTCCAGCGCCGTGCGCGGCGCCCTCTCGGCGCTGATCCAGCAGCCCAGCGGCCACCTGCTGGAAAACGAATACAACCGCGTCACCACGCGCGCCGTCACGTCCGAGAGCCAGATCACCAGCGCATTGGCCAGCTCCACCCTGAGCACCACCTTCCCCAGCAACAACTCACTGGCCGACCAGCTCAAGATGGTGGCCCGGCTGATCGGCGCGCGCAACGCGCTGGGCAGCAAGCGGCAGGTGTTCATGGTGTCGCTGGGCGGATTTGACCTGCACGACAACCTCATCTCGCAGCAGCCCGGGTTGCTGCAGCGCCTGAGCGACGCCCTCACGTCCTTCTACAACGCCACGGCCGAGCTGGGCGTGGCGGACAAGGTGACCACGTTCACCGCTTCGGACTTCGGCCGCACGCTCAGTTCCAACGGCGATGGCTCGGACCACGGCTGGGGCAGCCATCACTTCATGGTGGGCGGCGCCGTCAAGGGCAAGGCTTTCTACGGCATCGCACCCCCGGTCAGCGTGGGCAACACCGCCGCACCCGAAGATCAGTGGCACGTCGGCCAGGGCCGTTTGCTGCCCACCACCTCGGTGGACCAGTACGCGGCCACGCTGGCCAAGTGGTTTGGCGTGGCCGACAGCGAGATGGCGGGCGTGCTGCCCAACATCACGCACTTTGGCGCTGCCGCCGGGCGGCCGGACTACCCGGTGGACCTGGGCTTCATGGCCTGAGGCTGCGCCGGGCAGGCGCCCAGGGGGCCCGGTCCGGGGCCCCCTTTTTTTTCTTCTCCCAGGTTTCGGTTGTCCATTCCACATCAAGTTACAACTGATCCATTAGCGGCCCAAGTGTTGCAATTGCCCATCACTTTTGGCATGTGCGCTGTAACCCTCTCCTGTGAGAGTTTCGTTTCGTAACGTTTGTGTTGCCGTGCCCCCGAGTGCTTGTGGTGAAGTGTGCCCGCGCGCGGCGCACAGCGCGTGTTTCACCCGATAACACCATGCAATACAAACACGAGGAGCCTCGGGCGACCGCTGATGTCGCCGAGGACGGAGAGGGCTGCCTTTCGACGACTGTGGCGCCAGCCACCGCTTCACTGCCTGCTGCGCCCAGCGGCGCTTCCGCACGCGGCCACGCGCCGCTGCTGACTGCCTTGTTCGCGTCCGCCGCCCTGGCCGCTTGCGGTGGAGGAGAGAGCGATTCCGACATCCCCGGGGCCAGCCCGGCTGCCCCCCCGCCAGCGCCCTTACCGCCCGACGGGTCGCCCGCGCCTTTGCCGCCCGGGGCCTCGCCCAGCCCCGCACCCCGCCCTTCGCCGCCCGGCGCCTCGCCCAGCCCAGGCGCGCCGTCACCATCGCCATCGCCCGCCCCCAGCCCCGGGCCCGCGCCGTCCACGCCCACACCGGGCAACTACGCCCACCCCACCGCCAAGTCGGACGAAGAGGCTGCGCGCTTCCTGCTGCAGGCGCAGTTCTCCGCCTCCACCGCCGAGGTCGCCACACTGCGCTCCACGTCGTACACGCAGTGGCTCGACAGCCAGTTCGCCCGAGGCGCCAGCCAGCGCGGCTGGGACTGGTTGAACCAGCGCGGATACGCCACGGTGGACAACGCCACGAGCTACTACGACAACAGCTACCCCGGCGACTACATGATCTGGAACCAGCTCATGACGGCGCCCGACCAGCTGCGCAAGCGCGTGGCGCTGGCGCTGTCGGAGATCCTGGTGGTGTCGCTCACGGGGCTCGATTTCAGCTGGCGCAGCCACGCCATTGCCTGGTACTGGGACCAGCTGGTCGCCAACGCTTTCGGCAACTACCGCAAGGTGCTGGAAGACGTGACGCTGAACCCCGCCATGGGCTACTACCTGAACACCCGCGGCAACCAGAAGGAAAATCCCGCTACCGGGCGACTGCCCGACGAGAACTACGCCCGCGAGATCCTGCAGCTCATGACCATCGGGCTGTCGGCCTTGAACCCAGACGGCACTGTCCGCCGTGATGGCGCGGGCAAGCCCATCGACAGCTACACGCAAAGCGACGTGACCAACCTGGCGCGGGTATTCACCGGCTACGACTACGACCAGTCGCAGAACACGC
>NZ_JALEGG010000125.1 GCF_022763525.1 Acidovorax sp.
CGGCCCCACGGGGCTGCGCCAGCGCACGCCCGCACCCACGCCCACCCGGGGTGAGAGATCGCCCACGCGGTCGGCCACCGCACCGGCGTCGATGAACAGCGTGCTTTCCCAGTCGGTCATCGTGCCGCGGTAGACGATGGGCCGCTGCCATTCCACGCTGCCCACCGCAAGGTAGCGCCCGCCGTAGAGCTGGCCGTTGTCAGTGCGCGCGCCGATGCTGCGGTAGCCGTAGCCGCGCACCGTGGTGTCGCCGCCAGTCAGGAACAGTTGCGTGACGGGAATCTGCGCACCTTCGCGCGCCAGCACCGCGCCGCCTTCGGCGCGCAGCGATACGCGTGCTGTACGGCTGACGCCCGCGTCGTCCTCCACGCGCCCGGCTGGGATGAAGTTCTGCCACCGCACCAGGGTGCGGACGAATGGGTCGCGCTCGGGCCGCAGCGTGGTGCCCAGCCCCAGTTCTACCGCCACGCCATGGCCCCGCGTGGGAGCGGTGGTGCTGTTGAAGTACCGGCCCGTCCAGCCATAGTTGATCGTGACGGCGCTGCCCGAGGGCGGCGCGTTGGCGCCCTGGCTGTGCGCGTAGTCGTATTGGAGGAAATAGTTGCGGTCGATGTGGCGTGTGCTCTTGCTGCGGCCTGCGCGCAGGCGCCCGCTGTTCACGTCGTAGTCGCCGGTCTCTTCGCGCTTGGCCTGCCCTCCCGTAAACCAGCGCCAGCCGTTTTCTTCGGGCAGCGCGGTCCATTCGGTTTCAGCGAGCTTGGTTTCGCGGTCGAGCGAGAGCTTGCTCACCGCACGCCAGCCGATGCCGGGGAGCTTGTTGTGGATGTGCTCCATCGAGAGACGAGCCCCGCTATCGGTCGAAAAGCCCGGGCCGAACACCAGCTTCTGCAGCGGGGCCTCGCGCACGCGGGCCACCACGGGCGCGGCTGCAGGGTCGGTGCCCTCGGTGTCCAGCGTCAGGAACACCGCATCGTAGTAGCCGCTGCTGGCCAGGCGCAGCTGGGCGTCCAGCATCTCGGCCTCGTCGTAGATGGCACCGGTCGGCAGGCGCGCCAGGCGGCGCGCGCCATCGGGGTCGTAGCGTTCGTGGCCCTCCACCCTCAGCGGTCCAAAGCGGTAGGCCGGGCCGGTGTCGTAGGTCACGCTGAGCTTGGCTTCATGCCGGTCCGCGTCGATCTCTGCGCGGCTGTTGGCAATGCGGGCGGCGGGGTGGCGACGCGCCTGCAGCTGGCGCAGGCCGCCCGATTTGGCGGCATCCCACGCCGCTTGGGTGAACGGTGCGCCGGGCGTGAGCGACCAATCGCGTACCACGCGCTGCTGCTGGCGCTGGCTGCCGCGCGTATCGCCGCTGCCCGGGTTGTCGGCAAAGTCCACGTCGGCGCTGGCAATGCTGGTTTGCGGCCCGGGTTGCACGGTGACGATGACGGTGCGGGGCGCCTCCTTGCTGCCTGGCGTGTCGGAGAGCTCGACGGTGATGGTGGGCGCAAAGTAGCCCAGGGTTCCCAGAAGATCGCGTGCGTTCGCGTCGGCTGCGCCCAGCAGGCGCTGCAGTTCGCTGTCGTGCAGGTCGGGCAGCTTGCGAAAGCGCTGCAGTTCCAGGTGGCGTTCCAGGGTGTCCCGCACGGTGTCGGGCGCGCGCACTTCCACGGCAAACGACGGCATGCCGGATTCAGCAATGACGGGTGCGTTCGCCGCGCCATCGGCGTTGCTATGGCGCGGCAGCAGGCTGCACCCCGGCAGGCACAGGGCGCCAACAAGCAGCAACGCCGACCAAGAGGCCGGCGTTGCAATCCTCGCAAGGACGGAATGTGATTCGCGAAAAGGCACGGCAGGGGGGGCGCTGAACGTGGATGGGATTGTCGGGGAACGCTGCCGTGAGGCTTCCCGATGATGCCGTCAACTCGGCGCCCCATGTGTCAGACAGCTTCGCGCATTCGGCGCAAAGGCGGCTTGGGCACAATCGCCGGCTACTTGGACAGCAGCCGCATCGTCTCTTCCAGCCCCTTGAGCGAAAGCGGATACATGCGGTTGCCCATGAGCTGCTGGATGATGCTGATGCTCTGGCGGTATTGCCACACGCCCTGTGGCTCAGGATTGATCCATGCGTGCTTGGGAAACGCATGTGTGAGGCGCTGGATCCATTCGGCCCCGGGCTCCTCGTTGTTGTATTCCACGCTGCCGCCCGGCTGCAGGATCTCGTAAGGGCTCATCGTGGCGTCGCCCACGAAGATCAGCTTGTAGTCCTTGTTGTACTTGCGGATGATGTCCCAGGTCGGGAACTTCTCCGCAAAGCGGCGGCGGTTGTTCTTCCACATGAAGTCGTACACGCAGTTGTGGAAGTAATAGAACTCCAGGTGCTTGAACTCGTTCTTTACTGCGGAAAAGAGTTCTTCCACGCGCTGGATGTGTTCGTCCATGGTGCCGCCCACATCCATTAGCAGCAGCACCTTCACGTTGTTGTGCCGCTCGGGCACCATCTTGATGTCCAGGTAGCCCGCGTTGGCGGCCGTGCTGCGGATGGTGTCGTGCAGGTCCAGCTCCAGCTCGTGCCCTTCGCGCGCAAACTTGCGCAAGCGGCGCAGCGCTACCTTGATGTTGCGCGTGCCCAGCTCCTGCTGGTCGTCGTAGTCCTTGTACGCGCGCTGCTCCCACACCTTCACCGCGCTCTTGTTCTTGCCCGCGCCGCCAATGCGCACGCCCTGCGGGTTGTAGCCGCCGTGGCCAAACGGGCTGGTGCCGCCTGTACCGATCCACTTGCTGCCGCCTTCGTGGCGTTCCTTCTGTTCTTCGAGGCGCTTCTTGAGCGTCTCCATGAGTTCGTCCCAGCCCATCTTCTCAATGGCGGCCTTCTGCTCGGGTGTGAGTTCGTTCTCCAGGATCTTGCGCAGCCAGTCGGCCGGGATTTCCTTGGTGAAGTCGGCCACCATCTCCACGCCCTTGAAGTAGGCGCCGAAGGCCCGGTCGAACTTGTCGTAGTGCTTCTCGTCCTTGACCAGCGTGAGGCGCGAGAGGTTGTAGAAATCGTCCAGGCTCCACGCGTCATCCGACTTGGGTCCCACCACGCCGGCCTGCAGGGCTTCAAGCAGCGTGAGGTATTCCTTGACCGACACGGGCAGCTTGGCCGAGCGCAGGGTGTAGAAAAAGTCGATGAGCATGATTTTGGCCTTCAGCGCTTACTGGGTAAGCGCATGGCGCTCTAAAAGATATAGCAACTGCGCCTTGGCCTCTGGCCACTCGCCAGAGCGCATGCTGTACATCATCGTGTCGCGGATGGTGCCGTCGCGACGCAGCGCGTGGCCACGCAGCACCCCATCCTTCTTGGCGCCCAGTCGCTCGATGGCGCGTTGCGATGCAAAGTTGTAGTTGTCGGTGCGCCAGCCCACCACATGGCAGCCAAGCGTGTCGAAGGCGTGGCCCATCATCAAGAGCTTGGCGGTGGTGTTGACGTGGGTGCGCTGCACGCTTTTGCGGTACCAGGTCCAGCCGATCTCCACGCGCTTCACGGCGGGCACGATGTCGTGGTAACTGGTGGATCCCAGGACCTTGCCGGTGGCGTCGTCGACGACGGCAAAGGCAAAACGGTTGCCGTCTTCGCGCATCTTGAGCGCTCCCTCGATGTAGGCGCGGGTGTCCTGCGGCTCGGGCACCGAGGTGATGCGCAGCTTCCACAACTCGCCATCGGCGGCGGCGGACCGCAAGCCTTCTTCATGGGACAACGCCAGGGGCTCCAGGCGGACGCCGCGATCCCGCAGCGTGACAGGTTCTACAAAGGCCATGGGTCTTTACTCTTCATCAATCCTTGGAAGGCTTATTGCGCCGGCTGGTTTGCCAGCGCCGTGCAGCGTGCAGGCCGAGGCCGCCGCCCAGCCCCACCAGGGCGATACCCACCAGGGCCGGGGTGCCGTAACCCGGTGCAAAGATGTCCATGCCCAGCCACTGGCCCAGCCAGAAACCGGCGAGGGCACCGCCAACAAAACCGATGGCGTCGGCAATGCCGTCGGCCAGTGAAGGGGTAGGAGTCTGGGCCATGGCCGGGGGCTAGCGGTTGCGCTGATTCATGAACACCAGCTTTTCAAACAGGCTCACGTCCTGTTCATTCTTGAGCAGGGCCCCCACCAGCGGCGGCACGGACACCTTGTTGTCTGCGCTTTGCAGCGCGGTGAGCGGAATGTCCTCGGCCACCAGCAGCTTGAGCCAGTCGATGAGTTCGCTGGTGGAAGGCTTCTTCTTGAGGCCCGGCAGGTTGCGCACGTCATAGAACGTCTTCATCGCCACGCTGAGCAGTTCGCTCTTGAGCGTGGGGAAGTGCACGTTCACGATCTGGCGCATCGTATCGGCCTCAGGGAACTTGATGAAGTGGAAGAAGCAGCGGCGAAGGAAGGCGTCGGGCAGTTCCTTTTCGTTGTTGGAGGTGATGAACACCAGCGGGCGGTGCTTGGCCTTGATGAGTTCGCGTGTCTCGTAGCAGTAGAACTCCATGCGGTCGATTTCGCGCAACAGGTCGTTCGGAAATTCGATGTCGGCCTTGTCGATCTCGTCGATGAGCAGCGCCACCGGCCGGTCGGCCGTGAAGGCCTGCCAGAGAACGCCCTGCACGATGTAGTTTCGGATGTCCTTCACGCGTTCGGCGCTGCCCTCGTCATTGAGCTGGCTGTCGCGCAGGCGGCTCACGGCGTCGTATTCATAGAGGCCCTGCTGCGCCTTGGTGGTCGATTTGATGTGCCATTGCAACAGCGGCATATCCAGCGCCTGCGCTACTTCCTCGGCCAGCATGGTCTTGCCGGTCCCGGGCTCGCCCTTGATGAGCAGCGGGCGCTGCAGGGTGATGGCCGCGTTGACGGCGAGCATGAGGTCCTGGGTAGCGACGTAGTTCTGGGAACCTTGGAATTTCATGAGGGAAATCACCGAATCGTTGATGAATGGGCTTGACATGCGCTGGCTATAATCCGCCGTTGAGCAGAGCCCAGAGCTGAACTTCCACGAGATTGTGCGCGCAAAATGAACAAAACGCTGACCACGCTATTCGCCCTGGCTGTCGCTTCCGTGACCGCCATCTCCCATGCCCAGGAAGCCAAGGGCGACGTGGAAGCCGGCAAGCAAAAGATCGCCATGTGCATTGGTTGCCACGGCATTCCGGGGTACCAGGCCAGCTTTCCGGAAGTGCACAAGGTGCCCATGATTTCGGGCCAGAGCGCCAAGTACATCGCGTCCGCGCTGGTGGCCTACCAAAAGGGCGAGCGCAAGCACCCCACGATGCGCGGCATCGCCGAATCGCTCTCTGAAAAAGACATCGCCGACGTGTCGGCTTACTACGAGCAGCACGGCAAGACCGGCGCCGAGTTGCCCGCCAAGCCCGCCCGCGAGCCCAGCGTGCAGGTGGCCGAGCTGCTCAAGAAGGGCGCCTGCGTGTCCTGCCACGGCGACAACTTCGCCAAGCCCATCGACCCTTCGTACCCCAAGATTGCGGGCCAGCACGCAGACTACCTCTTCGTGGCCCTCAAGTCCTACAAGGTGGAGAAGAACGCCAACGTGGGCCGCGGTAACGCCATCATGGGCGGTGTGGCCAAGCAGTTCACCAATGCCGAGCTGAAAGCACTTGCCAACTACATCAGCGGTGTGGACGGCGACCTGCACGTGGTGCCGCAATCGCGCTTCCGTTGATCGGCACGATTCGCGCATCCCCATGAGCAGCCCGGCATCGCCGGGCTTTTTTATGGCCGTGGAGGGTGTCAAGAAGCTCCGCGGTGGCGGCGCGCTGCAGCGTTTCGCGGGTAAACTTCATCCAGGGTGTCGGTGCCGTGGTGGCCCGGCAGGTTCATGCGCTGGTCGGGCCGCCTCGCGGTTTTTCTGCGACCCATGAACACCTCTCCCACCCTGATCCAGGTCATTGGCGCCATCCTGTTTGGACTGGCGATCCTCCATACCTTCTCCACACGCTACTTCGAGCACCTGGCCCACACGCAGCCACGCCATGCGGGTTTCTGGCACCTGCTCGGCGAGGTCGAGGTGGTCTTCGGCTTTTGGGCCCTGGTGCTCATGCTGTTCATGTTTTCCGTTCTGGGAAAGCAGGAGGCCACCGCCTATCTGGATTCGCGCAATTTCACCGAACCGCTCTTTGTGTTCGCGATCATGGTGATCGCGGCCACGCGGCCCATCTTGCAAATGGCGGGGTCTGTCGTGCGACTGTTGGCGCGCTGCCTGCCGTTTCAGCGCGGCGTGGCCATGTACTTCGTGGTGCTTTCGGCGGTGCCGCTGCTGGGTTCTTTCATCACTGAGCCCGCTGCAATGACGCTGGCTGCGCTGATGTTGCGCGACATCCTCTTTTCGCAGCCGCTATCGAGCAAGCTCAAGTACTCCACCATCGGGGTGCTGTTCGTCAACATCTCCATCGGCGGCACCTTGACCCCGTTCGCCGCACCGCCCGTGCTCATGGTGGCTGCGCAGTGGAACTGGGACCTGTGGTTCATGGTGTCGAACTTTGGGTGGAAGGCCGCTGTGGCCGTGGTGATCAACGCGGGCATTGCCACGCTGCTCTTTCGCAGCCAGGTGGGGCACATGGGGCGCAAGGTCGTCGCAGACGAAGCGCCAGTGCCGCTGTCCGTCGTGCTGGTGCACCTGGTGTTCCTGGCGCTGGTGGTGGTGTTTGCGCATCACCCGGCCGTGTTCCTGGGATTGTTCCTCTTCTTCATGGGGTTCACCACGGCCTACCAGCGCCATCAGAACCCGCTGATCCTGCGCGAAGCCTTGCTGGTGGCCTTTTTCCTGGCCGGACTGGTAGTGCTGGGCGGCCTGCAGCAATGGTGGCTGCAACCCGTTCTCATGAAGATGGACGCCAATGCTGTGTTCTTTGGCGCGGCGGCGCTCACGGCGTTCACCGACAACGCGGCCCTGACTTACCTGGGTTCGCTGGTCGAGGGCCTCAGCGACGAGTTCAAGGTGGCCCTGGTGGCGGGGGCGGTGACGGGCGGGGGCCTGACCGTGATCGCCAATGCCCCCAACCCCGCAGGGGCGGCGATCTTGAAGGAAAAGTTTGCCGACAACGCCATCCATCCGCTGGGGCTTCTGCTGGGGGCCCTGCCGCCCACGATGGTGGCGGTGCTGGCGTTCAAGCTGCTGTGATGGCCGATCGCGGTAGCCGGCGCCCTCAGTCCCGCGTGGCGCGCCGCTGCACGCAGGCGATGTAGGCATCGCCATCGGGTGGGCGTCCGGCGCGCTGGCTTTCCCAGAGCATCTCACCCAGGCAGTCCATGGCGGCGTGGTGCGCATCGTGCAGCGAATCCAGCCGTGCCGTCAGCAATTCCACCGCCTGACGAATGCCACGAGGCTGGTCAATGCTGCACTGCTCGCTGATCGACAGGTGCATTGACAGATGCAAAAACGGGTTGGTCTGGCCGGGCGTCTCGTCGTAGTTGCGTGCCACGGCGGCGTCGGCATCGGAGAGGTCGGCGTGGTACTCAGGGTGCTCGGCGATCCACAGGCTGGCCAGCGTTTCAATGGCTTCCATGGGGGCGCCGCTCTGGGTCTTGGCATGCACGCCGCACAGAAAGCGGCGTACGTCGGCTTGAGAGGGGCTGAACATGGGGCGAGAGGGTAGCACGCACCTGTTTGGCCGCGCGACCGCGGGGCTACAGAGGATTGGCGGCCCAGTTGGGCGCGGCGGCGTCCTACGCGCCGATCCTGAGATCGCACCTACAGTCACGGTGCGCAGAGGGGAGGAAGCCGGGTCCGCTTTGCACAGTTCCTGCGTGCCCCGGTGTTGGAGAGTTTCATGAATGTGATGCGAATCGTCGGCGTGCTGCTGCTGGTGGCCGGACTGGCCGGCTTCTTGACCGGCGGATTCAGCTTTACCAAGGATGCTACCCAGGCGAAGCTGGGACCCTTGGAGCTCACCGTCAAGGAACGCGAAACCGTGCAGATACCGCAGTGGATGAGCTTGGGCGCCATGGTGCTGGGCGGCGTCGTGCTGGTCCTGGGGTTTCGCAAGAGCTGAGCGGCGCGGGGGGCGTCTGTGGCTCGCCCCCCTTCAAACCCCCGTTCCGTAAGGCCCGGCACCCCGCGCGCGTTGCGAAGGGGCGCCGGTGCATCTTCCACGCATCCGAGTTCTTTTTTGGGGGGCATCGCTGGCAGCTTCCCTTCCTGGCGCTGGCTGTCGCGTCCGGGAACTGGATTTCTCCCGATCGGTGCAAACTGTTGGAAGCATGGCTCCCATGCGCGACCTCGTGGCACCGCGCAGAATGGGGCCATGCGACGCTGCCCAGGCCGCTCGCGGCGGCGCTACTGCGCGCTGGCAGCTTACCCAGACAGAAAAAACCACCGAGGAGACATCCATGCCGAGCCCAGAGGCGTTCATCTGCGACGCCATCCGTACCCCTTTTGGCCGCTATGGCGGCGCCTTGAGCAGCGTACGCACCGACGACCTCGGCGCGGTCCCCATCAAGGCGCTGATGGACCGCAACCCCGGCGTGGACTGGGCGGCCTTGACCGATGTGCTGTACGGCTGCGCCAACCAGGCCGGCGAAGACAATCGCAACGTGGCCCGCATGAGCAGCTTGCTCGCGGGCTTGCCCGTCGACGTACCCGGAGCCACCATCAACCGGCTGTGCGGCTCGGGCCTGGATGCGGTGGGCACGGCCGCGCGCGCCATCAAGGCGGGCGAGGCGGGCTTGATGATTGCGGGCGGCGTGGAGAGCATGAGCCGTGCGCCCTTCGTCATGCCCAAGGCCGAGTCGGCCTTCAGCCGCAGCAACGCGGTGTACGACACCACCATCGGCTGGCGCTTCATCAACAAAGTGATGAAGGAAAAGTACGGCGTCGACTCCATGCCGGAAACCGCCGAGAACGTAGCCACGGACTTCGGTATTGAGCGCGAGGCGCAGGATCGCATGGCACTGCGCAGCCAGCTCAACGCCGTGGCCGCGATCAAGGACGGTCACCTGGCGCGCGAGATCGTGCCGGTGCACATCCCTCAGAAAAAAGGCGACGCCATCGTCGTGAGCCAGGACGAACACCCGCGCGAGACCAGCCTCGAAGCGCTGGCCAAGCTCAAGGGCGTGGTGCGGCCGGATGGCACAGTGACGGCCGGCAACGCCAGCGGCGTGAACGACGGCGCCTGCGCGCTGCTGCTGGCCGACGGGGTCCATGCGGCCAGATATGGCTTGAAGCCGCGTGCGCGTGTGGTGGGCATGGCCGTGGCGGGGGTGGCGCCGCGCATCATGGGGATGGGGCCTGCACCTGCCACGCAGAAGGTGCTGGCGCAGACTGGCCTGACCATCGACCACATGGACGTGATCGAACTCAACGAAGCCTTTGCCGCACAGGGCCTGGCCGTGTTGCGTGCGCTGGGACTGAAGGACGACGATGCTCGCGTGAATGCCTGGGGCGGCGCCATCGCGCTGGGCCACCCGCTGGGCGCCAGCGGCGCGCGCCTGGTGACCACTGCCGTCAATCGCCTCCACGAGCACGCGGGCCAGTATGCGCTGTGCACCATGTGCATTGGCGTGGGGCAGGGCATTGCGGTGGTGCTGGAGCGGGTTTGACGGCGCCTTGCGCGGTGCTGAGAGTCTGCGGGCGAGGGCGGCGCCGCGCGCTCCATTCGGCCGATCGGACGGGCGCCGAGAATCCGGAGTCCGCAGGTGGTCGGTCTGTGAACTGTTCGGCGCCAGCCTATGCGGCAGCGATCACTGCATCGCTCCGGTGATCGCTTCCAAAAATAGCTTTCAACCGTTGATGCGGTACACGCGCCCCGTCTGGCCGCCTTCCACGCTGCGCTGATAGCCGCGCGCCGCACGTTCGGCAGGCACCGTGTCAAAGCCCGGGAAGAACGGCCCGTACACACCCACCGACTCGGTCAGGATGGTCGGGCTGACGGCGTTGATGCGGATGCCGCGCGGCAACTCGATGGCGGCGGCCGCCACGAAGCCCTCGATGGCTGCGTTCACCGCCGTGGCGTTGGCGCCGTTGCGGATGGGCTCGATCGACAGGATGCCGGTGGTCAGCGTGATGGAGCCGCCATCGGTCAGGTAGTGCTGGCCGATCAACGCCAGCTGCACTTGGCCCAGCAGCTTGTCCTGCAGGCCCAGGTTGAACTGCTCTGGCGTCATCTCGGTCAGCGGGCCAAAGTGCAGGTTGCCGGCCGTGCTCACGATCGCGTCGACCTTGCCCACGGTCTCGAACAGCTTGGCGACCGAGCCGGGCAGCGAAAAGTCCGC
>NZ_JALEGG010000014.1 GCF_022763525.1 Acidovorax sp.
AGGGCCTTGAGGCTGCGCCAGATTCGCAACCGCACGGCGTTGGGCTGCGTGGGCAGCGTCATGATGAGGGTGGACCACATAGTTTGAATTATGTACTCCATTGTGTGAAATAAGTATTTCACAACGCACGGGCTTCGAAGATTTCCTTGCCATCCCACCGAAGCCGGCTTAAAAGCGGCGGGGCCGCTCTGTGCCTGGCCCTGCAAATGCTGGACCCTGTCATCCGGCAAGCCGTCAGTTTGCCGAAAGCCCGTCATGAATAATTATGAATTCAAAACCTGCTGTGCCGGCAGGGCGAGAGAGATGCTGAGGAGACAAACACCATGACCGCATACGCCGATTTCCATCGCCAGTCCATCGACGACCGGGACGCCTTTTGGAATGAGCAGGCGCAGCTGATCGACTGGAAGACCCCGCCCCAGCAGGTGTGCGACTACAGCAACCCGCCGTTTGCCAAATGGTTTGCGGGTGGCACCACCAACCTGTGCCACAACGCCGTGGATCGCCATCTGGCTGCGCGTGCCCAACAAGCTGCGCTGGTGGCAATCTCCACCGAAACCAACACCGAACGCAGCTACAGCTTTGCCGAGCTGCATGCCGAGGTGCAGCGCATGGCAGCCGTGCTGCAGTCGCTGGGCGTGAAGAAGGGTGACCGCGTGCTGATCTACATGCCCATGATCGCCGAGGCCGCCTTTGCCATGCTGGCTTGTGTGCGCATTGGCGCCTTGCATTCCGTGGTGTTTGGTGGCTTTGCCTCGGGCTCGCTGGCCTCGCGCATCGAAGATGCCGAGCCTGTGGCCGTGGTCAGCGCAGATGCGGGTTCGCGCGGCGGCAAGGTAGTGCCCTACAAGCCGTTGCTGGACGAAGCCATCGCGCTTTCCAAGCACAAGCCCGCAGCCGTGCTCATGGTCAACCGGGGCTTGGCGCCCATGCACCTGCAGCCGGGGCGCGACCACGAATGGACGCCTCTGCGCGAGCAGCACCTGAATACGGTAGTGCCTTGCGAATGGGTCGATGCCACCCACCCCAGCTACACGCTGTACACCAGTGGAACCACTGGCAAGCCCAAGGGGGTTCAGCGCGACACCGGCGGCTATGCCGTGGCGTTGGCGGCCAGCATGAAGCACATCTTTGATGCAAAAGCGGGCGACGTTTACTTCGCGACCAGCGACATCGGCTGGGTGGTGGGGCACAGCTACATCATCTATGGACCGCTGATCGCGGGCCTCACCACGATCATGTACGAGGGCCTGCCCACGCGGCCCGATGCGGGCGTGTGGT
Source organism: Acidovorax sp. (assembly GCF_022763525.1). Classification (GTDB taxonomy): domain Bacteria; phylum Pseudomonadota; class Gammaproteobacteria; order Burkholderiales; family Burkholderiaceae_C; genus Acidovorax. Next base: position 1,282 of record NZ_JALEGG010000014.1, read on the forward strand.
GGAGCATTGTCGAGAAGTATCAGGTCACCCACATGTTCTCGGCGCCGACGGCGGTGCGGGTGCTCAAGAAGCAGGACCCGTCCTACCTTGCCAAGTACAACGTCAAGACCTTGAAGGCGCTGTGGCTGGCGGGCGAGCCGCTGGACGAGCCCACCGCGCAGTGGATCAGCGATGCGCTGGGTGTGCCCATCATCGACAACTACTGGCAGACCGAAACCGGCTGGCCCATCCTCACCCTGGCCAACGGCGTGGAGCAGCAGACCACGCGCTTTGGCAGCCCCGGCAAAGCCATGTACGGCTACAACGTGAAGCTCATCGATGAGAGCAACGGCGAAGAACTGACGGGTGCCAACCAGAAAGGCGTTGTCGCCATCGAGGGGCCCTTGCCCCCCGGCTGCATGCAGACCGTGTGGCGCGACGACGCCCGTTTTGTGAACACCTACTGGAAAAGCATCCCTGGCCGCCTGATCTACAGCACCTTCGACTGGGGCATTCGCGACGCCGACGGCTACCACTTCATCTTGGGCCGCACGGACGACGTGATCAATGTGGCCGGCCACCGCCTGGGCACGCGCGAAATCGAGGAAAGCATCGCCTCGCACCCGAACATCGCTGAAGTGGCGGTGGTCGGTGTGGCCGACAGCTTGAAGGGCCAAGTGGCGATGGCGTTTGCCGTGGTGCGGGATGCCTCGGCCCTGACCGATGACGCCGCTCGCCTGAAGCTCGAGGGCGAGGTGATGAAGCAGGTGGACAGCCAGCTCGGCGCCGTCGCACGGCCCTCGCGCGTGCATTTCGTGACGGTGCTGCCCAAGACCCGCAGCGGCAAACTGCTGCGCCGAGCGCTCCAGGCCGTGGCCGAGCGGCGCGATCCGGGCGACCTCACCACCATGGAGGACCCGGCAGCACTGCAGCAGGTGAAGGATTTGGTGGGCTCCTGAGCTCCCGGTTGCAGGGATGGCCCATGGCGCAAACCGCCGTGCTGCCCCACGCGCGCGGGTTGGGGCAGCGTCCTGAGCTCAGGAGACTGCCAGGGTGAAGTAGCCAAACTCCATGTCAGACGTTTCGGCCGTGGCCGTGATGGTGGCATTGGGGTTGGATGTGGTCACGCTGTCCGTCGTGATGCCATTGATGACCGCGTAAACGGAATACACATCGCTGATTTCCAGCGTGACCTCCATGAAAGAGTCCGAAACCACGACGCTTTGCAACGGCACGCCGCGTTGCGTGATTTGGAAGGTGACGGGCCCGAGGCTCGTCTTTTCGAATTGCATCTGGTTGGCGATGCTGCTGGGCATGGTTACCACCTCGAATTCGTAGGTGCCCTGGGCAGGAACCTGCTTCACTTGCGCCAGAAAGCGGGTTGCACCCTCGATCGCTACTGGAGCAGAGGTATAGGTGTTGCCGTTCAGCATGGTGCTGGCGATGACCTCGAAACTCTCGGCCGTCGGGATGGACAGCGTCGCACCTGGCGCGATGCCGGGCAGGCGGGCGATGACCAGGCCCCCCTTGTGAACCACATACTGGGCGATGTAGGTGGTGGCGTTGCGAAGAGTCAAAGCGCTCATGGGGAAACTCCGAGAGTGAGAAGAATGAAGATTCATTTTCACTGCCTTGGCGGTTGAGTCACACGGATTTATTGCCATCGGCATCGGCTTTTTCGCAGTTGCATCAAACCGGGGTGCAACCCATGAGCCCGGGGGCAGTCACACCAGCCGGCTTCTTTGCCATCCCGCTGGCGGCTGCCATTGCGGCACCCAGCCTATGAAGTCCTCCAGTGGCATGGGCCGGGCAATGCAGTAGCCCTGGGCCTGGATGCAGCCGAGCTGCAGCAGCATCTGCCCTTGCTCGACGGTTTCCACGCCTTCGGCAATCACCCGGTAGCCGAACGAGCGGGCCAGGCCGATCACACCTTGCACGATGGCCAGGTCGCCGGGATCGCCCATCATGCCGTGCACAAAGCTCTGGTCGATCTTGAGCGTGTCCATGGGCAGGCGGCGCAGGTAGGTGAGCGACGAGTAGCCGGTGCCAAAATCGTCCAGGGACACGGCGACGCCCAGGGCACGCAAAGCAGCCAGGGTGTCAGCCACCGCCGACAGGTCGTAGAGCGCGGCGCTTTCGGTGATCTCGATCTCCAGCAGGCTCGCAGACACCCCGGAGTGGCGGGCGGCGCACTGCGCCATCCAGCTGGCAAAGCCAGGGGATTGCAGGTGCTGCGCCGAAATGTTGATACCCAGGGGCAGGCGCAGCCCCCGTGCCAGCAACTGCTCCAGGTAGGAGAACGCTGTCTCAACCACCCATTCGCCGAACCCGATTTCAAGCTCTGTCCCCTCCAGCAGGGGCAGGAATTCGCCTGGCGGCACGAGGCCGCGCTGCGGATGCAGCCAGCGGGCCAGGGCCTCCGCCCCCACCACGGTGCCGGTTTTCATGTCCACCTTGGGCTGCAGGTACAGCGTGAACTGCTGCGCGGCCAGCGCCTGGCGCAGGTGCAGGCCTTGCTCACGCTGCAGTTGCAGTGCGCGCTCCTGCGCGGCGTCGAATTGGTGGAAGCGGTTGCGCCCGGCCTGCTTGGCGGCGTACATGGCCTGGTCGGCGTGGCGCAGGAGGGCGTCGGCGTCGGCCTCGTCTTGCGGAAAAACGGTGTAGCCGATGCTGGCGGTGACGACCACGCGTTCGGTATCGAGCGAATAGGGCGCCGAAATGCTGTCCATCACCTGGTGAAGCATGCGCTGGAACTCGGCCACCGATTCGAGGCCCGGCATCAGGATCACGAACTCGTCGCCGCCCAGGCGGGCCACGGTGTCCACGGGCCGCAGCGCACGGGTCAGCCGCCCCGCGACGACCACCAGCAGCCGGTCTCCGGCGCCGTGGCCGAGCCGGTCGTTCACGGGCTTGAAACCATCCAGGTCCAGATAGGCCACGCCCAGTTGCCGGCGGCTGGCGCGCGCTTGGTCCATGCATTCCTGCAGCTTGCGCGCCAGAAGCACCCGGTTGGGCAGGCCGGTAAGGGCGTCATACAGCGCCAGGCGCTGCAGCAGCACTTCCTGCTCGCGCTGGGGCGTCACGTCGATCGCCACGCCCAGCATGCGCTGCGGCCGGCCCTGGCCGTCGAACCCGACGATCTTGCCCAGGTTGCGCACCCACCGCACCGCGTCCGCGGCCTGGTTGACGCGCCAGGTGACGTCAAACGGTGTGCCCGGGTGGGCCTGATGCCGCGCGAGTTCGTTGGAGATGCGGTCGATGTCCTCCTGTGCGATGCCGGCGGACCACAGCGTGGGTACGGGCACGGTGCCTTGCGCCGCCAGGCCCCGCATGGCCCACCAGCGGCTGTCGCCCGTCACCGTGCCCGTCTGCAGGTTCCAGTCCCACAGGCCCAGGGAAGCCGCCGAGATGGTGAGAGAGAGTAGCTCCTCGCGCTCGCGCACCTGTTCCTCATTGCGCTTGCGGTCGGTGATGTCGTGCACCGAAAAGAGCCAGCAGGGCTCGCCATCGAATTCCGTGGCCCGCATCGACTGCAGGACCGTGCGCACACCGCCGCCTCGCACACTCAGGTTGATTTCATAGCCGCTCAACTGCCCGCCCTGCCGGGCCTGCTCCATGAGCCGTTCGCGATCCTGCGCGGTGAAGATCCCCAGCTCCACCGCCGTGCGGCCGATGGCTTCTTCCCGCGGGATGCCCAGCATCTCCACCCAGGCGGGGTTGATGTCGACATACCGACCGTCCTTGCGGTGCGACAGGCCCATGGGATAGGGCATCAGATGGAAGATGCGCGAGAAGCGCTCCTCGGACTGCCGCAGGCGCTGCTCGGCGCGTTTGGCCTCGTCGATGTCCTGCATCACGCCGCGCACGCGGGTGACGCGGCCGTTTTCAATCACCGGCTCGCCCCGCGCGCGCACCCAGATCAGCCGGCCATCGGTGTGCAGGACCTCCATCTCCATGCTCCACTCGGAGCGCTCCAGAATGCTCTGGCGAAAGCACTCGCGCAGGGGTTCACGGTACGCCGGGGCCACGTGGCGGTCGATGTAGTCGCTGGGCAGGGGCGAGCCCGGTGGGAGGCCGTGGATGTCAAAACACACGTCCGACCAATACACGAGGCCCTTGCCGCGCTCATCCTCCCATGCGCCCAGCCGGGCCAGTCTGCCGGCCTGCTGCAGCAGGCCGTTCAGGGCCCGCAGCTCGTCGCTGGCACGGTAGGTCTCGGTCATGTCGTGGAAGACGAAGACGAAACAATCCTCGCCATCCACCAGCACCACGCGCGCCGACATCAGCCCCGGGATGCGCACCCCGCCGCTTTGGGCCACCAGCGGCAGGCGGTCCACCTTGCCTTCGCGTTGGAAGGTCTGCACCAGCCGCGCGCGCTCTTCCTCAGATGCCCAGATCTTCAGCGCGGCGGACGTCTGGCCGATGACCTCCTCGCGGCGCAGCCCCAGCCGCTCGCAGAAGGCCGGGTTGACGTCGATGTAGCGCCCGTCCGCCAGGCGCGAGATCCCTGCGGGGTCGGGCAGCGTCTGGTAGAAGGTGGTGTACTTCGCTTCGGAGGCGCGCAGCGCGTTCTGGACTTCGTGGTGGGCAGAGACGTCCACGTCCATGCCGATCAGGCTCGTGGGTTGCTGCTGCGCGTTCCGGCTGGCCACGGTGCCGCGCGACATGATCCAGCGCCATCGGCCGTCGGTGTCTTTCACCCGGAACTCGGCTTCGTACGTTTCCTCCAGGCCGTCCATCGTGCGCGCCAGCTTGGTGGCGTTGCGCTCGGCGTCGTCGGGATGGCGCAACGCATACCAGCGCGCCCAGAGATCGGGGTCGTCGGCGTCGGCGGCGGTAATACCGAAGGCTTCATAGAAGCTGCCGTGGCAACGGAACCGGCGGTTCACCACGTCCCACTCCCATCGCCCGCCACCCATGGAGTCCAGCGCCATTCGCAACTGCTGGTCCTGCTGCGCAAGTGCCTGCTGAATGTCTTCGCGGGCCAGATCCGAGCGTGCCTTGCTGCGCAGCAGCAGCCATCCGGTTCCGAGCATGAGCATGCCCGCGCCGTGGTACCAGGGAAGCGAGGCCGCCTGGGCTGCACCCGTGCCGGGTGCCAGCCGGGTGGTCCAGAGGGCGGCGGCGACAGCGAGCGGCAGGGTCACCGTCAGGCCCGCCAATGACGTCCAAGGCCGCGAGCGCAGCAGCGCATGCTGGCCTGCCAGGCGCCACAGCTGCCCCGCAGCCAGGGCCGCGCCCAGAACAGCCACAGCGGGCGCGGCGGCGGTGGCATCCACCCGCAGCACGGCCAGCAGGGCAATGACGCCGGTAAGAAAGGCCGCCGGCAGGCCGAAGAAAAGTGCAATGAACGCGGTGGCCGTGGGGTAGGCCACCACCTGCAGCTCCGGTGCATTCCACTGCAGTGCCTCGAAGGCACCGACCGACACCAGCCCGCCGCAGAGCCCCAGCAGCAAAAGCGTGCGGCGCGATGGGTGCAGCGCTTCGCGCGGCGGCAACCCGGCAAGCACCAGCAGCAGCGCCATCAGCGCCGTTCCTGCCAAAAGCGTGCTGTTACCCATGCGCCGGCTGGAGGGACGACTGCGGCACCATGCGAGCGACCGCAGGTGACGAGAGGAAATCGCTGACTGCGCCCTTGCTTGCAGCGCCAACGCCCTTGGCGCCTTGAACGGAGTTGGCGGACTTGCTCAGACTGTGAAACTCCGGTGAAGAACCCATGGGCCGAGTTTAGGGCCTCATGGCCGGAACTAACACGATTTGTTACGCAACGCCGTCGGCCGCAGTGTGCTGACAAGCCCTGTTGACAACAGCGTTCCGCAGATGATGACCAGCGCGCAGCCGATCATCCACGGCGTGATGCGCTCGCTGAGGAACACCGTGCCGTACAGCACGGCAAACACCGGCGTGATGAAGGTCACGGCCAGGGCCCGGCTGGGCCCTGCGCTCGCAATGAGGCGGAAGTAGATGATGTAGGCGATGCCTGTGCAAAGCACGGCAATGGCCACGATGGCGCCCCAGGCGCGCAGGCCCGGCATCTGCGCGGGCCAGAGCCACAGCGTGGGCAGCGCCAGCCCCAGCGCGGCGCCCAGCTGGCTGCCCGTGGCTGTCGCCAGGGGCGGCAGCCCCGTGAGATAGCGCCGCGCGAAACTGGCCGACAAGCCGTAGAAAGCCGACGCCAGCAGGCAGGCCGCAATGGCCCATTCGGCCTGGTCGCTCTTGAATCCCGTGCCGGCGGGAGCGCGCCAGGCCAGCAGCGCCACCCCCGCAAAACCCAGGGCCAGGCCCACCCAGCGCAGGCGGTTGATGCGGTCGCCCAGCCAGAGCCAGGCCACCAAGGCGCCAAACAAGGGGACGGTGGCGTTCAGGATGGAGGTCAGACCCGTAGCGATGTGCAGCACCGCCCAGGCAAACAACGCGAAGGGAATGGCTGAGTTGATGATTCCCGCGAACAAAATGGGGCGCCAGTGCTGGCGCAACGCGGGCCAGTGGCCCTGGCGCAGCATGATCGGCCACAGGAACACCGTGGCCAGGGCCACGCGCAGGCCGACCATGGGCAGGGGGCCGAATTCGGACGCGCCCATGCGCATGAACAGGAACGATGCGCCCCACAGCGCCGCCAGCAGGATGAATTCGCCAATCCAGGTGGAGACGGGCTGGTGGGCGGCGGGGTGGTTCATGCGTTTCCTTCGCTGGCGGTGGACAAGAGGGGTGGCAGCGCATTTTCCAGCGCCAGTAAAACCGCTTTGCGATCGAGGCCACCGGCATACCCCGTGAGGCTGCCGCCGGCGCCCACCACGCGGTGGCAGGGCACGACCACGCTCAGCGGGTTGCGCCCCACTGCGGCGCCCACGGCACGTACCGCCAAGGGGCGGCCCAGCTGCCGGCTGAGGGCGCCGTAGCTGGTGGTGGCACCCCGGCCGATGGCCAGCAGGGCGCGCCACACTTCCTGCTGAAACGGCGTGCCGCCCGTGAGGTCCAGCGGCAGGTCAAACCCCGCGCGTTCGCCTTTCAGGTACTGCTGCAGCTGGCGTGCGGCCTCCTGCAGCAAGGGATGGTCATCGGCATCGGCCCAGGGCTTGGCGCCGTTCAGCCAGGAGACCGGCTCGTGGCGCTGCCCTTCAAACCAGACGCCCGACAGGCCCGCGGGCGACGCCGCCAGGCGCACGGGGCCCAGCACGGTGGCGGTGCGCATCTGCACAGTGCGGGGGTGGTATTGCATGGTGAGAAATCTCCAAGGTCAAACTGGCATCCAGCGCTTGGTAGACAAGCGCAAGCAGCTATTGTTTTTATAGTGAATGGTTGGGAAGTGTGTTCGCAGGCGCAGGCGCAGGCGGCGGGCCGGCCGGCGCGCTGACCGTACCTGCCGCCCAGGCGCGCACCACTGCATAGCTGCGCCAGGGGCGCCACGCCTGCGAGGCCTCGGCGGCGGCGCGGGCGGGGTTCTTCTGCCCCTGCACGCCCAGTGCCTTGTGCAGCGCCACGTCCGCGGCCGGGAAGGCATCGGGCCAGCGCAGTACGCGCATGGCGATGTACTGGGCCGTCCAGTCGCCAATGCCGGGCAGCGCGCACAGCGCCGCCGTGGTGCTGGCGACATCGGCGCCGGCGTGCAGGGCCAGGGTGCCGCTGTCCACCGCCCGCGCCAGCGCCACGATGGCGGCCTGCCGCTGGCGCACGATGCCCATTTGGCCGAGCACCTCGCCCTCGGCGGTAGTCAAGGTGCGGGCGGTGGGAAAAAGCCGGTTCAGGTCGCCCCAGGGCGTCTCTACCGGCTCGCCCAGCCGCTCCACCAGCCGCTGGCCCAGGGTGCGTGCGGCGGCCACGGTGATCTGCTGCCCCAGCACGGCGCGCACGGCCAGCTCGAACCCGTCGAATGCACCCGGCACGCGCAGGCCAT
>NZ_JALEGG010000126.1 GCF_022763525.1 Acidovorax sp.
CAGTAGGGAGACTCTAAATGGCATACAGCATCGATTTGTCCGGCCGCGTGGCGTTTGTGACCGGCGCCTCCAGTGGCCTGGGCGCGCAGTTCGCGCGCACCCTCGCGCGCGCAGGTGCCGGCGTGGTGCTGGCCAGCCGCAGGGTGGAAAAGCTCAAGGAACTTCGCGCACGCATCGAAGGCGAGGGCGGCGATGCCCATGTGGTGGAGCTGGACGTGACCGACCACGATTCCATCAAGGCTGCGGTGGCGCATGCGGAGACCGAGATGGGCTCCATCGACATTCTGGTCAACAACTCAGGTGTCTCCACCACGCAGCGCATTCAGGACGTCGCGCCCGAGGACTATGACTACGTGTTCGACACCAACGTGAAGGGCGCCTTCTTTGTAGCGCAGGAGGTGGGCAAGCGCATGCTGGCGCGCTCGCGCGGCGCGGCGCCGGGCAGCTTCACGGGCGGGCGCATCATCAACATCGCGTCGATGGCGGGCCTGAAAGTGCTCCCGCAGATCGGCGTGTACTGCATGAGCAAGGCGGCCGTGGTGCACATGACCCGCGCCCTGGCGGTGGAGTGGGGCAAGTTCGGCATCAATGTGAATGCCATCTGCCCCGGCTACATCGACACGGAGATCAATCACCACCATTGGGACACCGAGCAGGGCAAGAAGCTCATCGACATGCTGCCGCGCAAGCGCGTGGGCAACGCGCAGGACCTGGACGCGCTCTTGGTGATGCTGGCCAGCGACCAGAGCCATTTCATCAATGGTGCGGTGATCGCTGCCGACGACGGCTTTGCGGTGTAGGCGCCCCCCTGAGGCGCTGCGCGCCATCCCCCTAGGGGGACGCCACCCGTGGACCTGGCGGAGCCAGTTCCACGGTGGCACTGGCCCTTGGCCGCGCCAGTTGCGGAGTGCACGGGCGTCTCAACAACCTGGACGACTGATGAAGATCGAAATCCCCGAGGTCAAGAAGCTGGTCTATGAAATGCGCTTCCCGGTGCGATGGGGCGACATGGATGCGATGGGCCATGTGAACAACACGGTCTACTTCCGCTACCTGGAGACGGCGCGCATCGAATGGATGGTGTCAGTGGGCTGCAACCCCGGTCCCCGCGGCCAGGGGCCGGTGATCGTCAATGCGTTCTGCAATTTCTACAAGCAGCTGGAATACCCGGCGGAGGTGTTGCTCAAGCTCTATGTGAGCGATCCGGGCCGCACCACGTTCGAGACCTGGGGCACCATGGAGCGCGCGGACCGGCCGGGCGTGATCTGCGCGGCCGGTGGGGCCACCACCATTTGGGTGGACTTTCCGCAGCAAAAGGCCGCACCTTTGCCGGACTGGATGCGTGCGTTGGTGACCGCAGACTGAGAGTTGGGATGAAATTGGGCGCTGGCGCTTATTGATTCAGCGCCAATAGCTATCAAAAATGTAGCAAATCGCTCGCAGCATTCACTTCTGCTTGGGCACCCGCCCCATCAAATAGAACTCGGGATTGGGCTGCATGCCCGCAAAGCTGGCCATGCGGTTGGACAAGCCGAAGAACGCGGTGATGGCCGCGATGTCCCAGATGTCCTCGTCGTCGAAGCCGTGCGGATACAGGGCCTCGAAGTCGGCATCCGCAATCTCTTGCGAGCGCTGGCACACCTTCATCGCGAAGTCGAGCATGGCGCGCTCGCGCGGGCTGATGTCGGCCTTGCGCCAGTTGACCGCCACCTGGTCGGCGATGAGCGGCTTTTTCTCGTAGATGCGCAGGATCGCGCCGTGCGCCACCACGCAATACAGGCACTGGTTGGCCGCACTGGTGGCGGTCACGATCATCTCGCGCTCACCCTTGGTCAGGCTGCCTTCTTCCTTGAGCATGAGCGCGTCGTGGTACGCGAAGAATGCCCGCCACTCGGCAGGGCGGCGGGCGAAGGCCAGGAACACGTTGGGAATGAAGCCGGCCTTTTCCTGCACCTCCAGGATGCGGGCGCGGATGTCGTCGGGCAGGGTGCTCAGGTCGGGGAAGGGGTAGCGGCTCACATCATCTCCTTTGTTGTGGTGCGTGCGCAGTATGAGCGATCCATTGCTCGGAGAGCCGGGCGCTGCGTGTGAAACAGGTGCGGCCAGGGCCAGAGTCCCCGCGCAAGGGCCGCCCCGCCGCGCTGGGGGAGGGCGCGAAGCGACTCTGGGGGGGCTTCACGTCACGGATGCCATTGGGTTGCCCGCACCGGGCTTTGCGCGGGGGCGGCCGAGTTGCCCGCCAGCGCATACGACAGCTGGGTGGCCGCAGCGATCACCGTCTGCGCCAGCGCTTCGAGCTTTTCGGCGGGCAGGCGCGAGGCCGGGCCCGAGATGCACACCGATCCCATCAGCCGCCAGTGCATGCCGAACACCGGCGCCGAGACCGTGGCCACGCCCTGTTCGCGCTCGCCGATGGACCAGTGGTAGCCCTTCCTGCGGATGTCTTCATACGCCTTGCCCGGCTCCCCCGAGAACGCAAGGATCACACGGCCCGGCGAGCCTTTGTCGAGCGGCAGGCCCTCGCCAATGCGCGCGTGGTGGCGCAGCGCCTGCGGGCCTTCCACGCGCACGAGGCAGGTCCGCACATTGCCCTCGCGCACGTAGAAGGCGGCGCTTTCGCCCGTGGCGTGGGTGAGCGCGCGCAGCGCGGGCTCCAGTACGTTCTGCACGTCAAAGCCGGCCTGGTAGCGCGCGCCCAGCCAGCCAGCGGCCGGCCCCAGGCGCCAGTCGCCGTCCTCGCGCTGCACCATGAAGCCCGACTGCGCGAGCGTGCGCGCCAGACGGAGCACCGTGGTCTTGTGTAGCGCGCAGCGGCGGCTCAGTTCCGCGAGCGAGAGGCTGGATTCACCGAGGGCGAAGGCCTCCAGCACCTGCAGTGCGCGCGTGACGGCGATCACACCGCCAGTGGCGTCCTTGGCGGCGCTGTCGTCCGGTTCGGTAGGCCCCTGGCCCGGCGCCGTGTGGGATGAAGGGAGACCGGCAGGCGAGGGCGCTCTGGCGGTAGCGGTGGGAAGGGGTGGTTTTCGGGGAAAGTTGCTCACGGTGCAATTTGTTTCATTGTGCGCAACGGCATTGTATGGGCTGAAACGTCTGCGTAAAGTCGCGTCCACAGCGCCGGGTCTGCAGCAAGTTGTGCAGGGTGGCGCGAAGAACCACCCACCAGGAGACAACTGCATGCCCACTTCTTCCACCCGTTTGCTTCCGCGCGCCCTGTGCGCCGCCCTCGTCGGTCTTGCCGCCGTGGCCACGCCTTTTGTGGGCGCCCACGCACAGGCTGCATATCCCAGCAAACCCATCCGACTGATCGTGCCGTTCCCGCCCGGCGGGGGGACGGACATGATTGCCCGCACCGTGGCCCAGAAGCTCACCGACCAGAACAAGTGGAACGTGATCGTGGACAACCGCCCCGGCGCGGGCGGCAACCTGGGGGTGGACGCCGCCGCCAAGTCACCCGCCGATGGCTACACGCTCGTGATCGGCCAGACAAGCAACCTGGCCATCAACCCCACGCTGTACCCCAAGCTGCCCTACGACCCGCTCAAGGACCTGGTGCCCGTGGCGCTCGTCTCGTCCTCGCCCATCGTCATGGCTGCGCCCATCAACTCGCCCTTCAAGAGCTACGCCGATGTGGTGGCGGCTGCCAAGGGCAAGCCCGACGCGCTGACGCTGGGCTACTCGGGCAACGGCACCGTGGCCCACCTCGCCGGGGAGCTGGCCGAAAACGCGGCGGGCATCAAGCTGCGCCACATTCCCTACAAGGGCGCAGCCCAGGCCATGACCGACCTGGTGGGCGGGCAGATCGACCTGTACATGTCCTCCGTGCCCACGCTGCTGGGCCAAGTGCGCAACGGCAAGCTCAAGGTCATCGCCATCACCTCGGCCAAGCGCTCGCCGCAACTGCCGGATGTGCCCACGTTGGCCGAATCCGGCTACAGGAGCTTCGAGGCCGTCACCTGGTTCGGCATCCTGGCCCCGGCGGGTACCCCCGCACCCATCGTGGCGCAGCTCAACAAGGCCATCAACGCGGCCCTGCAGCAGCCCGATGTGGCAGACAAGCTGCGCTCTGAAGGCGGCGATGTGCTGGGCGGCACCGCTGAGCAGTTCGGCACGCTGCTGAAGGCCGAAGTGCCGCGCTGGGCCAAGATCGTGAAGGACTCGGGCGCCAGCCTGGACTGACAACAGCGTCGCCCGCGCCGCAGCCTCAGCCACGCTCACGCAGCCATCGCCATGTCCCGCGATTGCCTTGTCACGCCCGTACCGTTCTCGGCGGGCACCGCCGCGCCGCGCACGGCACTGCCCGCCGGGGCTTGCGACTGCCATGTGCATGTGTACGACCAGCGCTTTCCTGCCGCGCCCGGGGCCAGGCTACTGCCGCCCGATGCGTCAGCGCAGGACTACCGGGCGCTGCAGGAGCGCATCGGCACCATGCGGGTGGTGTTGGTCACGCCCTCGACCTATGGCAACGACAACCGCTGCATGCTCGAAGGCCTGGCCGCTCTTGCGGCGCTGGGCGTGGAGGCACGGGGCGTGGCGGTCATCGATGGCCGCGAAAGCGATGCCGAACTGCAGCAGCTGCACGCGGCCGGTGTGCGGGGGGTGCGACTCAACCTGTCGCTGGGTGTCTCCGGATCGGTGGGTTCCATCGTGCCGCTGGCCCATCGCATCGCGCCCCTGGGCTGGCATTTGCAGCTGCTGATGCCGCCGGACCTGCTGGCGGGGCAGGGCGGCGTGCTGCGCCAGCTACCCGTGCCACTGGTGTTTGACCACTTCGGGCGCATCGCACCCGCGCAGGCCTGGCAGCACCCCGCGCACGCTGTGCTACTGGATCTGCTGCAGCGCGGCCAGGCGTGGGTGAAGCTCTCGGGTGGCTACATCGTGAGCAGTACGAAGTCGGTGGAAGACCCGCTGCTGGACACCCTGGCAGCCAGCTACCTGCGCTCTGCGCCAGGCCGGGTGCTGTGGGGCAGCGACTGGCCGCACGCCACGGCAACGGCCGGCGTGCAGCCCTTGCCCGACGACGCCCGCCAAGTGGATCGCCTTGTGGACTGGACCGCAGCCTGCGGTGGCTCCGCGCTACTGCGCCAAGTGCTGGTGGACAACCCCCAGGCGCTCTACGGCTTCGGCCGCCCGTTGTGACCTCCCCCCCTTTGTTTGATTGTCTGGAAGGCATTGCCATGACTCCCATTTCACTACCCCTCCATCGCATCGCCCGCCGCAGCCTGCTGGCCTTGGGGGGCGCCATGCTGGCCGCCTCCGCGTGGGCCCAAGCCGACTGGCCCGGCGGCAAGCTCATCACCTGGGTTGTGCCATACCCCGCGGGCGGCAGCACCGACGTGCTGGGCCGCAACATTGCGCAGCGGCTGGGCCCGGCATTGGCCACCAACGTCATCGTGGACAACAAGGCGGGCGCCACCGGCACCATTGGCGCGGCCTTTGTCGCCAAGGCGCAGCCCGACGGCCTGACGCTGCTGGGCACCTCCATCGGCCCGCAGGCGATTGCGCCGCACCTGATGGCCAAGCTGCCCTACGACCACATCACGGCGTTTGAGCCCGTGGTCACCATCGGTACCATTCCGCACATCCTGGTGGTGGGTACGAACCAGCCCTTCAAGACTGTGGCCGACCTGCTGGCGGCGGCCAAAGCGCAGCCAGGCAAGCTGGCATTTGCCTCGGGCGGGAACGGCACCATCCTGCAGATGCAGGGCGAGCTGCTGCAGCAGCAGACCGGCGTGCGCTTCATCCACGTGCCCTACAAGGGCGACACGCCCGCGCTGCAGGACACGCTGGCCGAGCAGGTGCAGTTCATGTTTGCCCCCGCCGCCGCGGCGCTGCCGCATGTGCAGGCCGGAAAACTGCGTGCACTGGCCGTCACCTCGGCCCAGCGGCTGAAGGCCTTGCCCGAGGTGCCCACGATGGGCGAGGCGGGCATGAAGGACTTTGTGGTCGAGCAGTGGCAGGCCGTGTTCGCGCCCGCCAAGACGCCCGCGCCGGTGGTGCAGCGCCTGAACCAGGAGATCAACAAGACCCTGAAAGACCCCGCCGTGGCGGCCCTCGCCGACAAGCTGGGCGTGACCCTGGTGGGCGGCACGCCGCAGCAGCTGGGCGACCTGCAAAAGGCCGATTCCGCCAAGTGGGCCAAGGTCATCAAAGACGGAAACATCAAGGCCGACTGACCTGCGCGGCCCACCTGACTGAATCCCTGCGTTGTGGCGCCAGCCCTTCAACTTCTTCTCAACGTAACCCTCAAAACTCCACCATGAGCCAACTCCCTGAAATCATCCGCAGCATCGAGCGCGTCAGCGCCGATGTCGTTGCCAAGGCCGCCACCTACCAAGCCGCCATCCTGGCCGACGTGGCCGGACGCCGTGGCACCATGCACGGCCGCGTCGCGCCCGTGCACCAGGGCATGAAGGTGGCCGGCCCGGCCTTCACCGTGGAAGTGCGCCCCGGCGACAACCTCATGATCCACGCCGCCATTGCGCTCGCCCAGCCGGGCGACGTGCTGGTGATCGACGGCAAGGGCGACCAGACGGCGGCCCTCATGGGCACGCTGATGCTCAGCGCCTGCAAGAAGCGCGGCCTGGCCGGCGTGATCGTGGACGCCGCCATCCGCGACAAGCTGGAGATCCTGGAGCTGGACTTCCCCGTGTTCAGCGCTGGCTTCAACCCCGCAGGGCCCACGAAGTACGTGCCCGGCCGCATCAACCATCCCATCTCTGCCGGCGGCGCCACGGTGAACCCCGGCGACCTGGTGGTGGGCGATGCCGACGGCGTGGTCGTGATCGAGCGCGAGAAGGCCCCCGGCATGCTGGCCCTGGCCGACAAGAAGGTGGCCGACGAGGCTGCCCGCATCGAGGCCATCGCACGGGGTGACACTGCATCGAAATGGCTGCCCGCCGCCCTGCGCGCCGCCGGCGTGTTGAAGGAAGGGGAATCGCTGTGAGCCAACCCACCATCATCATCACAGGCGCCGACCTGGCGCAACAAGCCCTGGATTTGCTCACGGGCTACCAGATCGTCTACGCCGGCAAGACGCCCACCGAAGAGGACATGGTGGCCCTTTGCCGGAGCCACAACCCCGTGGCCATCATCGTGCGCTACGGCAAGGTGGGCGCGGCCGTGATGGATGCGGCCCCCGCGCTCAAGGTCATCTCCAAGCATGGCAGCGGCACCGACACCATCGACAAGGTGGCCGCCAAGGCCCGTGGCATTGAGGTGGTGGCCGCCGTGGGCGCCAACGCTGCGGCCGTGGCCGAGCAGGCGCTGGCGCTGCTGCTGGCGTGTGCCAAGTCGGTGGTGCAGCTCGATGCCCGCATGCACGCTGGCCATTGGGACAAGGCCACGCATAAAAGCCTGGAGCTCTACGGCCGCACCGTGGGCCTGGTGGGCCTGGGCGCCATTGGCCTGCGCTTTGCCAAGATGGCCGACGCCCTGGGCATGCGCGTGATCGGCTTCGACCCGTTTGCCAAGAACCTGCCGGACTACGTGCAGAGCGTTCCGCTCGAAACGATCTGGCGCGAAGCCGATGCGATCTCGCTGCACTGCCCGCTGACTGACGAGAACCGCGGCATGCTGAACGCCACCACGCTGGCGCAATGCAAGCGCGGCGTGATCGTGGTGAACACCGCGCGCGGCGGGCTGATCGACGAGGCCGCGCTGCTGGTTGCCGTGCGCTCGGGCCAGGTGATGGCGGCAGGCCTGGACAGCTTTGCCGTGGAGCCCATGGCGGCGGGCCACCCGTTCCAGGGCGAGCCGCGCTTCATCCTCAGCCCGCACATCGGCGGCGTGACCAGCGATGCCTACGTGAACATGGGCGTGGGCGCAGCGAAGAACCTGCTGGCCGTGCTGGCCCACACGCCCGGCGAAGTGGCTGTAGCCTGATCGCCACTGGGCTACATCCAAGCTAGAACATGGCCGGGCAGGGCGCCCGGCCCACTGGAGACAAGGGACATGCCAACAAAATTCAAGCAAAAAGTGGCTCCAGCGCTTATCCATAAAGCGCTGGCAGCTATTGTTTTGGTAGCTGCTTGCGCCGCGGCCGCTGCACAGACGGCGTACCCCCACAAGCCCGTCAAGCTGGTGGTGGGCTTTGCCGCCGGCGGCCCCACCGACGTGGTGGCCCGTGCGTTTGCCGACCATGCCAGCCGCGCGCTGGGCCAGCCCTTTGTGGTGGACAACAAGCCCGGCGCCAACACCATCCTGGCCGCCCAGGCCGTGGCCGCTGCGCCGGCCGATGGCTACACGCTGCTGTTCGGCGCCACCAACCACACCATGATCCCGGGGCTGTACGCCGGGCGGGTGAAGTTCGATGCGGTGAAGTCCTTCAAGCCGCTGTGCACCGTGGCCACCAGCCCCACGGTGCTGGTGGTGGGGCCGGCGCTGCCCGCGAAGACCCTGGCCGACTACATGGCCCGCGCGCGAAAGGAGCCGGGGCGCCTGTCCGCCGGCACGGCCGGTGTGGGCAGCTCGGGCCACTTTGCCACCGAGATGTTTGCGCGCGCCAACAGCCTGCAACTGAACCACGTGCCCTACAAGGGTGCCGCACCCGTGGTGACCGACCTGGTGGGCGGCCAGCTCGACAGCTCGTTTGCCACGCTGGGTTCGGTGCTGCCGCAGATCAAAACCGGCAAGCTCACCGCGCTGGCCGTGGCGTCGCCCAAGCGGTCCTCGCTGCTGCCCGATGTGGCCACCTTTGCCGAAGCCGGTGGCGGCAACTATTCGGCCGACGCCTGGTATGGCCTGCTGGCCCCGGCGGGGCTGGACGAGGCCACCGCCCAGCAGCTGGAGCGCGTGGCCAGGGACTTTGTGCAGAGCCCCGCCGCCGCTGACAAGTTGCGTGGTCTGGGGCTGGACGCCGATGCCACCTGCGGCGCTGCGTTTGCCAGCCAGGTCAGCCGCGAAGTGGCCACCTATACGCAGATTGCACGCGATCTGGATTTGAAGGCGGACTGATCCGCCCGCCTACAACCCCCCTTCCAACCTTGCGAGGAGACTCCCCGAATGTTCCGTTTTCTGAAACCCGTCATTGCCGCTTGCGCCCTGGCCGCTGGCCTGGCCCATGCTGCCTTCCCTGAACGACCGATCACCCTGGTCGTGCCCTACGCCCCTGGCGGCGCGGCCGACGCCGTTGCCCGCGTGGTGGCCACGCGCATGGGCGTGAAGCTGGGCACCAGCGTGGTCGTGGACAACAAGGCTGGCGCCAGCGGCACGATTGGCGCCAGCTTTGTGGCCAAGGCCCCGGCCGACGGCTACACCATGCTGTACGACGCCACGCCGCATTCCATCAACCCGCACCTGTTTCCCAAGATGCCCTACGCCAGCACCGCGCTGCAGCCGCTGTCGCTGGTGATGCTGGCGCCCAACGTGCTGGTGGTGAAGGCCGACGCGCCCGTCAAGAACGTTGGCGAACTCATCGCCAAGGCCAAGGCGCAGCCCGGCAAGATCAACTTTGCATCCGGCGGCAGCGGCACCGTGCAACGCCTGGCGGCAGAGCTGTTCCGCCAGCAGCTGGGCCTGGATATGGTGCACGTGCCTTACAAGAGTGGCGGTCCCGCCATCACCGACGTGATGGGCGGGCAGGTGGACTTCATGTTCGGCACCGTGGCAGCCACCTACCCGCACGTGTCGGGCGGCAAGCTGCGCGCCCTGGCTGTGTCGGCGCCCGAGCGCTCCAAGCGCCTGCCCGACGTGCCCACGGTGGCCGAGGCGGCCATTCCCGGCTACGAGGCGTTTGAGTGGAACGGCGTCTTCCTGCCCGCCGGCACGCCTGAGCCCGTCGCGGCCAAGCTGCAGCAAGCGCTGCAGGACGTGCTGAAGGAAGACGAAGTGAAACAGCGCTTGGCCGACATGGGTGCCCAGCCCGTCGGCTCCACACCCGCCGAGTTCGCGGCCTTCTTGAAGAAGGAAGACGCGAAATGGGGCGAGGTGGTGAAGAAAGGCAACATCAAGCTCGACTGACCTGTACCTTGCCTTTGCTGACCGACCCCGTTCCGCACTCTGCGGGCCTGAACCGCCCGCAGCGCATGCCGCCACCCGGCGCGTGCGATTGCCACATGCACATCTTCGATGCGCGGTTCGCGCCATCGACCCACTGGCCGCGGACGCCGCCCGATGCGCCCGTGGCCGCGTACCGGCAACTGCAGCAGCGCCTGGGCACGTCGCGCGCGGTGGTGGTCACGCCATCCACCTACGGCACCGACAACGCTTGCACGCTGGACGCGCTGGGCCAGCTGGGGGACTGCGCGCGGGGCGTGGCCGTGGTGGGTGCCGGTGTGAGCGCCGAGGAGCTGTCCCGGCTCGCTGCGCGGCGCGTGCGTGGGCTGCGGGTCAATTTTGTATCTCCCCAATCTTGGGGCGCCACCACGCCCGAAATGCTGGCTACGCTGGCCCGCAAGGTGGCGGAGCACCCGGCCTGCGAAGGCTGGCACGTGCAGGTCTTTGCACACCCCGAGCAGCTCGTGGCGATGGCACGGCAGCTGGGGGCGCTGCCGGTGCCGCTGGTCATCGACCACCTGGGCCGCATCGACCCGGCCGAAGGCACGACCGCGCCGGCCTATGGCGTGGTGCGCGGATTGCTCGATGGAGGCAATACCTGGGTCAAGCTCTCGGGCGCCTACATGCGGTCTGCGGCGCAGGGCCCCGGCTACGCTGATACGGTGCCGTTGGGCCGCGCCCTGGTGCAGTCTGCACCCGAGCGCCTGGTGTGGGGCAGCGACTGGCCCCACACCACCGAGGCCCCCGGCAGCGTGAACGACGCGGACCTGCTGAACCTGCTCTACGCTTGGGCCGACAGCGAGGCCCAGGCCCATCGCATCCTGGTGGACAACCCGGCGCGGCTGTACGGCTTTTCGTCCCCGCCATCTCAGTGAAAGAGGCTCATGTTCCTGTTGAACCCACCCCAAGTCCGTGAACTGGAAGTGTTCACCTCGATGCCCGCGCATTTCCGCCGCCGCGAGCGCAGCGACTGGGCCGATGCGAACCGGGGCGGCACCGTCACCGACTCGTTCCTCGAAGGCCCCGTGTTCGATGACGCGGGCAACCTGTACGTGACCGACATCCCCTGGGGCCGCATCTTCCGCATCGACCCGCAAGGTGCGTGGACCCTGGTGGCTGAATATGACGGCGAGCCCAACGGCATGAAGTTCCTGAATGCCGGCACGCTGCTGATCACCGACTACAAGAACGGCCTCATGCAACTGGACGTGGTCACCGGCACCGTCACGCCCTACCTGGAGCGCCGCAACAGCGAGCGCTTCAAGGGCGTGAACGACCTCATCTTCGACGCCGAAGGCAACCTGTATTTCACCGACCAGGGCCAGAGCGGCCTGCACGACCCGAGCGGCCGCCTGTACCGCCTGCGGCCGAACGGCCAGCTCGACCTGCTGCTGGCCAATGTGCCCAGCCCGAACGGCGTGGCCCTGTCGCCCGACGGCCGGGTGCTGTACCTGGCTGTGACGCGCGGCAACTGCGTCTGGCGCGTGCCGCTGCTGCCCGACGGCAGCGTGGCCAAGGTGGGGCAGTTCTTCACCTCCTACGGGCCGAGCGGTCCGGATGGATTGGCAGTGGATGCGCAGGGCCGGTTGCTGGTGGCCAATCCCGGCCTGGGCTATGTGTGGGTGCTCAATCACCGCGCCGAGCCAGAGTGGGTGCTGCGGGGGCCAGCAGGTGCTTCCACGACCAACCTGGCCTTTGGCGGCGCGGGCGGTCGCACCGTCTATGTCACCGACTCGACCCACGGCCAAGTGCTCCGCGCGCAGCTGGATGCGCCGGGTCTGCCGCTGGCACGCGGCCGCTGAATTCCCCCTAGGGCTGTTGTGGTGCCGGGCGCTACCACGATGGATGCTAAGGGTCGGGGTGATTTGATAAATATTGGCTATTGATCAAATTCAATCGATTCAATTTACGTGTCATGGATGGGTTCCTACCATTGGCCTCGCCAAGTGCCTGAACCCACACAAGGAGAACTCCATGACCACAGACGCCAAATGCCCCTTTGACCACACCAAGGCCGCCGCGCCCAAGGGCCGTGGCAATGCCGACTGGTGGCCCAACCAGCTCAACCTGCGCCCGCTCAACCAGAGCTCTCCGCTGGTCGATCCCATGGGCGACGGCTTCAACTACGCCGAGGAATTCAAGCGCCTGGATTTCGCGGCGCTGAAAGCCGACCTGCGCGCCCTCATGACCGACTCGCAGGATTGGTGGCCTGCCGACTTTGGCCACTACGGACCGCTGTTCGTGCGCATGGCATGGCACAGCGCGGGCACCTACCGCCTGGCCGACGGCCGCGGCGGCGCCGGGGCAGGGCAGCAGCGCTTTGCCCCGCTCAACAGCTGGCCTGACAACGCCAACCTCGACAAGGCCCGTCGCCTCTTGTGGCCTATCAAGCAGAAGTACGGCCGCAAGATCTCGTGGGCCGATCTGATGATCCTGACGGGGAATGTCGCTTTGGAATCGATGGGTTTCAAGACCTTCGGCTTCGCCGGCGGCCGCCCCGATGTGTGGGAACCCGATGAAAACGTGTACTGGGGCGCCGAGACCACCTGGCTCGGCGGCGACCAGCGCTACAGCGGCGAGCGCGACCTGGCCAAGCCGCTGGCCGCCGTGCAGATGGGCCTGATCTACGTGAACCCCGAGGGCCCGAACGGCAACCCCGATCCCATTGCCGCGGCGCGCGACATCCGCGACACCTTCGCCCGCATGGCCATGGACGATGAGGAGACTGTGGCGCTGATCGCCGGTGGCCACACCTTTGGCAAGACGCACGGCGCGGGCGACGCCGCGCTGGTGGGCAAGGAGCCCGAGGCTGGCGACATCGCGGACCAGGGCCTGGGCTGGATCAGCCAGCACGGCAGCGGCTTTGGTGGCGACACCATCACCAGCGGCCTGGAAGTCACCTGGACCACCACGCCCACAAAGTGGAGCAACAACTTCTTCGAAAACCTGTTTGGCTACGAGTGGGAGCTGACCAAAAGCCCGGCCGGCGCGCACCAGTGGGTCGCCATGAATGCGGCGGCGACGATCCCGCATGCCCACGACCCATCGAAGAAGCTGGTGCCCACCATGCTGACCACCGACCTGTCGCTGCGGTTCGATCCGGCCTACGAGAAGATCTCGCGCCGCTTCCTGGAACACCCCGAGCAGTTCGCCGACGCGTTTGCCCGCGCCTGGTTCAAGCTCACCCACCGCGACATGGGCCCGCGCGCGCGCTATCTCGGCCCCGAGGTGCCGGCCGAGGAACTGATCTGGCAGGACCCGGTCCCGGCCGTGGACCACCCGCTGGTCGATGCGCAGGACGTGGCGGCGCTCAAGGCCCAGGTGCTGGCGTCGGGCTTGTCGGTTGCCGAACTGGTGTCCACGGCCTGGGCTTCGGCCTCGACCTTCCGCGGCGGCGACAAGCGCGGCGGGGCTAACGGTGCGCGCATCCGCCTGGCACCGCAGAAGGACTGGGAGGTGAACCAGCCCGCGCAACTCGCCAAGGTGCTGGGCCGGCTTGAGGCGATCCAGCAGGCATTCAACGCAGCGCAGCAAGCCAGCGGCAGCGGCAAGAAGATCTCCCTGGCCGACCTGATCGTGCTGGCCGGTGGCGCCGCGGTGGAAGCCGCCGCGAAGAAGGCCGGCCAGGATGTGACCGTACCCTTCACGCCGGGCCGCACCGACGCATCGCAAGCGC
>NZ_JALEGG010000127.1 GCF_022763525.1 Acidovorax sp.
AAAGCCAAAGCGGGCGGCGGCGGCCTGCACCACGCGCAGGCCTTCGGGCATGACTTCCTTGCCGATGCCGTCTCCGGGGAGGACGGCGATGCGGAAGATCGGGTTCATGGACGGTGCTCCTTTCTGGGGGCAGTCATCAGGCAGGACTCATGCGGCGAGGGCCAGGGGTGCGGCCGCGCGGGTGGCCTGCTGGTCGCGCTCCTCCAGCCAGCCTTGGCGCAGCTCAGGCACCGAGGCAGCCAACAGTTCGTAGTACGGGTGGTGCGGGCCGCGGTCAAAGTCAGCGCGCGCCACCTGATCGAGCTTGCGACCGTGCTGCATGACGATGATTTCGTCGCACACGGCGCGCACGGTGTGCAGGTCGTGGCTGATGAACAGGTACGACACGCCCAGCTCGCGGCGCAGGTCGGCCATCAGGTCCAGCACGGCGGCGCCCACCACGGTGTCCAACGCCGAGGTCACTTCGTCGCACAGGATCAGGTCGGGCTCGGCCGCCAGCGCGCGCGCCAGATTCACACGCTGCTTCTGCCCGCCAGACAGGCCGCCGGGCAGGCGCGGGGCCACTGAATGCGGAAGCCGCACCAGGTCCAGCAGTTCGTGAATGCGACGCTGCAGCGCGGGCCCCTGCAGGCCCTTGTAGAACTGCAACGGTCGCGCCAGGATGCGCTCGATGGTTTGCGAGGGGTTCAGCGCCGTGTCCGCCATCTGGAACACGATCTGGATCTGCCGCAAATCCTCCTTGCTGCGCTGGCGCAGGTCGGGCTTGAGCGCATGGCCCTTGAAGAGCATGCTGCCCTTGCAGGGCGCGATGAGCCCCGCCACCGCCCGCGCCAGCGTGGTCTTGCCCGACCCGGATTCGCCGATGACCCCAATGGCCTGGCCCCGGTAGAGCTTGAAGTTGATGTCTTCCAGGATCAGCGCGGAAGGCTGGCCCTGCGCGTCGACCGGGCCGTAACCGGCCGAGAGTTCGCGCACCTCCAGCAGCAGTTCGCCCTCGCCCTTGCAGTGCTCGGCGGCACGCGGCGCAGGGCGGGCCGCAGCCAGCAGGCTTTGGGTGTACTCGTGTGCGGGCTGCGCCAGGATCTGCGCGGTGGAATTCACCTCCTGCATCTGGCCACCGCGCAGCACCAGGATGTGGTCCGCCATCTGTGCCACCACGGCCAGGTCGTGGCTCACGTACACGGCCGTGGCGCGGCGCTCGCGCACCACGCGGCGGAAGGCACGCAGCACCTCGATCTGCGTGGTCACATCCAGCGCGGTGGTGGGCTCGTCCAGGATCACCAGGTCCGGCTCGGTGATGAGGGCCATGGCTGCCATCAGCCGCTGCAGCTGCCCGCCCGACACCTGGTGCGGGTAGCGCTGGCCGATGGTCTCGGGGTTGGGCAGCGCCAGTTCGCGGAACAGCTGCACGGCCTTGGCCTCGGCCTCGGCGCGCGGCATGGTGCCGTGGATGCGCGTGGGCTCCACCACCTGGTCCATGATGGTGCGCGAGGGGTTGAACGACGCCGCCGCGCTCTGCGCGATGTACGACACGGTGCGGCCCCGCAGCGCCCGCTGGCCCGCCGGCGACAGGCCCAGCACATCGATGTCGCCGATGCGCACGCTGCCACCCGAGATGGCGCAGCCATGCCGCGCATAGCCCATCAGCGCGAGTGCCGTGGTCGTCTTGCCCGAGCCGGATTCGCCGATGAGCGCCAGCACCTCACCGGGCTCGATGGCGAAGTTCAGGTGGTCCACTAGGGTCTGGTCGCCTGCGGTGATGTGCAGGTCTTTCACAATGACTGAAGCTCCCATGATCAGCCCCCCTTGCGTTCGTGGGCCGCGCGGCCCGGCAGGTTGTCGATGACCAGATTGACCGCGATGGTCAGGCTGGCGATGGCCAGTGCCGGCGCAATCACGGCGGCACTGCCGTCGGGCAAGGCGCCCACGTTCTCGCGCACCAGCGAGCCCCAGTCCGCCTCGGGCGGCTGGATGCCCAGGCCCAGAAAGCTCAGGCTGGCCAGCAGCAGCACCACGTACACAAAGCGCAGGCCCATGTCGGCCAGGATGGGGCCGATGATGTTGGGCAGGATCTCGCGCAGCATGATGTACAGCGTGCCCTCGCCGCGTGTGCGGGCCACCGTCACGTAATCCAGCGCGTTGATGTTCACGGCCAGCGAGCGCGCGATGCGGAAGGCGCCCGGCACGTACAGCAGCGCTGCGGTGAACACCAGCATGCCGATGGACGAGCCGAAGCCGGCCACCAGCACCAGCGCGAACATCTTGCTGGGGATGGAAGTGAGCGTGTCCAGCAGGCGGCTGATGAAGGCATCCAGCCACGAGCCGGTGGCCGCGGCCAACAGCGCCAGCAGCGTGCCGGTGCTGCACGCGATCAGCGTGGCGACCAGGGCCACGCCCACGGTGTAGCGGGCGCCCTGCACCACCCGCACCAGCATGTCGCGGCCCAGATAGTCCGTGCCCAGCCAGTGCTGCGCGTCGATGGGCGCATAGACCACAGAGGCCTGCAGGTCCACCAGATGGCGGGGCAACAGGGCCGGCCCCACCAACGCAGCCAGCAGCCAGAACAGCAGTACACCCAGGCCGACGAGGCCGGTGAACCCGAAACCGCCGAGCCAGCGCAACGCCCGGCTGCGGCCCTTGGCGGCCAGCGGTGTGGCACCCGGCGTAGGAGAGGAAGGAAGCGTATGCATCAGAAAAATCTCCAAGGTGATGGGGCACGCATCAGCGGTGGCGCAGGCGCGGGTTAGCCAGAATTCCGCAAACATCGGCGAGCGTGACCAGCAGCAGGTAGCCCGTGCAGAAAATCATGGCGCAGGCCTGCACCAGCGGCATGTCGCGCTGGGTCACGCCGTCCACCATGAGCTTGGCGATGCCGGGGTAGTTGAAGATGGTCTCGATCACGATCACCCCGCCCAGCAGATAGGAAAGCGACAGCGCCACCGCGTTGGCGATCGGCCCCACAGCGTTGGGCAGCGCGTGGGCCAGCACCATGCGCAGCGGCGATGCCCCCTTGAGGCGCACCATTTCGATGTAGGGCGCTTCGAGCTGATCGATCACGGCGGCGCGTGTCATGCGCATCATCTGCGCCACGATCACGCAGCACAGGCTGAGCACGGGCATGGCATAGGCGCGCAGCAGCTGTCCTAGCGATTCGATATCGTTCACGTACGAGAGCGCTGGCAGCCAGCGCAGCTGCACGGCAAACACCAGCACCGCCAGCGTGGCCACCAGGAATTCGGGCACAGAAACCACCGCCACCGAGAGGCTGGACGCGATACGGTCCAGCCACGAGCCGCGCAGCACCGCCGAAAGGATGCCAAAAAACAGCGCAATCGGCACCGAGAACAGCGCCGTCACCGCGGCCAACTGCAGCGAGTTGGGCAGGC
>NZ_JALEGG010000128.1 GCF_022763525.1 Acidovorax sp.
CACCGACGCATCGCAAGCGCAGACCGACGTCCCCTCGTTCGAGGTCATGGAGCCTGTGGCCGATGGCTTTCGCAACTACGTGAAACCCGGCCTGGAAGGCGCCGTGGCCGAGCTGCTCATCGACCGGGCCAACCAGCTCACGCTCACGGGGCCCGAAATGACCGTGCTCCTCGGCGGCCTGCGGGTGCTGGGCGCCAACGTGGCATCGTCCGCGGCGCATGGAGTGTTCACGCAGCGCCCGCAGACGCTCAGCAACGACTTCTTCGTGAACCTGCTCGACATGCGCACGAAGTGGCAGAAGTCCGCTACATCGGCCGGTGTGCTCGAAGGCGTGGACCGCGCGAGCGGCGCCGCGAAGTGGACGGGCACCGTGGCCGACCTCGTGTTCGGCTCCAACTCGCAGCTGCGCGCCCTGGCCGAGGTGTATGGCAGCAGCGACGCGCAGGCCGTGTTCGTGCAGGATTTCGTGAAAGCCTGGACCAAGGTCATGAACCTGGACCGTTTTGACGTGGCCCCCGGCAAAATCTGATGCCGCGACGCGCCGTGTGACCGGCGCATGTGAGTGCAATGAAGACGCCGCACAGTCCCTTGGGTGTGTGCGGCGTTTTTCATTGTTGTGCGCTCGTCATGGTGATTCATGCCGCACGGCGCAACGGGAGCCGTTCACGCTGAGTAACATCCCACGCACCCAATGAAGGAGAAAGACTGCATGACCCAGCCACCAGCATCCAAGGATTTCGACAAAGGCCTGGCCACCCGCCGTGAAGTCATGGGCGACGACTTCGTGGACCGCGCCTTCGGCAACGCCACACCGTTCACGCAGCCCATTCAGGAATACATCACCCGCAACGCCTGGGGTGATGTATGGCAGCGGCCAGGGCTTGACCGCAAGACGCGCAGCCTCATCACCGTCTCGATGCTGATCGCGCTGGGCAAGCAGCACGAACTCAAGGGCCATGTCCGCGGCGCGCTGAACAATGGCGCCACGGCAGAAGAGATTCAGGAAGTGCTGCTCCACGCCAGCGTCTACTGCGGACTGCCCACTGCGGTGGAAGCCTTTCGCACGGCGGCGGAAGTCGTGGATGGCCCCACAAAGGGATAAGGGCAAGACGCGAGGCGGCCTCAAGAGGCCCGCTATCCACCCGCCAGCAATTTGTGGACGAGGTCTGCGGCCGTGGAGGCGTTGTACTTGCGCATGAGCCGTGCGCGGTAGATCTCCACGGTGCGGTGGCTGATCTCGAGCGCCTTGCCGATCTCCTTGGAGGTCAGTCCCTCCAGCAGCCGGGCCGCCACCTCCCGCTCGCGGCCGGTCAGCTCGGCCTTGACGGGGCGGTGCGCGCTCAAGTCTTCAAAGCTCCAGATGCCGGAGGCATGCGGGTTCTCGCGGTTCAGCGCGCGGCCCGAGACGTGGCACCAGAACACCTCGCCGTTGGCCCGCTTCATGATGCGGTTGTCCGCGTAGTGGCCCTTGGCGTTGAGGATGGGCTCCATGTGCGCGCCCAGGCGTTCGTACTCGTCGGCGCTGGGATAAAGTATTTGGAACGACTGGCCGATCAGCACCTCGCGCGAGGCGCCGAACATTTCGCAGACCTGGCGGTTGCAATCGACCATGGTGCGGTTGCGCGACAGCACCAGGCCCACGGGCGCCATGTCAAAAGCCAGTCGGTAATCAACGTCCATTGCAAGCGTCCTAGTGCAAGTCTTTACGGGGTACTACTTATCTGTATACGTAGTATCGTAGCCCATCCAATCACATAAGGAGATCGTGGTGAACAAGATATTCCCCTCGGCTGCCGACGCTCTCAAAGGCGTGGTGGCAGACGGCCAGCTGATGGCTGTCGGCGGTTTTGGGTTGTGCGGCATTCCAGAGGCGCTGATCGACGCGCTGCGCGATTCGGGTGTGAAGGACCTCACCGTGATCTCCAACAACGCGGGGGTCGACGGGTTTGGCCTGGGCAAGCTCCTCGAAACCCGCCAGATCAAGAAAATGATCTCGTCGTATGTGGGCGAGAACAAGGAGTTCGAGCGCCAGTACCTGGCGGGCGAGCTGGAGCTGGAGTTCACCCCCCAGGGCACACTGGCCGAAAAGCTGCGCGCAGGCGGCGCGGGCATCCCGGCCTTCTTCACCAAGACGGGCGTGGGCACCATCGTGGCCGAGGGCAAGGAACTGCGCGAGTTCGACGGCGAAACCTACGTGATGGAGCGCTCGCTGGTGCCCGATGTGGCGCTGGTCAAGGCCGATGTGGCCGACAAGTCCGGCAATCTGCGCTTCAACCTCACCGCGCGCAACTTCAACCCCGCGGCGGCCACGGCAGGCAAGATCTGCATCGTGGAAGTGGAGCGCATCGTCGAAGTGGGCGAGATTGCGCCGGACGATGTGCATCTGCCCGGCATCTACGTGCACCGCATTGTGCTCAATGCCAACCCCGAGAAACGCATTGAAAAGCGCACGGTGTCGGCCGCCGCGCCGGTGGATGTGGTGGCTGCCAAGGTCGAGGCGCAGGCCGTGATCGCCCAGGCGGCGGCCAGCAGCGAAGTGCCGGTTCCCACCGTGCCTGCCAACAAGAAAGAAGGAGCCTGAGATGCCCTGGACCCAAGACCAGATGGCCGCACGCGCGGCGCAAGAACTTGAAGACGGTTTCTATGTGAACCTGGGCATTGGCATTCCCACGCTGGTGGCCAACTTCACGGGCGACAAGGAAGTGTGGCTGCAGTCCGAAAACGGCATGCTGGGCATCGGCCCGTTCCCGACCGAAGACAAGGTCGACCCCGACCTGATCAACGCCGGCAAGCAGACGGTGACCACCATCAAGGGTTCGTCCATCTTCGGCAGCGACCAGTCGTTTGCCATGATCCGCGGCGGCAAGATCAACCTGTCCATTCTGGGCGCCATGCAGGTCAGCGAAAAGGGCGACCTGGCCAACTGGATGATCCCTGGCAAGATGGTCAAGGGCATGGGCGGCGCCATGGACCTGGTGGCTGGCGTCAAGCGCGTGATCGTGCTCATGGAGCATGTTGCCCGGAAGAAGGACGGCACCGAAGACCTCAAGATCCTGCCGAATTGCACCCTGCCGTTGACCGGCGTGGGCGTGGTGGACCGCATCATCACCGACCTCTGCGTGCTGGACGTGACGCCGCAGGGCATGAAGCTGGTGGAACTGGCCCCGGGCGTGACTTTCGAGGCACTGCAGGCCAAGACGGGCGTCACGATCATTCAGTAAGCGCTGAATTGGTCTCTCCAAGACAAGCCGCAGCCTCCGAGGGGCTGCGGTTTTTTTTGGGCGGTCCGAAATGGGGCCTTCTCCTGGCCCGTCTTGGCCCTATCTGGCCGCAAACCAGGGTTTGCGTCAGCTTGCCGAAGAGTTATGGTCCTATAGTTGCCTGTCCATTTCTGTGATCTTTGATGTTTCTCGCATGACCGAACCGCTTGAGTCTGCGGGCATTGATGCCGCAGACGGTCCCCACTACCTGCGTGCATTGACCGACATGGCCGACCGGCGCACCGTGGTGGCCGACGCCGCCATCTACACCGACAACGGCATCAAGCTGGTGGAAAAAGGGGCGCGCATCGACAGCCGCCTCTACGACCGCCTGGTGCAGCACAAGTTGCGCGAACCCATCGACCGCCATCTCAGCATCGACATGCCGGTGGATGGGGCCGCCTTGCTGGCGGCGGCCCAGGCTTTGATCGAGCAGGATGTACTGCTGGGTGCGATGGCGCAGGCCGTGGGCGCCGCTGCGCGGCTGCTGGCGCCGCTGCGCTCGGTGCCGCTCCCCGGGCCCATGGCGTGCAAGCTCACGGTGATGCGGGAGCAGCGCCCTGAACTGTTCGAGCACAGCCTGCGCATGATGACCATTGCCGTCTTCCTGGGGATCAAGGGGGGCATGACCGAGCGGGATTGCATCGCGCTGGCCGCTGCAGCCCTGCTGCACGACCTGGGTGTGCTGCACATGGATCCGGCCTGGAGCGACCCGGATCACAAGGTGGTGGGGCCGCAGCGCAAACACCTGGTGGCGCACCCCATCACTGCCATGTTGATGATCCGCGATGCGCAGGTGTATCCCCGCGCCACCGAGGTGGCGGTGCTTGAACACCACGAGCGCATGGATGGCAGTGGCTATCCGCGCGGCTTGGCGGGGGCGGACATCACGCCCATGGGCCGCGTGCTGTTGCTGGCCGAGGTCGTGGCGGCGTTCTACGAAAAATACGACGACATGCCTGCGCAGCGGCTCTCGCTGGTGCTGCGGCTCAACCACCGCAAGTTTCCCGCGGCGCTGGTAGCCAGCATCCTGCCGCTCTTGCAAGAGGAGGTGGCACGGGATTCGGCCCTCATGCCCCTGGGCAATGACGCCGCGCGCCAGATCGATCTGCTGGCCGAGGCCTTTGCCCATTGGGATCAGCTCAAGGCGGCCTTGCCCCAGGGCTCGCGGGCCGCGGTGGCGGGCAGCGCCTTTGCTTTTGCCGATGCCCGCTTGCTGGCTTTGCAAAAGGCGCTTCTGGAGGCGGGCTCGCATCCGCAGCAACAAGGCGAACTCATGGCCCACCTCCAGGGGGACGTGGTGGGCTTGGCCGAAGTGGCTTTGGTGGGGCGGGAAGCGCTGTGGCAGCTGCAAAGCATCCTGAACGCCAGCCACCGGCGCTGGCCTCAGCTGGCGGACCGGGCCACGCCGCAGGATGCCGCCGTGGCCGACTGGTGCGATTGGGCGATGGCGCGGTTGTAAGAGCCTGTTCACGACCCCTGGGAGATCGTAAACACGTTCTAAGACTCGTTTCCGATCTCCAATCTCGGATCTCGGATCTCGGATCTCGGATCTCGGATCTCGGATCTCGGATCTCGGATCTCGGATCTCGGATCTCGGATCTCGGATCGGCAGGAGCGCGTTGGAGCGCTCTTGTGGTGAAGGTGGTGCTTCGGATGCGCTGCATGGGCATGCCTCCATGTGGGCAAGCTCGCTTGGCAGAGAAATTGGCGGTCTCTCTGCAGCGTGGTTGCATGGTGCGGCCGTTGAGGCAGAATACTGTTTATATTTACAGTATTTATTTGGCCTAAACCACTGCCTTTCCATGTCCGCCCCCAGCCTTTCCCGCCGGACTGCCTTGTCGGGCCTGACCCACGCCATTCCGGGCGTGTGGCAGGCGGATGCACTGGGCGTGGGCACGCAGCAGACCCAGCCATCGGGGTATGCGCTGCTGGATGCGCAGCTGCCGGGCGGCGGCTGGCCGATAGGTGCTCTCTGCGAAGTGCTCCAGCCTTTGCCGGGATTGCACGAATGGCAGCTTGTCCTGCCTGCGCTGGCGCAGGCCACGGCAACCCGGGTAGGGGCTGTGGTGGCTGTTGCGCCTCCTTATGAACCCTTCGGTCCCACGCTGCAGGCGCGTGGGCTGGCGGCCGACCGGCTTTGCATGGTGCGTGCGGGCGTAGCGGCGGCTTCTGCATTGTGGGCTGCCGAGCAGGCCCTGCGCTGCCGTGATGTGGTGGCCGTGATGGCCTGGTTGCCCCAGGTGCTGCCAGCGGCACTGCGCCGCCTGCAGCTGGCGGCGGCCCAGCAGCAGCAACTGCTCTGGGTTTTCAGGCCGGTGGACGTGGCGCCGCAGGCATCGCCCGCCTTGCTGAGATTGAAAGTGCAGGCGCAAGCGCCCATGCCGGGGGAGGCGGGGCAGGGGGGCAGCGTGGTTCCCGGCATGGCGGTGGAGATTCTCAAGCGCCGGGGGCCGCCCATGGTGCACGCGCTCGGCTTGCCGGGCTGCCACCCTCGGCTGGCGCAGGCACTGGCCGCCCAGGCCCAGCGCCGCCAAGCGGCGCAGCAGGCCGCACGCGGCGTAGCGGGGGGGCTGGCCGGGTCCACTGCCGTCCCGGCCCCGGGGCAGGGAAGGAGAGGCGACCATGCATTGGATCGCGTTGCCGCTGCCGCAATGGGGCAGTGAGGACCCCGCAGAGGCGCTGCTGCCAGGGGCAGAGGCCGATGCCGCTGGCTGGTGGGCGCTGCGCTTCACGCCGCGCGTGACTCTGGTGGATGGTGAAGCCGTGCTGCTGGAGGTGTCCACCACCGAGCGGCTGTGGGGTGGCCGAGATGCCTTGCTGGCACAGGTTTGCGCGGCATGGGGGCAGGCGGCAGGCGGCGCAGAGACGGTCGGTACCCAGACTGCCGGCGCTGGGGCGCCGGGAGGGGCAGGGGATTCCTCGCCCGCCGAGCCTCTGGGCATGGATTCCTCCAGTCCTCCGCGTCCCGTATGGGGCTGTGGCCCTACCGCCCTGGTGGCGCAGGCCCTGTTGCGCATGGCCATGGCGGGGCGCCTTTTGCCGCCGCGCGTGCCCGAAGGCCTGCCCCTGCACACCCTGACCGCCCTGCGCCCCCATGTGGCCAGTCTGGAGCGCATGGGCTGCCGCACCTGGGGGGCGCTGCAGGCGCTGCCGCGGGCTGGGGTGAGCCGGCGTTTTGGCGGGGCCGTGCTGCAGGTCATCGACCAGGCCCTGGGCCGTGCGCCGCAGGCCCACCGCTGGATCGAGCTGCCCGCCCAATTCGCCTTGGCCGCCGAGCTGCCGGCCCTGGCAGAGTCGGCCGACGCCTTGCTCTGGAGCGCCAGCCGCGCCCTGGTGGCGCTTCAGGGCTGGCTGCAGGCCCGCCAGCTGGGTGCGCTGCGGTTCGAGCTGGCCTGGCGCCACGACCTGCGCCGCATCGATGGGGTGGCGCTGCCAGCGGGCCAGGCGCTGCAGGTGCGCACGGCCCAGGCCACGCAAGACATGGCGCACCTGCGGCGCCTGCTGGCCGAAAACCTGGCGCGCACCACCCTGGCGGCCCCCGCCAACCAGATCACGCTGCGGCTGGTCGAGGCCGCCCCGCTGCCGCAACGCAGCGCCAGCTTGCTGCCCCCGGGCGACCTAAGAGGTGGGGATGGGGGCTCGGCGGGGGAAGCACTGCACCAGCTGCTGGAGCGCCTGTCGGCCCGCCTGGGCGCCAGCCATGTCCAGGCGCCCGTGCTGCAGGCCGACCACCGGCCCGAATGCATGCAGCAATGGCGCCCCGCCGCCGAGGTGCTGGGCGGCAAGGCCAGCACCCTGCCGGGCGGCCCGCACGCGCCCGACAGCGCCCTGTGGCCCACCTGGCTGCTGCGCACCCCGCGGCGCCTTGCCGTGCAGGGCCACCGGCCTTGCCACTATGGACTGCTGCGCCTTCTGGCGGGCCCGCACCGGTTCGAGGCGGGCTGGTGGTCCTGTGCCGATGCGCCGTCCCAGGGTGATCCTGAAGGTCCTGGACCGGCCCTCGCACTGCGCGACTATTTCGTGGCACACAACGACCTGGCGGGGCTGGTGTGGGTGTTCCGCGAACGGCTGCCTCCTGCGGCCAGCGAGGAAGCGCCGGGCTGGGGGCAGCCCCGCTGGTTCCTGCACGGCTTCTTTGGGTGATGCGATGACGGCCCCCTCCGGTGCTACCCCCACCTTCCACGCCCACGGCAAGGCAAGCCAGCCCTGGTTGCGGACGCCCGCGGGCTTGCCTGGCTACGCGGAGCTGCACTGCCTGTCCAACTTCAGCTTCCAGCGCGGCGCGTCGCACCCGCAGGAACTGGTGGCTCGCGCCGCCGAGCTGGGCTACCAGGCCCTGGCGATCACGGACGAATGCTCGGTGGCGGGCGTGGTGCGGGCGCACATGGTCGCCAAGAAGGCCGCCGGGTTGCACCTCATCATGGGCAGCGAATTCCGCTGGGGCGACCTGCGCGTGGTGGCTTTGGTGCGCGACGCCAACGGCTGGGGCAACCTGTGCGAATTCATCACCGCCGCGCGTGCCGCCGCGCCCAAGGGGAGTTACCGCGTGGGCGAAGACAGCCCCTGGCACCTGCTGCAAGGGTGCGAACTGCTGCTGGCGCCTTGCCGGGAATGCTTTGATGCTTCTGATTTGATAGCTGTCAGCGCTTGCCTATCAAGCGCCAGAGGCCAATTTGATTCAAGTTTCGAGGGCCATGTGTGGGTGGCGGTAGAACTGCACCTGGCGCCGGACGACGGCCTGTGGCTGGCCACCCTGCAGCAAGCGGGCGCAGCCCTGGGCTTGCCGCTGGTGGCGGCGGGCGACGTGCACATGCACAGCCGCTTGCGCAAGCCGCTGCAGGACGTGATCACGGCCGTGCGGCTGGGGTGCAGCGTGGCGGAATGCGGCTATGCACTGCAGCCGAACGCTGAGCGACACCTGCGCCGCCGCGTGCGGCTGGCGGGCATCTACCCGCCCCACCTGCTGGCGGCCACGCTCGCCGTGGCAAAGCGCTGCACCTTCAGCCTGGACGAGATCAAGTACCAGTACCCGCTGGAGACGGTACCGCCCGGCATGACTCCCGCGCAGGGCTTGGCCTGGCTGGTCGAAACCAACGCCGCCGGGCTGTATCCCCAAGGAGTGCCCGAGACGATTGCGGCGCAGATTCGCAAGGAGCTGGAGCTGATCGCGCACTGCCAGTACGAGATGTATTTCCTCACGGTATACGACATCGTGAAGTTTGCGCGCAGCGTGGGCATCCTGTGCCAGGGGCGCGGTTCGGCGGCCAATTCCGTCGTCTGCTACGTGCTGGGCATCACGGCGGTGGACCCCAAGGAGTCCCATTTGCTGTTCGAGCGCTTCATCAGCAAGGAGCGCAGCGAGCCGCCCGACATCGACGTGGACTTCGAGCACGACCGGCGCGAGGAAGTCATCCAGTACATCTACGACAAGTACGGCCGCGACCGCGCCGCCATTGCCGCCGTGGTCACCACCTACCGTACCCGCAGTGCCCTGCGCGACGTGGGCAAGGCGCTGGGCGTGGCGCCCGCGCTGGTGGATGCCTTCGCCAAGGACCACCACTGGTTCGACGAAACCTTCGCGGCCGACCGGCTGCAAGAGCTGGCCGAGGCGGTGGGCGCGCCGCTGCACCGGCACACGGCGCAGCTGTGGCTGGACCTGGCTGCCGATCTCAAGGGATTTCCGCGCCACCTCAGCCAGCACGTGGGCGGCTTCGTGCTCACACAGGGCAAGCTCACACGGCTGGTGCCGGTGGAGCCCGCCACCATGGAAAAGCGCTGCGTCATCCAATGGGACAAGGACGACCTGGACGAGATGAATCTGCTCAAGGTCGACGTGCTCGCCCTGGGCATGCTCAGCGCGCTGCGCCGCTGCCTGAACCTGCGCGCCGCCCTGCGCGGCGAGCGCTGGGGTCTGAAAGACATCCCGCGCGAAGACCCCGCCACCTACGACATGATCTGCGCCGCCGACACCGTGGGCGTGTTCCAGATCGAAAGCCGCGCGCAGATGAGCATGCTGCCGCGCCTCAAGCCGCGCGAGTTTTATGACCTGGTGGTGGAGGTGGCCATCGTGCGGCCCGGGCCCATCCAGGGCGGCATGGTGCATCCGTATCTGAAGGCGCGCGAGCGCCGGCGCCAGGGCCTGCCGCTGGAGCTGGAGCTGGAAAAGCCCGAACTGAAAAAGGCGCTGGCGCGCACGCTGGGCGTTCCCATCTTCCAGGAACAGGTGATGCAGATTGCCATGATCGCTGCTGGCTTCACCCCCGGCATGGCCGACGACCTGCGCCGTTCCATGGCGGCCTGGAAGCGCAAGGGCGGGGTGCACCGGTTCGAAGAGCCCCTCAAGCAAGGCATGAAAGACAAGGGCTACAAACCCGAATTCGCCGACCGCATCTTCCAGCAGATGCTGGGCTTTGGAGAATACGGCTTCCCCGAAAGTCACGCCCATAGCTTTGCCCTGCTGGCCTACGCCAGCAGTTGGCTCAAATGCCACGAACCGGCCGCCTTCCTGACCGCGCTGCTCAACTCGCTGCCCATGGGTTTCTACACCGCCTCGCAGCTGGTGCAGGACGCGCGCCGCCACGGCGTACGCGTGCTGCCCATCGATGTGACCGTGAGCGACATCGACTGCACGCTGGAGGGGGACCTGCAGCCCCTGCACCCCCACAAGGGTCTGCCAGCGCCGCCCATGCCCCAGCCCGCTGTGCGCCTGGGCCTGCGCCTGGTCGCCAGCCTGCACGAAGAGGCAGCCAAGCGCCTGGTGCAGGTGCGCCAGGCCGGCCCCGCCTTTGCCAGCACTGAAGACCTGGCCTTGCGCGCGCAGCTGAGCCAGCAGGACCTGCAGGCCCTGGCCGCCGCAGATGCGCTGGCCAGCCTGTCGGGCCACCGGCGCCAGCAAATGTGGGATGCCGCAGCGCAGCACGCCGCGCCCGCCCTGCTGCGCGACGTGCCGGTGCACGAAGCGCCCCTGGCGCTGCCGGCCGCACCGGAAGGCGAAGAGATCCTGTTCGACTACGCCGCCACCGGCCTCACGCTGCGCCGCCACCCGCTGGCTTTGCTGCGCCCGCGCCTGGATCGCTGGCGGCTCGCCACCGCGCTGCAACTGAACGCCGTGCCCCACGGCCGCCGGGTGCGCGCCTGCGGCATCGTGACCGTGCGCCAGCGCCCCGGCACGGCCAAGGGCACGATGTTCGTCACGCTGGAAGACGAGACCGGCCCCGTCAACGTGATCGTCTGGCCTTCGATGGTGGACCGCTGGCGCAATGCGCTGCTGCGCTCGCAACTATTGGCGGTGGAGGGCACGTGGCAGTGCAGCGTGCCCGAAGGCGGCGCGCAGGGGCCGGGGCAGGGTGGCGGCAATGGCCTGTCATCCAGCGCTGCAGCGTCTGCCCCCATGGTGGTGCGGCATCTGGTGGCACAGCGATTTAAGGACCTGACACCGCTGCTCGGGCGCATGGCCTATGCGCTGCAGGGCAGCCGGGATTTCCATTGACAGCTGCAGCCGGGCGCAGGGCGCTGCCTCAGCGCTCCAGCAGGTACGCATGCGGGTCGATGAAGAACGCCTTCTTGTAGCCCTGGGTCGCGCCATCCGCCTTCCACGGCGCGGGCAGCAGCCGCACGATGGAATAGTGCAGGTGGGGCGGTTTGCCCTGCGCATTACCCGTGGCGCCCAGGGTGCCGATGGTCTCTCCCGAAGCTACAGTCTGGATCGAGTCCAGATGCGCAAAGTAGTGCAGACGCCAGCGGGGTCCGAGCACCAAGACGACCTTTCCGCCTTTGGCGATCTCACCGGTGTACAGCACGATGCCATCCGTGGTGCTCAGCACGGGTGTGCCCACCTTGCCGAAGATGTCGATGCCCTGAGAGCCATGAAGGGAAGGCGCGTGCCAAAGAGAAGCGCCGGATTGCGACCGCGGGATTATTCCCCTTGTACAGCCTGCGTCCGCCGTACCTTCACCTTTTCAAAGGACTCAGCGCGCAGGCGCCGCCTTGCTGGCCGCCTGCCGCGCCGGCTGGGAGGCGGTGCCCGCAGCCCCTTGGGCGCCCGGCTTGACCGGTTGCTTGCCCAGGTCCAGCAGGGGCTTGCAATGCGTGTCGTCATCGGCTGCGGGCACGGTGATGGGCACCAGTGCCAGCGCAGCCGGAGCTACCGCTGCGGCCACCACCGCCGCGCCCGCGCGCAGCAGCAGCGGGCCTGCCTCGACACCCACGTTCGGGTCGCCGAAGGTGCCTTTGACGTACAGCGGCGAGCGCAAAGAGAAGAACTTCCACTCCAGCGATTCGGGCTTGATGCGCAGGTTCAGCTCTTCGGTGCCCAGGTCGATCGTGCCAGTGGCTTCCACGATGGCGTCCTCGGTGCTCATCTTCACGACACGGGTGGTGGCCAGCCCGTCCACCACAGTGAAGTCGGCCACTGCGCAGCGCAGGTGCACTTCCTTGTTCTCGCCGAACAGCTTGCCGACGATGATGCTGCCCAGGTTCAGCGCGGCCAGGTCCAGCATCTGCTTGCTCAGCGTACCGTCCCGCACATACAGGCGCATCTCGCCCGTGCCCTCGCCCAGCAGCCCGGCCACGCTGTTGCCGCTGCTTTGCAGTGCGATGGCGCCATCCATACGCCCAAAGCTCTTTTTCATGAGCTGTACCTTGGGGAACAGCGCCGATAGCTGCAAGCCCTGGACCGTGCCGTGGATCTGGGCCTTGAGCGGCGGGGTGCGTCCATCGATGCTGACCTGGGACTCGATCTTGCCTTCGGCCACACCAAAGGTCAGCGGGGAGAGCCGGAGCTGGGCGTTCTCCATCACCGCGCGCAGGCTCAGGTCTTCCAGCGGCAGGCTTTGGGGGCGGATGATGTGGCGTCCCTTGAAGGTGAGGTCCATGTCCATCGCGTTCCAGCGCTCGGCCGCGAACTTGGAGTCGGGCAGGACCTTGCCCCGGCCTTTGCCGGGCTGGTCGCGGCCGCGGCGCGTGTTGTCGGCCTCGTTGGTGCCGATGGTGGGGCCCAGGTCGGCCAGCCGCAGCTGGTTGGATGTCATCGCGCCCGTGAGCCTGGGACGTGGCTTGCCCGAGGCGTACTTGAGAGAGCCTTGCAGATCGCTCTGCCCGACCTTGCCGCGGAAGTCGGTGTATTGCCACACGGCGCGCTCGGGTTCGAGACTGCCGGTCAGCCGGCCGTTGGTCTCGAAGGGCGGAGTGTTGGGCAGAACCAGACCCGTCACCTCGTAAAGATCAGCCATGCTGGCGCCCTTGAGCCGCACCTGAAAGTCCAGGCCCGACAGCGCACCGGGATTGGCCAGGATGCCGTCGGCCGACAGCGCAACCGTGCCTGCGCTGGCGTTGATCTGCAGTGGGTAGTTCACTACCTTGTTGCGCAGGCTGATCACCTGGCCCGCCTGCCCTTCGCCCTGGACCCGCGCTTTGGCGTAGCGGCCCTCCAGCTTAAAGCGCAAGCCATAAGGCACGGCGCCAGCGTCAGACGGCGTGGGCACGGCCGTGGACAAGGGTGCTTGTGTTTCGCCTGAAGCAGCCGTCGTGGCCGCGATGGCTGGGGCGGCCTGGCTGGCTCGGGTGCGGGCGGCCTGGGCGGGCGCGGAGGATGCCGGCAGCCCAGACGCCAGCGAGGCGGATGGCCCCGGGGCCACAGGCTCCGTGGTGTCAATGCGCGCTTGCAAGTCCAGGTCTTTCATCGCGTCGGCATAGCCCAGCACACCCTGGTTCACCACAAGCCGGTCCACATCGAAGCGCCAAGGGCTGCGTGGACCGTCCTTGCGCTCGAAGGTCCAGTTGTTGACGCCATCGGCTGCGCGGGCCAGCGCCACTTGCGGCCCGGTGAGTGCGACCGTGTCGATCGACAGGTGCTGCCCCAGCAAGGGCCACAGGCGCACGCTGGCGGTGGCGCTGCCGATGCGTGCCATCGTGGAGGCGTCCAGCAGATCCGCGGGCTCCTTGGTGCCGGCCTTGCCGCCATCGCGCCGAAAGGGTGGCGCAAAGCCCTCCGGGTTGCCCATGACCAGGCCGTCGGCCCGCACTGTCACGCCGGGGATCCAGCGTTGCCATCCTTCATCCATTGGCTGCGGCCAAGTCCACCGTGCGGACAGGTCGCCTTCGATGGCGAAATGCCGGCCCGTGGCTTCGCTCACCTTGTCGTTCACCCAGGGCTTGGCGCGGTTCCAGTCGATCAGCGCCACCAGCAACGCCAATATCAACAGCACGGCCACCACTACGCCCAGGATGGCCAGAAGCCATGCTCCTGCGCGTTGCCACCGGGTGCGTGCGCGCCGCACAGGGGTGCTTGCCGCGGGGGCGCGGGGAATGTCTGCAGAAGACGGGGCTGGCGTGGTGGGCATGAAAAAGATTCTTGGGCTGTGAGGACGCCGCAGTGCGCGGCCGCCCGTTGCTGTCCAAGCGGTTGAACGCGCTGAACGACTTTCGAAGGGCTGTCCAACGGGCCTGCGCTGTTCATGCTAGCCCGCATCCGCGCGCGCCGCAGCAGCATCGGTGCAACTGCCGCAGTTGTCCTACAGCCCCTGTCCGGGGAGCATTTCGCGACGAACTTTGCTCGTGGACCTCGCTCGATGGCGCGGGCTGGCTCCCTAAAATGCGCCCACCATGCACAACCCCCGACATCCCCATGCCCCCGCCATGCGCGATGGCGTGGGGCCCAGCTGCGTGGTGTTGCCCAGTCGCGGGCAGGGCAGTCTGCTGGATTTTTTGGCCGAGCGGCTGCCCGCCGTGCCGCGCGATGCCTGGCGCGAGCGCATGGAAGAGGGGGATGTGCTGGATGAGCGTGGCGCGCGAGTGGCGCCGGACCGGCCTTTCGAAGCCGGCCTGCGGCTGTACTACTACCGCAGCCTGCCTGCGGAGCCCGCGCTTCCGTTCGAGGAGACGGTGCTCTACCAGGATGAGCACCTGGTGGTGGCCGACAAGCCGCATTTCATGCCGGTCACGCCGTCCGGCCGCTACTTGCACCACACGCTGCTGGTGCGGCTCAAGCGCCGGCTGGGCTTGCCCGAGCTGTCCCCCCTGCACCGCATCGACCGCGACACGGCGGGGCTGGTGCTGTTGTCGGTGCAGCAGCGAACCCGCGGCGCCTACCAGGCGCTGTTCCGCGACCGGCAGATCACCAAGCACTACGACGCCATTGCGCCCTGGCGTGCAGACCTGGCCTTTCCGCGCGAGCACGCCAGCCGCCTCGAGGAAATACCGCAGCAGTTCTTTCGCATGCACGAGGTGCCTGGCGAGCCCAACAGCCACACGCAGATGCAGGTGGACGAGGTCTCGGAAGACGGCCGCTGGGCCCGCTACCGCCTGTCGCCCATCACGGGCAAGCGCCACCAGCTGCGGGTGCACATGGCCGCGCTGGGGCTGCCGCTGCGCAACGATGCGTTCTACCCGGTCGTCAATGATCCCCCCGAGGGGGACTACTCACGCCCCTTGCAGCTGTTGGCCAAGTCGCTGGCGTTTGTGGATCCGCTCACGCAGCAGCCACGCGCCTTTGAAAGCGGGCAGCGCTTGCGCCTGCCGTAGCCACCTTCGCAGGGGCGCTGCCGCCCCATGATTAACGGAAAGGAATCGGCTTGTTCTTGGCCGGCGCGCTTTTGGGCAGCCGCGAGGTGAAGAATTCGGCCAGCGCCCGTTGCGTATCGGGGTGCAGGCGCCATGCCGTCCAGCCCAATCCCAGGCTGCGCAGGTACACCGTCACGTAAGCGTCCTCCAGCGGGTACTTGATGGCCAGGGCGGGGTTGTCCTGCGTCATGACCGGAACGCCTGCGCCCTTCTCGTCCTTGGGGGCGGGGGTGGCTTCCGGTGTCATCTGCGAGCGCAACGTAGCCAGTTCACGGATCAGGTTCTCGAGCTCTGGCGCCGTGAGTGTCTTGTTGATTGCCAGAGTGGCCTGCGTGCGGTCGTCGCTCAATTGCATGGGGCGTTTCCTTCTTTCGCTGGGAGTTCTTGAAGCCTCCATTGTCTTGCATCGCCCGGCCTTGGCCGCGCGCGGGGAGCGCTTCGCGCAGAAATTCCTGTCGCCGCTTGACGGTGGGCGCCCCCGGCGTGGCTACAATACCGCTGCTGTCGACACTCCGCAGCCTGCACAGGCTGACCAGCCTGGTCAGGGCAGGGGTCTCCTCAGCAGCCTTTGCGCAGAGGCCGATGCTAGCCAACGGTCAGCGCCAGGCGGGTGTAGTTCAATGGTAGAACGGCAGCTTCCCAAGCTTCATACGAGGGTTCGATTCCCTTCACCCGCTCCAGTCTCCTGTGCTGGTTGCTTCTCTTCCCCCACCTCGTTAACTGATGCTCCGCACGCCTGCCCGTGGCGGGATGCGCTGGCCTGTGGCTTAGGCCAATAGGCACCATCCAAGTCGCGGCATTGGCCGACGCTGTGCCTGTGCCTCCTGCCGCACCATCCGGACACGCCGCGCCGGGCACGGCCCACACAGTGATGGATCCCAC
Organism: Acidovorax sp.; assembly: GCF_022763525.1. Classification (GTDB taxonomy): domain Bacteria; phylum Pseudomonadota; class Gammaproteobacteria; order Burkholderiales; family Burkholderiaceae_C; genus Acidovorax. The sequence goes on from NZ_JALEGG010000128.1 coordinate 15,705, forward strand.
GCACGAGGACTGAATGGCAGCCAAAGACAAGGACATCTCCGCTAAAAATCGCAAGGCCGGTGATGGCAAGCCTGCCGGTGCGGCGCACGCCAGCAAAGACCAGGAGGCCAGGGCCCAGCGGGAGCTGGGCATTGTGGGACCGCACGGTGACATGCGGCTTGCATCAGTCATCATCGAGGGTTACAGCCTCGAGTTGCGCGATGGGGATGGTTTTGTGGGCGACGTGGCCAGCGGCACGGCGTTTCGTCAAATGCTCGAGGCCTGGCGCCGGCTGTATGCGGTGATGGATGGCAAGGACCCGCTGGGCAGCAAGTCCACGCGAGAGCTCTCCAAAAAGCAGATTGATGCGCTGGCAGCGAAAAGTGCCGAGGCCGCGCGGGCGGTGGAGCACGCCTCGGAGGACTACGCGCTGCAGCTGAGCGAAGTGGTGCAGCGCTTTTTGAAGCAGCCCACCTGGCGCGGCGTGGAGCGCGTGATCCTGGGTGGGGGCTTTCACCAGAGCGAGTTTGGCGGGCGCGCGATTGAGCGCGTGCGCGCCCTTTTGAAGGCAGCGAAGGTGCCATTGGAGCTGCGCACCTTGCGCCACCACGCGGACGAAGGCGGGCTGATCGGCTGGGTGCATCTGGCGCCGCCAGCCTTGCTGCAGAGCTATGACGCGATCCTGGCCGTGGACATTGGCGGCACCAATGTGCGCTGCGGCATCGTGCAGACGCACCTGCACAGGGCGCCCGACATGTCGCTGGCCGAAGTGCCGCGGCGCGAGAAATGGGCGCATGCCCGCGACAAACCGCGGCGCGACGAGCTGGTCGAGGGCATTGCCACCATGCTGGAAGATCTGATCGCCCATGCGGAAAAGAAGAGCATCCGCCTGGCCCCCTACATCGGCGTGGCCTGCCCGGGCCTGATCGTGGAAGACGGCTCCATTGCCGGCGGTACGCAGAACCTGCCCGGAAACTGGGAGAGCACGCGCTTTCACCTGCCGCGCGACCTGTGCGAGCGCTTGCCCCACATCGGGCAGGGCCGCACCCAGGTGTGCCTGCACAACGACGCAGTGGTGCAAGGCCTGTCAGAGCTGCCCTTCACGCAGGACGTGAAAGGCTGGGCTGTGCTGACCGTGGGCACGGGCCTGGGCAATGCCAGCTACACCAACCGCGCCCCCCAGAAATCGAAGTGATTTTGGCCACCAGCGCTTGTGCGACAAGCGCGGGCAGCTATCAATAGTGAAGCAATTCCGCCGGTGCGCGGTGGCGCATCACTTGAGCACGTCGCCCACGCACAGGTACTTGATCTCCACGTAGTCGTCCATGCCGTAGTGCGAGCCTTCGCGGCCCAGGCCGGATTGCTTGACGCCGCCAAATGGCACGTGCTCGGTGGCCAGGATGCCCACGTTGATGCCCACCATGCCGTACTCCAGTGCCTCGCCCACACGGAAGATGCGGCCCACGTCGCGGCTGTAAAAATAGCTGGCCAAGCCGAACTCGGTGGCATTGGCGGCATCAATGGCCTCCTGCTCGGTCTTGAACTTGAACACCGGCGCGAAGGGGCCGAAAGTTTCCTCGCGTGCGCACAGCATGTCGGCCGTAGCACCGGCCACCACCGTGGGCTCGAAGAACTGGCCTGAGCCCAGGCTGTTCAGGCGCTGGCCTCCGGCCACCACCTTGCCGCCCTTGGCCAGCGCGTCATCCACATGGCGCTGCACCTTTTCCAGCGCGGCTTCCTCGATCAGCGGGCCCTGGTTCACACCGTCTTCAAAGCCGTTGCCCACCTTGGCCGTCTTCACCTTGGCGGCGAACTTGGCGACAAACTCGTCGTACACGCCTTCCTGCACATAGAAGCGGTTGGTGCACACGCAGGTCTGGCCCGCGTTACGGTACTTGCTGGCAAAGGCACCTTCCACGGCGCTGTCCACGTCGGCGTCATCGAACACGATGAAGGGCGCATTGCCGCCCAGCTCCAGCGACATTTTCTTGACGGTGGGGGCGGACTGCGCCATCAGGATGCGGCCCACTTCGGTGCTGCCCGTGAAGCTGATGTGGCGCACCACGTCGCTCGCGCACAGCACCTTGCCGATGGCAATCGAGTTGCCGCTGTCCGCCGGCAGGATGTTGAACACGCCGGCCGGGATGCCCGCCCGGATGGCCAGCTCGGCTGCGGCCAGGGCGGTGAGCGGCGTGAGTTCGGCGGGCTTGATGACCACGGGGCAGCCTGCGGCCAGGGCCGGGGCCACCTTGCGCGTGATCATGGCCAGCGGAAAGTTCCAGGGGGTGATGGCCGCGCACACGCCGATGGGCTGCTTGAGCACCAGCAGGCGCCGGTTGTTGTCGAACTGCGGCAGGGTTTCGCCGTTCACACGCTTGGCCTCTTCGGCAAACCATTCCACAAAGCTGGCGCCATAGGCCACTTCGCCCTTGGCCTCGGGCAGCGGCTTGCCTTGTTCGGCGGTCATGATGCGGCCCAGGTCGTCCTGGTTCGCCATCAGCAGGTCGTACCACTTGCGCAGCAGGTTGCTGCGCTCCTTGGCGGTTTTGGCCTTCCAGGCCGGCCAGGCGGCGTTGGCCGCGGCGATGGCGGCCTCGGCGTCCTGCGGGCCCAGGTTGGCCACATCGGCCAGTTTCAGGCCTGGGGCCGGGTCGTTCACGTCAAAGCGGCCGGCCCCGCCTACCCACTGGCCGTTGATGAGGCCGTCGGTCTTGAGCAGCGTGGGGTCGTTGAGCAGGGCGAGGGGGGATGTCTTCATGTCCATGGGAAAGCTCCGGAGGCAAAAAAATGGTTACGGGGGAGTGACCTGGGGCGTGAGGCACTCAGCGGACCAGTGCGGGGCGCGCAGGATCCGACAGACGTATCGCCGGCAGGCTATCACGCGCAAATGGGCCTGCTGTCGCATGGGTTGCAGTGGACGCAGTGGCGGGGGAGGGCGTGGGCAGCTTGAAGATGCTGACCAGCTCCGCCAGCCGCGCTGCCTGGCCTTGCAGGCTTTGCGTGGCTGCCGTGCCTTGCTCGGCCAGTGCGGCGTTCTGCAGCGTGGTTTCGTCCAGCCGGTCCACGGTGCCGCTGATTTCGCGGATGCCGTCGTATTGACGGGCCATGGCCTGATGCATGGCGCCGATCATGCCGCTGATCTCGTGCACCTGCGCCACGATGGCCTGCACCGAGTCACCGGCCTGCCGCACGTGGGCCTGGCCCTGGGCCACCGTCTCCACGTTGTGGTCCATCAGGCGCTTGATCTCGCGAGCGGCTTCGGCGCTGCGCTGGGCCAGCGAGCGCACTTCGGCCGCCACCACCGCAAAGCCCCGGCCTTGCTCGCCGGCCCGTGCGGCCTCCACGGCCGCGTTGAGGGCGAGGATGTTGGTCTGAAAAGCGATGCTGTCGATGACCGAGGTGATGTCGCTGATGGTGCGGGACGATGCTGAGATGTCTTCCATGGTGGCCACCATCTGCTGCACCGCGTGGCCGCTATCGGCCGCGGCGCCAGAAGCAGCGGCCGCCACCCGGTTCGCCTGTTCGGCGTTCAGGGCGCTGTCGCGCACGGATTCGGTGAGGGCCGACATGGCGGTGGCCGTCTGCTGCAGGTGGCTGGCCTGCTCCTCAGTGCGCTGGCTCAGGTGCAGGTTGCCCGTGGCCAGTTCGGCGGCGCCTGCGGCCACGCTTTCGCTGCTGTGGCGCACGTCCCCCACCAGCTCGGCCAGCCGGTTGCGCATGGTCAGCATGGCCGCCATCACGCTGCCCGGCGGTGGCGGGCGCCGGGCCGAGGCGGCGGCGCCCAGGTCTCCTTGCGCAATGGCAAGCGCCATGTGGGCGACGTCGCGTGGTTCGCCGCCCAACTGGCGCGCGATGGACCGGATTACCAGCGCCGCAAGCCCGGCTCCCACCAGCAGAGCCAGCGCGCAGCTGCCCAGCAGCAGGCCCATTGAG
>NZ_JALEGG010000129.1 GCF_022763525.1 Acidovorax sp.
GGAAACTGCCCTAAATGCGGCATGACACTGGAACCCATGCTCCCCACGCTGGATGAGGGAGAAAACGCGGAACTTGTGGATTTCCGGCATCGCTTCTGGTGGACGCTGCCACTGACCGTGGTGGTCACCATCCTGGCCATGGTGGGACACCGGCTGCAGTGGTTCGAGATGGCTACCCAGAGCTGGATTGAGCTCGTGCTGACGGTTCCCATCGTGCTGTGGGCTGGCTGGCCCTTCTTTGTGCGTGGTGCCCAATCCATCGCGAACCGCAGTCCCAACATGTGGACGCTGATCGGTCTGGGCACGGGTGCCGCATTTGTCTACAGCGTGGTCGCCACCGTGGCGCCTGGGGTATTTCCGGCCTCGTTCCAGGCCATGGGCCGCGTGGCGGTTTACTTCGAAGCAGCAGCCGTCATCATCTCGCTTACGCTGCTCGGCCAGATGCTGGAGCTGAAGGCACGCTCGCAGACCTCGGCCGCCATCAAATCGCTGCTGGGCCTGGCCCCCAAGACCGCACGGCGTATCGACGCCAACGGTCAGGAGAGTGATGTCCCGTTGTCCCATGTCCATGTGGGAGACCTCTTGCGCGTACGTCCCGGTGAGAAGGTGCCGGTGGATGGCGTGGTGGTCGAGGGGAGCAGCGCGGTGGACGAAGCCATGCTCACTGGCGAGCCTGTGCCCATCGTCAAAGGACCTGGGGACGCCGTCATCGGAGCCACGCTCAATACCAACGGCGCTCTGGTGATCCGGTCCGAGCGGGTGGGCTCGGCCACCATGCTGTCGCAGATCGTTCAAATGGTGGCCCAGGCGCAGCGCTCACGGGCCCCCATGCAGCGCATGGCGGACCAGGTGGCGGGGTACTTTGTCATGGCCGTGGTGGGCATCGCGTTGCTCACGCTGTTCGCGTGGGGCCTGTTCGGCCCGGAGCCACGTTGGGTCTATGGCCTGGTCAATGCCGTGGCCGTGCTGATCATCGCGTGTCCCTGCGCGTTGGGATTGGCAACCCCCATGTCCATCATGGTGGCCACGGGCCGGGGCGCGACCAGCGGCGTGCTGTTCCGGGACGCCGCTGCCATCGAAAACCTACGCAAAGTGGACACGCTGATCGTGGACAAGACGGGAACGCTCACCGAAGGCAAGCCCTCGTTCGAGCGCGTGGTGGCCATGCCCGGTTTGTCCGAGGACGAGGTTCTTCGCCTGGCGGCCAGCCTGGACCAGGGCAGCGAGCATCCGCTGGCCGATGCCATTGTCGAGGCGGCCCGCGCCAAAGGGCTGGCCCTGGACAAACCCGAGGACTTCGAGTCCGGGTCGGGTATCGGTGTGCGCGGACAGGTCGCTGGACGCCAGCTCGCCTTGGGAAACACGGTCCTCATGGAGCAGGTGGGCGTTTCGGCAAATCCGCTGCTTGCGCAGGCAGAGTCCTTGCGCGCCACAGGTGCGAGCGTCATGTACTTAGCAGCCGATGGGCAACTGCAAGGCCTACTGGCGGTCTCGGATGCCGTCAAGGCGAGCACGCCGGAGGCCCTTGCGAATCTGCATGCGGCGGGACTGCGCATCGTCATGGCCACGGGTGACGGCATGACCACTGCCAAGGCGGTGGGGGCAAAGCTGGGGATTGATGAGGTCCATGGCGAGGTCAAGCCTGCCGACAAGCTGGCTCTGGTGTCACGGCTGCAGGCCGAAGGCCGCGTCGTTGCCATGGCGGGAGACGGGATCAACGACGCGCCCGCCCTTGCCAAGGCAGACGTGGGGATCGCGATGGGTACTGGTACCGATGTGGCGATGAACAGCGCACAGGTCACCTTGGTCAAGGGCGATCTGCGAGGGATTTCCACTGCTCGGGAATTGTCGGAGGCAACGGTGGGGAACATGAAGCAGAACCTGATGTTTGCCTTCCTCTACAACGCGCTGGGCATACCGATTGCTGCAGGGCTGCTGTATCCCTTCACCGGATGGCTGCTGTCGCCAATGATTGCGGCCCTGGCGATGAGCCTAAGTTCGGCGTCCGTGATCGCCAACGCCCTGCGACTTCGCAAGGGTTGAGATGGCTCGGCAGGCTGGGATTTGATCTAGGTTAAGTCCGTGGCCGCCGCTGGGGATACCATTCGCACCATGATCTTCGCCAGAAGCACCGTATCGCGCCAAGGACGCTGGATAAGCAGCTTCCTGGTCGCGGCGTTGCTTCTGATGCAGTTCGCGTTGGCCGCCTATGCCTGTCCCAAGCTGGACTCCGCAGCCCATGCGGCATCGATGCAAAAAGCGGGCATGGCCATGGGAGATGCCGTCGGCATGCCCTCCATGCCCGATTGCCACGCGATGGCGGGCACCATGGATGAGCAGGATCCTCAGCTGTGCCGAGCCCATTGTGACGGCGACAGCTTGTCCTCCCCCTCGCTCCAAGGTCTCGATCTGCAGGCGATCGCGGCGCACGCTATCTGGGTCGCCTATGTGCTGCCTGTGATCCTGGACTCCGAGCGCCATATTGACCCTCGGGCTGTCTACGCAGAGCTGGACAGTCGAGCGGGCTCTCCCACCATCTACTTAACCCATCAGGTCTTTCGGAATTGATCGTGCACGTCTTGCGCGCTGCCTTGCAGCGTTTGCGCAAGTCTGACTTCGTGCCCCTTCATTTCGAGGACCATCATGCCCAACATCTCCTTCGGCGCTCCCTGCGAGCGCCTGTCTGCGCACCAGCGCATTCGTCCCATCTCGCAGCGCATCCAGGTGCGCAACCTCCACCATCTGCGCCTGGGCGCTCTCGGGTTCCTGCTGGCCGGCATCGGCTTGGCTGGCAACCAGGCCCACGCCCTGGGCTTTGCAGAGGCCTTGGATCTGGCGGAGCAGCACAGCCCTCGCATCACGGCCCAGCGGCTGCAGATTGACGCTGCCAGCAGCACCCTGAAGGCCGCAGGAACACTCCCTGATCCAAAGCTCTCGGTCGGTATCGAGAACTTTCCCATCAGCGGCATGGACCGCTTCAGCCTCACACGCGAGTCCATGACCATGCAGCGCCTTGCGCTGATGCAGGAGGTGCCCAACCGGGCCAAGCGCGATGCCCAGATCGCCAGTGCCCAGGCCAAAGTGGAACGCGAGCGCGCCGCCCTGGGCGTCCAGCGCCTGCAGATCCGGCAGGAGCTGAGCCAAGCGTGGATCATGGCCCAGGCCATTGAACAGCGCGACCAGGTGCTCGCCGGTCTACTGAGTGAGAACCAGCGCCTGCAGGACAGCCTGCCTGCCCGCATCGCGGGGGGGATGGCCCAGGCGGGAGACCTCCTGATGGCCAGGCAGGAAGCGCTTGCGCTGTCGGACCGCAGGGACGATCTGCAGCGGGATCGGTCCAAGGCCAGGGCGATGTTGCGGCGCTGGGTTGGCGCCCGGGCCGACGAATCACTGCAGGGAACTCCCGGGCCGCTGAGCCGGCCCCTGGAGCAGTTGCGCGCAGAGGTGCATCGCCATGCCGAACTGGCGCAGTACCCCGCCATGCAGGCCATGGCCTTGGCGGAAACACGCGAAGCCCAGGCAGAAACCAAGGGTGATTGGTCCTGGGAAGTCGCCTACAGCCGCCGCGACCGCCGCTGGGGCGACATGGTGTCGTTCCAGGTGACCTTTGATCTTCCCTGGCAACAGGAGCGGCGCCAGGGACCTCAGATCAAGGCCAAGCAGCTGGAACAACAGCGCCTGGAAGCCGAGCAGGAAGACGTGACCCACAGGCATCTGCAGGAGCTGGAGGACAGCGCCTCAGAACTGGCGGCACTGAACAGTCAGATCGAGCGGCTGCAATCGGCTGGCATGGGCTTGGCACAGGGGCGTGCCGAACTCGCGCTGGCCAATTACCAGTCTGCCAAAGGCGACTTGAGCGCCGTGCTGGCGGCAAGGGCCCAAGTGCGGGAGACGCACTGGCGGCTCATTGATTTGCAGGCACAGCGGGACACCGTAATTGCCCGCCTGAACAGCCTGATCGCCGACTGAAGGGAGAACCACATGACAAATTCTGTTTTCAAGAAGACCGCTGTGGCCGTAGCACTGGTGGCTGCAGGCATCGCCCTCGGCTGGACCGTCTCCCAATGGCGCACCGCGAACAACCACGCACTGGGAGCCAGTCCCGCATCGACAGAAGCAGCAAAAGCCGACCGCAAGGTGCTGTACTGGTACGACCCGATGTCGCCGACGCAGAAGTTCGATAAGCCAGGCAAGTCCCCCTACATGGACATGGCCTTGGTACCCAAGTATGCGGATGAGGACACTCCGGAAAGCTCCGGCCTGAGCGTCTCCGCCCAGGCCGTGCAAGCCCTCGGCCTGCGCACCGCCCTGGTAGAGCAGCGAGACATTGGGTCCGATGTGGACGTGCTGGGCACGGTCCAGCTCAATGACCGGGATGTGAGCATCGTCCAGGCCCGCTCGGGCGGCTTCGTGGAACGCGTCTATGCCCGGGCCCCGGGCGACGTGGTGGCCGCAGGAGCGCCATTGGCCGATCTGTTGCTGCCTGAATGGGTGGCTGCGCAGCGCGAGTTTCTCGCGGTCCGGGCGCTCAAGGACGAGTCGCTGACGACGGCTTCGCGCCAGCGGTTGTCACTGCTGGGTATGCCGGCCTCGCTCGTGGCCCAGGTGGAGCGCACGGGCGAACCTCAGGGCCGCTACACGGTGACCTTTCCACAGGCGGGGATGGTGGCCGAATTGATGGTGCGCCAGGGCATGACGGTCTCTGCGGGGGCCAGCCTGGTGCGCGTGAACGGTCTGGCCAGCGTCTGGATCGAAGCGGCCGTTCCCGAGGCCCAAAGCGGTCCCCTGCAACTGGGGCAGGATGCCCAGGTCCGCCTGGCCGCGTTTCCAGGCGAAACCCTCAAAGCCCGGATTGTGAGCATCCTCCCAGAAGCCAATCGGGACACCCGCACGGTGCGTGTGCGGCTGGAGCTACCCAACCCCGCCCAGCGGCTGAAGGCGGGCATGTCCGGACAAATCGCC
>NZ_JALEGG010000130.1 GCF_022763525.1 Acidovorax sp.
AAGTGCGCACCGATTCCGTCGGTCTTGGCGTGATCCAGATTCATGGTGCTGCTGTCGGTTTGGTGCAGCACGATGGCATCGACCCTGGTCATGGCGCCGTGTTCCAGTGCCGCAACGCGTTTATCGACTACGCGTGGGTCGACGATAAAGCCGTCTTTGATGAGCAAATCTTCATTGACTCCGTGGCCCCCCGGCACTTTTCCCGCATGGGTCGTTGCAGTCACGTTCATTGGCATTCCTCCTGATGTTGCTGTGGTGTCCGAAACAGGGCTCAGTGTCGCCATGGAGGGACCACGGCGCCATATGTGTGATTACCAGTGGGGCGGTGCTTATGGTTTCATCCTGTAAATAGACATTGCACGGCCTGTCACGATCCGGGACCCGCTGTCAATGGCTGCAATGTTTGTGCACGCGAAGCCGGAACGCGACTCAGGCGGGCGCATCCGATGGATTTGGAGGGAAGTGCAGCTGGCGGATGGTGCAGTGCGCAGTGCGCCGCAGCCGGGGGCGATGCGATAATCGCCCGCGTGAAGCACGCTAGACCGTCGCTGGTGCAATCTGGGAAACCAGGCACTGGAGGAACGTCCGGACTGCACAGGACAGCGTAGCAGCTAACGGCTGCCCACCGTGAGGTGAGGATCAGAGCAACAGAGACGAGTCCCGGGGGAGTGCCGCAAGGCAAACCACTGGGGGTGAAACGGGCAATCTCTACGCGCAGCAATACCAAGTAGGCCAGCGTTGATGTGGTTCCGCAGAGCTGGCGGGTAGGTAGCACCGAGCCGTGGTGGCGACACCCGGCCCAGATTAATGGCGGTCACACTGCGGGCAACCGTGGTGCACAGAATCCGGCTTATCGGCGCGCTTCACACTTTATTTCCCATCCCCGGTTTCCCCACCGCAGTTTCCAGCCCCTTCGCGCCTCAAGCTCTGCCGATGGCGGAATCAGCCAGCCTTGCCCAGCAAGGGGCGAGGGCTGGCTCAGTTTTTCGCGCAATGGGGCGCATGCCCCTTTTCCAGCTCGCTGGCTCGCGCCACGGTGTCGGGGTGGCTGCTGAGCAGCGACCACACGGGATGCGAGGCCATCTCTTCGGCCTTCTTGCGCTGGCGCGCGCGTTCGGGGCTGCTGGCGCCGGGCTCGGCCGTGGGAGCTGCTGCCTGGTTCTGGCCTGCTTTCGCTTCTTCTTTCTTCTTGTTTTCTTCTTCTTCCTCTTCGTCGTGCGCAATGGCCAGCAGCAGCTTGCCCATGGGCGCCGTGGGCAGGGCGGTGTGGCGCATGAGGGCGATGGCGTAGCAGTCGGCCTCGCGTTCGTGGCTGCGGCTGTAGGCCAGGCCGGTCAGCACCGAGGCGCCCGTGGACACCACGGCCGACACGTCCCCAAGCGCCAGCCCCAGGCCCATGTTGAGCACGCCTTGCTCCACCACCATGCGGGTGGTGTGGCGGTACACCACGTGGCCGATCTCGTGGGCCAGCACGCCCACCAGGGCATCGTCGGGCAGGCCATTGTCGGCGGCGGCCTTCACGATGCCGTCGGTCATCACGATCTTGCCGCCGGGCAGGGCAAAGGCATTGGCGCCCATGCCCGAGCGAAACTCCAGCGACAGCGGCGGGCGGTAGTTGGGGTAGCGGTGAAAGGTGGTGGGCGTTTGCTGCACCAGGACGTCAAAGCGGGCCTTGAGCTGCGCCTGCCGCTCCTTGGAGAGCTTGCTGGGCTTGAGCGTGCCATCGTCCATCTGGCGCAGCACATTTTCTGCCACGCTGGTTTCCCAGCCCAGGGGCACAAAGCGGGTGAGCTGGGTAGCGGCCCAGGGCGTGCCATAGCGGTAAAACAGGGCGAGGCCGATGACGGCGACGGCCGTCACGCCCAGCAGCACGGGCCAGCGGGTCTGCATGCGCTGGGCCAGGCCCGGGCGCTCGCCCGCAGCCGCCAGGGCGGCGCGCCATTCGGTGACCGCGTCGATCTCCAGGCTGCCGTGGTCGCGCAAATCGACCACCACGCGGGGCTGGGGCTTGCGCTCGTTCCAGGCCTCCGGCCAGCCCACGTCCTTCCAGGCAAAGGCGACCGGCTCGGCGCCCGGCTGCGCGAGTGGGTGCAGCACCAGCGACGGGCCCTGGGGAGTGGGACGCAGGCGCACCATCACCGAGCGGGCTCTGCTGCTCTGGCCGTCGAACCAGCGGGCCGGCACGAGGGACTCAGCGTGGGTGTCGGCATTCATGTCAATCGTCCATCCCGATGTAGGCCTGAGGCCTGTGAAACTGGCGCGGCCCATACCAGTGGCCGCCGCGCAAGGACCGCCAAGCTGCGAATGCAGCGTTGCACTTGCGTGCGCTGGCGGCGTCTCCATTCACGAATGGCATGGCCATTCGAGAGAAGGGGGAAGGCGCGAAGCGCCTCAGGGGGATGCCCTCTATCCAATCAGGTCCAGGCCCGCCGCATCCGCCAATGCATCGCCCAGGCCACCTTGCTGCTGGCGCACCATGGCGCCTGCTACCTGTTCGACGCCGCCCTTGACGTGCAATGTGACGGACTCGCATTTCATGCGGTATTCACTCACCCGTGCAAACGGGCGGTACAGGCCCAGCGTGAGCAGGGTGAGCAGCATGTTCTTGATGCGCAGCCCCACGTAGCTGCCGCTCTTGAGGTGGCATTTGAACCGCGCCACCTGGCTCACGCCGATGTTGTTCCACATCAGCTGGAACATGCGTGCCTCGCGGTAAGCGCGGGCGGGGGCCGACGCGAGGATCAGCATGAAGATGCCCGCGATGATGGACACGATGATGATCACGAACATCCACAGCCCCAGGCGGCTGCTCTGGCTGGCCACCAGGGCGATGGAGCTGCCCGCCAGGATGCCGATCAGTGCCGAGAACCCCACCACGCACAGGATGAACACGGCCACCGTGGCCAGCCACACCTTGACGAAGTCCATGTACACCGGCTTCCAGCGGCCTTTTTCCGCGCCCACCTGGGCCTTGAGCACCAGCAGGCTCTTGTAGTTGTATTCGAGGCGGATGAAGCACAGCACGGTCAGCACCATGCCCAACAGCAGCAAGGCGCCCATGGCCGGGGTGAACGAAGGCATCTTGGGGCGCGCGGCTTCTTCCTCGACTTCCTGCAAGACTTCGGCCAACTCGGGCGAGAGGAGTTGCATGCCAAAGAACACGCCAAACCACACCAGCGCCAGCGCGAACAGGGGCCAGCTCGCGATGTAGACCTCTTTCCAGTTGGCGGTGAACTGCAGCCGCAGGCCGCGCCAGCGCGTGGCGCCCAGCCGAAAGCGCATGGCGCTGCCCCAGATCAGCGGGGAGAGCACGGCGCCGGTCAGCAGCAAGACACCCACCGCGGCATCCTGCCCCGTGTTGGCTGCGATGTTGTAGGCCAGGGTGATGAGCATCAGCAGAACAAAGCCCATCACCATCTTGCGCTGCTGCGCGGTGAATTCGAGCGGGCTGCCCGCAACCAGCGTGTGGCTGTAGAAATACTGCGCCGTGCGGCGCCGCGCCCAGGGGGTGTAGATGCCCAGCGTGATGATGGACAGCAGCACGTTGACGATCCACACCCGGAAGTATTCGCCCCCGCTGCCCGTGAATTCCATCGGGTGCGCGTCGATGTTCTGCGGCATGAACGTGGACACCGGCCCCGCTGCGCCGGCTTGGTCTGATGGAACTTGGCTCATGGACTCCCTCCTGTTTGCCGCGCAGTGTAGCAGCGGTCCTGCAGAAAATCTCATGCCAAATTGTCCTCTGGCGCTTTTCCAACAAGCGCTGGTAGCTATGAATTTGGTAGCTGCGAACTGGCCGCTTGGAAGTTTGAACCCACCATTCGGGACGGGCTTGCCGAAGCTTGGCGACGCGCTTCGACAAGCTCAGCGTGAACGGCTTGGGTTGGGCTGACACCGAACCCGCCGGCAGGGCCGCCAATTGCATTCCATCCCGATCCGCAGCGCCCACTTGCCGCTCGATTCGTGCAGAGGACCCCTAAAACCTCTCCCAGGGCTGCAGATACCGCCACTGCCCTTCGGGTACCTTGGCCAGCGGCACGCGGCCGATGCGGATGCGCTTGATGCCCACCACCGTAAGGCCCACGGCTTCGCACATGGATGGAATCTGCCCCGGCCGGATGCCCTTGAGCGCAAAGCGCAGCTTGGTCTCGCTTTGCCAGCTGACCTTGATGGGCGGCAGCGGGCGGCCGTTGAACGAGAGCCCATGGCACAGGCGCTGCAGGCCGTTCGGTGCAATGTCGCCTTTCACCTCCACGATGCATTCCTGCTCCAGCGACTCGATGTCTTCCGCCAGCTTGCGGGCGATGCGCTTGTCCTGGGTGTAGACCACCAGGCCGCTGGCCTCCGTGGGAAGGGGCGTGAAGCATTCCAGCTGCTTGAAGTGTCGCTGCAGCACGCGGATGCCCGAGGCGTCCTCGGCCAGGTGGGACGCGGCACTCAGCAGCGTGGTGGCGGGCGTCGCGCCCTGGCTGCGGCTGGCGTGGGCGGCTGGCCCGGCGGGCAGGCCCAGGCCGGCTTCAAACCCCGCCGGCTTGTGCAGCAGCAGGGTCACCGGCGTCAGCGCGAGCAGGCTGGCGTCTGGTGCCACCGCCACCGCCTGGTCGGGGCGCACGCGCGCGCCGGGGGCTTCTTCCACGTGTCCGTCCACGCTCACAAAGCCGCCTTCGATGAATTGCTCGGCCGTGCTGCGCGAGCAGTTCAGTTGTTCGGCCACGCGTTTGGCCAGGCGGATGTGGGTGGGGTCGGGATGGTGGTCGGTCATAAAGGAAGGTAAGTATTCGCGGCACGCGAATCGAAGAGGCACCGGCGGGATTGTCGGGGTTGCCTACCCCGCTGGCGCAGCCTTCACGCCAATGCCCCCGTGGAGCCGGCTTCGCCGCGCCACAGGTGGCGTCCTCCAGAGAGGCACGGTGCGCAGCGCGCTCAGGGGGCCTCAATCATTCCCGGGCTGCAGCGAGCGGATGCGCTCCACATGGGCCAGCAGCGAGCGCTGGGCCACCGGCCACATGCGCGGAGGCACATCGTCGTAGGCGTGGCGCACCCAGTCGTCCATGCTGCCGCCTGGCAGCGCCTGCATGGCGGCCAGCACCTTGGCTTCGCGGGCGAGGCGGTGGGCCTTGAGTTTGGCAATCGCGCCAAGCGCATCGCCCAGCACGTAGCCGTGCGCGGGCAGGATGAACTCCACGCCGTGTTCGGCGCACACCGCATCGAGCCGGTCCAGCGAATCGAGGTAGTCGGCCATGTTGCCGTCGGGCGGGTCGATCACCGTGGTGCTGCCGTTCAGGATGTGGTCGCCGCTGAAGAGCAGGGCGTCTTCCACCAGCAGCAGGCAAAGGTGGTTGGCCGCGTGGCCCGGGGTGTAAATGACCTGCAGGGTATGGGTGATTTTGCCGTCTGGCGCTTGTCCAGAAAGCGCCAGCAGCTCATGATTTTGTAGCGACCTGTCTGGCGTGAATGCGCTGGCGGCGCGGGCCGTGGGCGCAGACGGCAGGCCCAGGATGGGCGGCCGGGCCCCGCCCGCCTGCACGCACAGCGCCTGCAGCGGCGCAGCGCCGGGCGCGTGGTCGGCGTGCGAGTGGGTGCACACGATCATGCGGATGTCGCCGCCCGCGGCGCGCCAGAGCTTGTCCAGGTGATCGGCATCGGCCGGGCCGGGGTCGATGGCGATGTAGCCCGTGGCCGGGTCGCCCACCAGGTAGCTGTTGGTGCCCGGCCCTGTCATCACGCCGGGGTTGGGGGCGGTCAGACGCTGCACGTTGCGCAGCAGCGGTACGGGGCGCTCGGTCTGCCAGTCCAGCGGGTGCACGATCTGCCCGTCGGGGCAGACCAGGGCCAGCTCGCCGTAAGGCAGGTCGCCTTCCATGTAGCGCGCCTCCTTGCCGGCCAGGGTGCCCGCGCGTGGGCAGCTGGTCCACAGGGGCTGCTCATCGGCCAGCGCGTCGAACACGGCCTGGGTGGTGGCAAACGTGGCCAGCCGCTGCAGTGTGCGGATGGTCGGGAAGATCATGAAGAACTGCCCCGCCTCGTGCCGCGCGAGCGCGTCGCCGGGCTTTACCCACACGGGCTCGAATTGCTCGGCTTCATCGGCCACGGGCTCCTGGCCCTCGGGCATGCGGGCGACGAGGAAGGGCACGTCGAAGCGGCGCGGCAGGTCGCGGTCGGTGATCCAGTGCGCCAGCATGAACACGCTGTCGGCCGCCAGCCGCAGGCCGCGCGCGGTGCATTGCGCCACCAAAGGCTGGTGGCGGTCGATGGCGGCGATGTCGGTGGCGCCAGCCATGCGGCCATCGGCATGGCGCGCCAGCAGCACGCCCAGCTCTTCAAAGCTCTCGCGGATGGCCGCGATGGCCTGCGTGAGGTGCAGATCGCTTTGCGTGGGGCGCCGGTCGGCCGCAGCATGCGTGGCGGCGTCGGCGTCCAGCGCATCAATGCCACCCCCTGGGAACACGTAGGCGCCCGGCGCAAAGCTGGCCTGGTCCGAGCGGCGTGTCATCAGGACTTCGATGCCACCGTTTCCTTCCCGCGCGTCGCGCAGCAGCAGAACGGTGGCAGCGGGGCGCGTGGCGACGGGTTCGCGGTGGGGGTGCAGCTGTTGGGTGGGGCGGGGCATCGCCGCATTATCCCGGGGGTGGCCGGGTGGCGCTGGTGCCCGGTTGGGCCCGGGCGCCCTCCATCAGCGCGTGGCCCTCAGCTGCTGCAGGCGCTGCAGTACCGCGTCGATGACGGTGCCTGCGCCTTGCAGATCGCAGCTCCACAGCATTTCCAGCAGTTCGATCAGCGCGATGGCGTTGTTTTCCTGCAGGGCCGCCTGGGCCGCAGCCTGAAGATTGCGCGCGCCCAGGTCTTCCAGAACGGTGACGGTCAATCCCATGGGTTGTTCCCGGTGATGAAGAAAGAAACGGGTCCATGGTAGGGGCCGCATCCGCAGGGCGCGGGCCAGGCGCTCTGATCAAAATCAAAGCGGATGGGAAAAACCGCCGGATCAGCGAGGTCAGCCGGCTCTGCGGGGTCAGCCCCGCGCCGGAATCGTCAGCCCCCGCGCCACCGCCGGGCGGGCCACGAAAGCGTCCAGCACCCGTTGCACCTCGGTGAACTGGCCGAAATCCACCAGATCGCCCGCACCATAGAAACCCACGAGGTTGCGCACCCACGGCAGGATGGCGATGTCGGCGATGGTGTATTCGTCGCCCATCACCCAGCGGCGGCCCTGCAGGCGCTGGTTGAGCACGCCCAGCAGCCGTTTCGATTCGCCCACGTAGCGGTCGCGCGGGCGCTTGTCTTCAAAGTCCTTCCCCGCGAACTTGTGAAAGAACCCGAGCTGGCCAAACATGGGGCCGACGCTGCCCATCTGCCACATCAGCCATTGCAGGGTCTCGTAGCGGCCGGCCGTGTCCTGCGGCAGCAGCTGCCCGGCCTTGCTCGCCAGGTAGACCAGGATGGCGCCTGATTCCGACAGCGCCAGCGGCTGGCCGTCCGGACCGTTCGGGTCCAGGATGGCGGGGATCTTGTTGTTGGGATTGAGCGAAAGAAACTCGGGCGACATCTGGTCGTTGTGCTCGAAGCTCACCAAGTGGGGCTCGTAAGGCAGGCCCAGTTCCTCCAGAGCGATCGACACCTTCACGCCGTTGGGCGTGGGGACGGAATAGAGCTGGATGCGGTCCGGGTGCCGTGCGGGCCACTTGCGGGTGATGGCGAAGGCGGAAAGGTCGGTCATGCAGGACTCCTTGCGTTGGTGAAAGGGCGGCCACAGGCGCCAAAAGAACGCAAGCCTAGTTCGCGATGAAAACCGGCGCTGCCCGGGGTGATTGGCGGGCTGGGGCTCCTCTGCACGAATTGCCGAACCGTGTGCATCTGCGGGCTCGGGCGGTCTGCCGCGCAAGCAATACTCGCAATGGCTGCGGCAATTACTGGGTTTTGCGCCTTAGAACGTGTTTACGATCTTTTCGGGGCCGCGTTGGAGTGCAATCGGGATGCGTGGATGCTTCGGATGCGCCGCATGGGCTCGTGCCCATGCAAGCAGCCGGGGTGTCCAATCGCCCGATTTCACTCCAACCCCTCGGGCAAGTGCCTTGCCGGGCGGTCTGCGGCGTTGCGGCGTTTGCCAATAGCCGAGCTATTGGCTGCGCACCGCGCCTTGCGTCCCATCCGGCAAGGTACTTGCGCGGTCCTGAAAAGATCGTAAACACGTTCTTACGGCCCATCCCGATCCGCAGCGCCCATTTGTCCGGCGAGATTCGTGCCGAGGATCCCAACGACGATAATCCGTCGGATGCTGATTCGCTTCACCAAAATGCAAGGCGCGGGCAACGATTTCGTGGTGCTCGACGAAACCCAGGGCCGCCTGGGGCTGTCTGCGGCGCAGTACCGCTTCCTGGCCGACCGCCACTTTGGCGTGGGGGCGGACCAGATCCTCACGGTGCGCGCCCCCACCCCCGAGGCAGCGGCCGACGGCATCGATTTCGAATACGTGATCCACAACGCCGATGGCGGCGAGGTGGAGCAGTGCGGCAACGGCTCCCGCTGTTTTGCGCGGTTTGTTCACGACCGGGGCCTCACAGGCAAGGAGACCATCCGGGTTCAGACGAAAAGCGGCGTGATCGCCCCGCGCTTGACCGCCGATGGCCGCGTGACGGTGGACATGGGGCGGCCCCGGTTCGATCCCGGCCAAGTGCCGTTTGACACCACCGGCCTCAGCCCCGTAGCGCAAGGATCGGGACAAAAATGGCCTCTGGCGCTGGATGGCCAAGCGCTGAAAGCTACTGTTTTGGTAGCGGTTGTCTCGATGGGCAACCCTCATGCCGTGCAGCTGGTGGACAACGTGGACACTGCTCCCGTGGCGGAGGCGGGGCCCTTGATCGAAAGCCATGCGCGTTTTCCGCAGCGCGTGAACGCGGGTTTTCTGCAGATCGTGGACCGCGGCCATGTGCGGCTGCGCGTGTTCGAGCGCGGCGTGGGCGAAACCCTGGCTTGCGGCACGGGGGCCTGTGCGGCTGTCTCTGCGGGCATTCGCCTGGGCCTGCTCGACCATGAGGTGCACGTGGACACGCGCGGCGGCCGCCTCACCATTGCCTGGAGCGGCCAGGAGGCCGACTCCGTTTTCATGACCGGCCCGGCGACCACCGTGTTCGAAGGCCAGATCGACATCCCTGACACCCTCCCATGACCACCCACATCCCTCCCATCACCGAAGACGACATCGCCCAGTTCCTGGCCAACACGCCGGGCTTCTTCGAGCGCCACGCCGAAGTGCTGGCCAGCGTGCAGATCACCAGCCCCCACGGCGCGCGCGCGGTGAGCCTGCAGGAGCGGCAGGCGGAGATGCTGCGCGAGAAGATCAAGGGGCTGGAGCACCGCATCATGGAAATGGTGCGCAACAGCACCGACAACGCGGCCATTGCCCACAAGGTCCACCAGTGGACCAGCAGCCTGCTGCAGGTGCGCGACCCGTTCGACCTGCCCCAGGCCGTGGTCGATGGCGTGCGCACGCTGTTCGACGTGCCCCAGGCGGCGGTGCGGGTGTGGGAAGTGGCCGCGCCCTACATCGATGCCGACTTCACCCAGGGCGTGAGCGAAGACGCGCGTGCGTTCGCCTCGTCGCTGACCATGCCGTTCTGCGGCCCCAACCTGGGCTTCGAACCCGCCGCCTGGCTGGCCCAGGAAGCGGGCGAGCCCGCCCAGTCGCTGGCCCTGCTGCCCCTGCGCCAGGGTGCCATCGACAGCGCCACGCCCGCGTTTGGCCTGCTGGTGCTGGGATCGCACGATCCGCAGCGGTTTGATGCCACCATGGGGACCGATTTCCTGTCGCGCATGGCGGAAATCGCCAGCGCTGCGCTGCTGCGCTTGAAATGACACACTCCCTGAGCGGCTGCGCTGCTTCCCCCCACTCTCGCAGCGCCGCACCTGGGGCGGGGGGACGACGCCAGCGCCTGCAAGCGAAGCGCCTCCTGGGCACGCAAGCGAAGCGCCGCCTGGGCGGCGAGGCGGCCCTTGCGCGCCGTCCGCTCAACGGTGCCGCCCCAGTCGCGTGCGCCGCGCGCCGTTTCTAAGGCCGCAGCGGGATGCCTGAGGCACACCCCGACCCCCACGTCCTGCGCTACCTGGAGCACGTGCGCGTGGAGAAGCGGCTTGCGGCACGCACGCTTGCGCTCTACACGCTGGACCTTGAAAAGCTTGCGCAGTTTTCCGCCGGGGTCAACGTGCCGTTGCTGCAGCTCACGAGCGCCCATATCCGCCGTTTCGTGGCCCAGATGCACAGCGGGGGGCGCAGCGGGCGGGGCATTGCGCTCATCCTCTCGGGCTGGCGGGGATTCTTTGCCTGGGCCGGGCGGCAGGGCCTGGTTCCCCACAACCCCGTGCAGGACGTGCGTGCCCCCAAGGCACCCAAGCCGCTACCCAAGGCACTCCCCGTGGACGACGCGGTACGGCTCGCCGAGTTCGATCAATCTGGCGCCGACCCCTGGCTGGAGGCGCGCGATGCGGCCATGGTCGAGCTGCTCTACGGTTGCGGACTGCGGGTGGGCGAACTCGCGGGGCTCGATGCCCTTCCCAACGCCGACACCCAGCGCCTGGGCCGGGGCTGGGTTGACCTGCAAGCCGGCGAGGCCCACGTGTTCGGCAAGGGCAGCAAGCGCCGCAGTGTGCCGGTGGGTAGCGCGGCCACGGCGGCGTTGCAGGCGTGGCTGGCCTTGCGGGCTGCGCCGTTTGGCGGCGAAGGTTCGGCGCTGCTCGACACGGCGCTGTTCGTGGGCCAGCGCGGCAAGCGGCTCACGGCCCAGTCGATCTGGCTGCGCCTGCGCCAGCGCAGCCAGCAGGCCGGGCTGACCACGCCCGTGCACCCGCACATGCTGCGCCATTCGTTTGCCAGCCATCTGCTGCAAAGCAGCGGCGACCTGCGCGCGGTGCAGGAGCTGCTGGGCCACGCCAACATCACCACGACGCAGGTCTATACGCGCCTTGACTTCCAGCACCTGGCCCAGGTGTATGACGCGGCGCACCCGCGGGCGAGGAAGAGGTAGCCCCCCAGAGCGGCTGCGCCGCTTCCCCTCGACGGGACGCACCCAGCGGCCTGGAAACGCCAGTTCCGCGGGTGCACTGGTGGGGCTGCGCGCGCTGCCAGCGCGGTGGCAAGCGGGCAGTCTGTGGCGCTGAGGAGATCTCTGCAGGTGGCGGCTTTCGCCCCCGTGCGACGGAACCAAGCGGCAAGCATCGCGTCCGAGCAGGGCGCGCCGTTGTCGAGCGCGGGAGCTTGTTGTGATGCTGCTGAAGAAATGGATTCATTCGAACCGTGGGTTCCTCGTGTTTTTGCTGTGCCTGGGCATCTTTCGCACCGCGGTGGCCGACTGGAACCCCATTCCCTCGGGCTCCATGCGGCCCACGTTGCTGGAGGGGGATGTGGTCTTCGTCAACCGCCTGGCCTACGACCTGAAGCTGCCGTTGACCGACGTGGTGGTGGCGCGCCTGGGCGAGCCCGAGCGGGGCGACGTGGTGACCTTTTCGTCGCCGCAGGACGGCAGGCGGCTCATCAAGCGCATCGCGGCGCTGCCGGGTGACACCCTGGAGATGCGCGAAGAGGTGCTTTACCTCAACGGCGAAGCGGCGCGCTACGAGGCGCCCGAGGCTGTGATCGAAACCCTGGCTGAACTGGGTGCCCAGGTGCCCGCCACCCGATGGACCGAGCACCTGGCCGGCCAGGAGCGCCGGGTGCAGTGGCTGCAAGGTGTTTCGGCACGGAGCAGTTTCGGCCCGGTGACCGTGCCCGAGGGGCAGTATCTGGTGCTGGGTGACAACCGGGACAACAGCGCCGACTCGCGCTTCATCGGTTTCGTGCCGCGCCATCTGCTCATTGGCCAGGCGCGGCGCGTGCTGGTGTCGGCCGACATCCTGTCGAACTGGGCACCGCGCCTGGACCGCTTCGGGCACGCGCTCTGACCGGCCTGCTGACGAAAAACGGCGGTGCCAACTCCCTCGCGCTCACGGCTCGGCCATCGTGGGCGAGGTCGAGGTGATTGGGGCTTGTACGGGCAGCGACAACGTGAACGTGGAGCCGTCCCCCGCGCGGGACTCCACCGTCAGGGTGCCGCCCAGCAGCTTGGCCAGCGCGCGCGACAGTGAAAGCCCCAGGCCCGTGCCGCCATGTTCGTAGCTGATGCGTGCGTGTCCCTGGCTGAACTTCTCGAAAATGGCGTCGTGCAAGTGGGCAGGTATGCCAGGTCCGCTGTCTGACACCTGAAAGAGCACCGCCCGCTCATCGGGGCTCATCGCCACCTCCAGGCGCACGGCGCCGGAGGGCGTGAACTTGATGGCGTTGGACAGCAGGTTGTTGAGGATCTGCTTGAGCTTGAGACCGTCCGTGACCAGGCGCTGAGGCACGGCCGGAGCCGTGGTGGCGTCGAGCGCCAGCGACTTGGCCAGGGCGCTGACGCGAAAGAGTTCGATCACGTCCTGCACCAGGCCCTGCAGATCCACCGGCTCGAAATGTGCCGGCATCGCACCGGCCTCGATGCGGGCCAGGTCCAGGATTTCGGTGAGCAAGGCGTTGAGGTGTTCGGCTCCATGGCGGATGTAGCTGGCCTGCTCGCGGGTCTGCGCGTCCTTGCTGCGCAGCTCCATCAGTTCGGCGAAGCCGCGAATGCTGGTCAGAGGGGTGCGCAACTCGTGCGACATTGCCGCGAGAAACTCGCTTTTGGCCTGGTTGGCGTGCTGGGCTTTGGCCTCGCTGTGCTGCAGCGCCGCGTGGCTGACGGCCAGCCGGCGGATGCTGCCCAGGAACACTGCCACGAAAGCGATCACGGCAATGCTCAGCAGCACCGTCAGCCAGAAGATGGTGTTGCGTGTGGTGCGCCATGGCGCGAAAGCCTGCTCTTCCGAGGTTCCGCTGAGAACCACCAGCGGGTAGCCACCCACGCGGCTGAAACCGATGATGCGCGATAGGCCATCGGCGGATGCGCTGAGTACCGCGCCACTTTCCTGATCCTGCACGGTTTGCAGGAGTGCCGTGGGCAGCGGCTTGTCGGCCTCCAGGGGGGCGCCACCCCTGACGCGCACCCGCAGGGTTCCGTCCAGGCCCGCCAGGACGACCCCGCCTTCGCTGCCCAGTTCCACATGGCGGTAGACCTCGGCGAAATGGCCCGGGTTGAGCGAGGCGACCACCACGCCCAGGGTGGCGCCATTGCTCCCAACGATCTTGCGCGACAGCTGAATGCTGGCGACGCCAGACACCTTGCCGACGATGGCCTTGCTGATGAAGAGGCCGTTGTGCAGCATGCCCCTGGCCGCTGGCCCCGCAGTATCGGGCTGCAGATGGACGCGGATGTGATCGCGGTCCATCAGGTTCACATGGTTGCTGCGGGAGCCGTCCGGGTCGAGGTTGCTGCCCTGGAAGCGCCCATCGGGACCGATGAGCGAGAGTTGCGTCAGAACATGGGGCACCATGCCGGTTTCGTTGGCGATGGCGATGAGGTCGCCGCCTTCCACCGGCCCATCTTTGGCGGTGTTCTCGAGTCGCCCCATGGCCTGATCCACGGTGTCCAGGATGCGAAGGGTGTGTGCCTTCAGGGCCACGGCGATGTTGGCGTTCTGGCGCATCTCCGCGCCCAGAGTCTCCTTCCACTGCCAGTTCAGCATGGTCGCCATGGTGGCCCAGGCACCCAGCAGCACCAGGGCGCTGAACACGCAGGCCACGATGAAGTAGGTGAGCGCCGGGTCGCGGCGCCACCGGGACGGGGGCAGCAAGTGCTTGATCATGCAAGGGGCGCCGGCATCGTGTCGGTGTATTCGGCGGTCAGCAGCATGATATGGAATATTGCGCCCCCATCGGGTGCGTTCGTGGCGTGGATGCTCCCGCCATGGGCGGCGATGATCTTGCGGCAGATGGCCAAGCCCAGGCCCGTGCCGCCCGAACCGTCGCGTGTCTTGCTCGACTGGACAAACGGCTGGAACACCGTCTCCAGCTCAGCTGCGGGAATGCCCGGCCCTTGATCGCGCACCTGGATCTGGATGCTGTGGTCGTGCGAGGCCTGGGCCGCCACTTCGATGATGCTGTCTTCGGGCGAGAACTTCACGGCGTTGCCCAGCACGTTGCGCACTACCTGCTGGAAGCGCGTCGGATCGACCTTGGCGATCAACGGTACGCGGCCCAGGCGCAGGTTCAAGCTCAGGCGCTTGCCGCTCAGCATGGGTGCCATCTCGCCCGCCACGTGCTCGATCAGTTCGCGCACGTCGGCGCGGTCGAAATGGAAAGTCCCCACCGTGCTTTCGATTTTGGCGATGTCGAGCAGGTCATTGACCAGCACCAGCATGCGCTGGCCCGCATCGTGGATCTCCGCGAACATGGACGCGAACCGGTCCTGGTGGCGTCCGCGTTCTGCTCCCAGCTCGGAAAAGCCCAGGATGGACTGCAAGGGCGTTCGCAGTTCGTGGCTGATGTTGGCCACGAATTCCGCCTGGGAGCGCGAGGCTTCCTCGGCCAGGTCGCGCGCGGCCAGGAACTCGGTGATGTCCATCTTGGCCACCAGGATGCCCGCCGGCGGACCCTGCCGGGAGGGGACGAGGACCTTGGTGATCTGCACGTCGCGCCAGCGCCCGTCCGCTCCCCGGACGTGTTCCTGGTAACGCAGGCGCCCGCCATCGCTGAGCACTTGCTCATCGTGCGCGCTGTACGCCCGCGCTTCTTCGTGTGGCAGAACCTCGGCGGCGCGCTTTCCCAGGACTTCGGTGCGGGAAAGCCCCAAGAATGCCTCCCATGCCTGGTTGACCGAAAGGTAGCGGCCCTGCGGGTCCGTCATGCAGATGGGCAGCGGACTGCATTCGAAGATCTGCCCCGTGAAGGCAAGCTGCTCCTGTAGGCGCTGTTGCGCCGCCAGCAGGGCGGTGACATCCACAGCGCTGCCGGCGAAACCCCGCAGCCTGCCGGAGCGGTCGCGCAAGGGAACCACGGAAATATCGAGCGCATGCGTCTCGCCGGTGGGGCCGCAGAAGTGCGCCTGGGCCATGCGGATGCCCGAAGGGTCCTTCGGATCGAACAACGCGCCCACGCGGTCGCGGAATTCAGGGTGCACCACATCCCACAGATGCTGCCCTTGCGCCATTTCAGCGGGTTGGGCGGTCATGGCCTGCCAGCGGGGGTTGGCGAAGCGTATCGCGCCTTGCGCATCGGTGCGGAAGATCAGCTCCTGCACACTCCTGAACAACACGGAAAGCTCTTGCTCCCGCCGGGCGGTTTCTTGCTGGGCTTCGTCGCGTTCGCGCTGTGCGGCTTCGCGAGCGCGGGCGTTGCGCCATGCCACACGGGTGAGAAAACCGATCACTGTCAGCGCCACGGCCATGAACAGCAGCGGACCTCGCAAGGATCCCAGCCACTGTGCGGTGGTGGCCTCGTAAGGCTGCTCCACCAGGACCAGCATGGGATGGGTGGCGGACCGGCGCCACGCGCCGAGGCTGCGCGAAGGAGTCGAAGCTGTGGCCTGCAGAGGCCCGTGCGTCCCCCGATGTCCGGGCTGCAAGCCCTGGAACAACGGTTGCGTTCCCAGGCTGCTGCCCGGGGGCAGGTCCGGGTTGCCGACCTGGCTCAGCAGGGAGCCGTTGTCCAGCGCCAGCAGCACTTGCGTGCCAGGTGCGGCGGCCTCCAACAGCCGCTGCTGGTAGGTCGCCAGGGCATCAGGATTGATTTGCGCCACCAGCGCGACCGGGACGCCTGCCGAGACCCGAACCAGGCGGGCCATCGGGATAAAGCCCAGGGCAGGGGGCGCCGTGCTGTGGCGGGCGTCATGGGTCAGCGTGCGACCCGGCGCCCAGGGGCCGATGGTGGCGCGCTCTTCGGTCAGGGAGGTCAACTGCAGTTGCTGCAGGTCAATCTGCCCGCTGCGGTCTGCGGGCGCTGTGGATGCCAGCACCTGGCCTTGCAGGCTCACGACGGCCATGCTGCGCAGGAACGGAAGGCCCTGCAGGAGCATTGACTGCTGCTCTTGAAGCTGTGCGGCTGTCCGGTCGCCAGTTGCCACGCTCTTGGCCAAGCTATCCAGGGCCAGCTTGGCGTTGTCAAACACCTGTGTGCTTTGGGCCTCCATGACGGTGGCCAGCAAATCGAGCTGGCGCCGGTCCTGCGCCTCGGCGCTGCGCAGCTCAAGCCACATGAGGGCTGCCGTGCCGACGAGCACGCTCAGCGTGAGGGCCAGACCGCCAGCCAGCACTCGGTAGCTTGCGATGCGGGAGAAACGGCGCCGGGCCGTGGAAATGATTTGCTTCATGGAGTCTTGGAGGCTCTTTGAACACGTTCTTAGGGCAGCAGGAGCTTCTCCAGCCCATGACGGCGCGCCGCGGCATCCAGCCGGCCATCTCGCCGGATGCGTTCGACAAAGCCATTGAGCGTGGCTTGCCACTGGGCGTCGCCCGGC
Organism: Acidovorax sp.; assembly: GCF_022763525.1. Lineage (GTDB taxonomy): Bacteria > Pseudomonadota > Gammaproteobacteria > Burkholderiales > Burkholderiaceae_C > Acidovorax. Next base: position 16,392 of record NZ_JALEGG010000130.1, read on the forward strand.
TTGCTGGGGTAGGCGTAGGGCAGCACATGAAAGGGCTTGGCAGGTCCTAGCAACGCAGCCCAGTCGGTGTTTTCGGTCAAGGCGTGGCCGTAGGGGTAGTCCACCATGAACACGTCCACCCGGCCCGCCAGGAGCTCTCGCTCCCGCGTCTGCGGGAGCTGGATCGAGACCAGCCCCGCCCGACGCAGGCGTTGCCGCATCACGGGCTCCATGAAAGTGCCCGCCTGCACGCCCACCAGCACGCCCGGCTGGTCGATGTCGTCCCATTGCCGCACAACCCGGCTGCTTCGGGTCGTTACCGCGTAAATGTCGCTTTGCAGATAGGGCGCCGAAAACTGCAGCCGTTCCGTGCGTTGCGGCAGCATGGCCACACCGAACATGGCCACGTCGCACGCATCGGTGAGCAGGTCGGACACCAGGGCCACGAAGGACGAGTCGACGAACCGCAGCTTGACGTGCAGGTCGCTCGCCAGCGCTGTGGCCAGGTCAATGTCCAGCCCGCTCAGCCGGCCGGAACGTGGGTCCCGAAATGTGATGCCCTGGTAGGCGGGCCAGATGCAGACCTTGAGCTCCCCCTCTGCGAGAACGCGGTTTTGAACCTCGCCTGCGCCGGCAGGAATGCACCCCATGGCGCCCATGAAAAGGGCCATTGCGGCGGCCCATCGTTGGAAGATGCTCGCTGTCATGGCGCGACCTCCCTGCTCGTTAGAAAAAGGCCATACGCACCGCGGTCACGCGGTCGCGCAGGGCCAGGATGTCCCGCGCGGTGGTGCGCAAAGCAGTTCACAGCAGTCGGCTGGAATGCTTGTGCTGGTTGCTTCATCAGCGTCTCGACCGCCTGTGGATTGCCTGGCTCATGGTGCTTCCATGAAGGTCGTGCCCAGGCTGTTGATAGTCTCGATCAGCTTCAACGGGCTGAAGGGCTTGAGCAAGTACGCATCGGCACCGGCCAGCATGCCCGCTTCGATGTCCTGGCTTTGCCCGCGCGCGGTCAGCAGCACCACCCAGGGGCTGCCCAGCGCGGGGGTGCTTTTGACCAGACGGCAAAGCGCCAGACCGTCCATGCTGCCCGGCATCATGATGTCCAGCAGCAGCAGTTGGGGGCGCAAGCGTTCGACTGCGGCCAGCCCTTCGTCAGCGTTAGTGACCTCGTGGATTTCATGGTCCTCGAATTCCAGCGTCATGCGGATCAGCCGCCGGATGTCGGCGTGGTCTTCAACAATCAAGATGCGTTGGCTCATGATGCGAATCTTATGTGCGAATGTATCAATTTTATCATAAAAACGGTTTTGTGAACTGATAAAATCTCGCGCATGGACACCAGCGAAATGGCTTCGTTGCCGGAGGATTGCAGTACGCGCGATGTGGCGCGGGTGCTGGGGATGGCCGTGCGGTCTGTCCAGCTGATGGTGGACCGGGGGGAACTCGAGGCGTGGAAGACCCCCGGGGGGCATCGGCGCATTGCGAAGGCCTCGGTCGAGCAATGGCTGGCGCGGCGGCAAGGGGGGGCGTCATCGCCGTCCCCGCTGCCGGGACCGGAGATCGCGGCGGCCGTGTCAGCGGATTCGCCCCGCGCCGAACGGGGCGGAGGCCACGCGGAGTCGGCTGCAGCCGCCCCGCAGCGCGTGCTGCTGATCGAGGACTCCACGCACTTTCAGACCCTGGTCAAGCTGCTGATGGCGCACCACTTCCCAAGCGTC
>NZ_JALEGG010000131.1 GCF_022763525.1 Acidovorax sp.
ACCAGCACGTGGTGGAGCACTTTGGCGCCGAGCGCATGGCGCGCAACTACCTGCGCATGTACGAACGCGTGCTGGCGGGCGAGCAGATCAACGCCCGGCCGCCCGTCATCCAGGGGCCGGCGCGGGAACTGCCCTGGAAGCAGTGACGGCTCCCCCCTGAGGCGCTGCGCGCCTTCCCCCTCTCCTGCGGAAGGGGGACGCGACCGGTGGCCTGGCAAAGCCAGTTCCACGGTGGCCCTGGTCTGGGCCGCGCCGGTGTTGAAGGCTGTGCGCGGCGCCAGGCGGGACGCCCGCCCCGTCTCCACCCCGGCTTTCCGCAACCCGCATCTCCCCCGTTCGGACTGAGCTTGTCAAAGCCAGGGCACTTGCCATGCACCTCGCGGGCCTGCGAACCGCGCATCTGAATAAAAACGGACTGTGGCGATTATCCATCAAGCGCTGATTGCTATCAAATCAATAGCTTTACTGTGCTTCCAGCAGCGCCGCCTGCTCTGCCAGCGCGGCCCGCCATTCCGCCTCCAGCGTCGCCACCAGGGATGCGGCCGGCATGGGGCGCACGGCGGCGACACCCTGGCCGGCCCAGAGGGACAGGTGATCGGCGCGGCCAGCCTCGGCCGCGGCGCGGCGCAGGGCGCCGGTGAGGGCGTTCTGCACCGGGTAGGCGGGCACCTCGGTCTCGTGGGCGTGCAGCTTCTGGAGCATGGGGTTGACGATGCCGCGTGCGGGCCGGCCCGAGAAGACGCGGGTAGTGCGCGTGTCGGTGGCGGTGGCGCTGCCCATGGCATCGCGGTAGGCGCGGCCGATGCCCGACTCGTCGCAGGCCAGGAAGGCGGTGCCCATCTGCGCTGCCTCGGCGCCCAGCGCCTGTGCGGCAGCGATGCCGCGCCCGTCCATGATGCCGCCCGCCGCGATCACGGGCATGCCGCGGGGGGCCAGCGCGTCGACGCACTGCGGAACCAGCGCGAGCGTGCCCACCATGGCGGCAGCAAAGTCGGCCTGCGATGGGACGCCGGCGCGCACGGCGGAGTCCGCGGGCGCCAGCCCTTCCGCCTGGGGGCGGCCTGTGGCCAGAAAGGTGCCCCGGTGGCCGCCGGCTTCCATGCCCGAAGCGACCACCGCGTCTGCGCCCACATCGGCCCACGCGACGGCTTCCGCCACCGTGGTGGCGGTGCCGATGACGTAACAGCCTGCGCTGTGCAGCCGCTCGACCTGCGTTGCGCTGAGGATGCCGAACGTGAAGCTTGCCACGGCGGGCCGGGCCTCGATCAGGGCTTCGAACTGGGCGCGGAAATCTTCGCACCAGCGCGCGGGCGCAGCGGCCTGCAGGCCGAATTCGGCATACAGCGGCGCCAGCCGGGCCAACGCCTGATCTACCGTGGCGGCGTCGGGGGTGGGGGTGTCCTGCACGAACAGGTTCAGGCCAAACGGCCGGTCGGTGCGGCGGCGTACCTCGGCTGCGGCCTCGGCCATGGCCGTGGGCGAGCGCATGCCGCAGCCCAGAATCCCCAGGCCGCCTGCCGCAGAGACGGCGGCCGCCAGGGCCGGGGTGTCGGCACCCGTCATGGGGCCTTGCACGATGGGCAGGCGAAGGGAAAGGGCGGTGCGCAGGCGGCGGTCGGTCATGGGGGCGTTCCGTTCATGAAAAGTGGCAAAGCGGCGGGAGGGCGGTCAGGTCAACCGGCAAGAAGGACTTGCAGCAGCGCATCCAGCGCCGCCGAGCGGTAGCCCTGGCGCCAGGTGAGCAGCGTCTCGATGGTGGTGAGCGGCTGCTGCACCAGCAGCGCGGCGTGGGGGGAGAGCTGGAGCACCGAGCGCGGCACGATGCCCACGCTGCCGCCACCGGCCACGCTGGCCAGGATGGCGTGGTAAGAACCCAGCTCCAGCAGTTGCAGGGGCTGCGGCAGTGGCGCAAACCACGCCTGCGCAATGCCCCGGTAGGTGCAGCCGGGTTCAAACACCGCCAGCGTGCCGGGCTGCACGTCCTGCGGGCTCGTGACGGGCGGATGCCCCGGGGGCAGCACCAGCACCAGCTCTTCGGTGAAGACGTGCCGGGTTTCCAGCGTCGGGTCGGGCGGCTGTCCTGGCGGCCAGGCTACCAGTACCGCGTCCAGCGTGTGGGCGCGCAACCGCTCCACCAGCACGCGGGTGGGCGCCGTGGTCAGCTCCAATGCCACCTGGGGCCACCGGTGGTGCAGTTGCGCCAGCGGCTCGGGCAGGCGGCTGGCGGCCGTGCTCTCCATCGACCCCAGGCGCAGGCGCCCGGTGGGCGCACCGGGCCGCACGGCCTGCCGCGCCTCCTCGGCCAGGGCCAACAGCCGGTCTGCATAACCGCGCAACACCTCGCCTTCGGGCGTCAACGCCATGCGCTTGCCCTCGCGCAGGAACAGGGGAGTACCCAGGTCGGTCTCCAACTGGCGCACCCGCGTGGTCACGTTGGACTGCACGCGCTGCAGGCGCTCGGCCGCGCGCGTCACGCTGCCTTCCGCGGCCACGGTGCGGAAGATCTCGAGCGCGGAGAGGTCCAGCAAAAGGGATGGCTTATCCATCTCAAAAAATGATTGATACGAAAAATTAAATCTCTTGTTAAGATCATAAGCCGCTATCCAATGCCGGGCAACTCCCTATCGTGACCCCACTCATTCCATCCACTTCCGCAGGCCGCCACGGCGATGCCGGGGCGGCCGCACTCCAGGTCGCACTGGCCGGCATGGCCGCGCTGGCGGCGGCCATGGGCATTGGCCGGTTTGCCTTCACCCCCCTGCTGCCCATGATGCTGCACGACGGCGTGGTGGACATTGCCACCGGCAGCTGGCTGGCCACGGCCAACTATGCGGGCTATCTGGCGGGGGCGCTGCTCTACATGGCCCTGCCTTGGCTGGGGCGGCGCGCGGGTGGTGTGCCGGGCAACGCCGCCCTGGTCCGCGGCGGCCTGGTGGCCACGGTGCTCCTCACGGCAGCGCTCGCCCTGCCTTGGCCCACGGTGTGGCCGCTGATGCGCCTGCTGGCCGGCGTGGCCAGCGCCATGGTGTTCCTGGGCACGGCCAACTGGTGCATGGGGCGGCTCGCTCACCTCGGGCGGCCGGCGCTGGGTGGGCTCATCTTCTGCGGGCCGGGCCTGGGCATCGTCGCCACCGGCCTGCCCACGGGGGCCATGGTGGCTGCGGGCTGGAGCGCCGCCGCCGGCTGGGCCGTGTTTGCGCTGCTGGCGGCCCTGCTGTGCGCACTGGTGTGGCCGGTAGTGCAGGGCGCGGAAGCCCCGGCCGCAGGTGCCACCGGACCCGCGGCGGCGCCTGCGCTCCAGCGGCCCGCGCCCCACCCGGCGGCCGAACGGACCCTGCTGGCTTTCGCCTATGGCCTGGCGGGCCTGGGCTACATCGTCACTGCCACCTTCCTGCCCGTGATCGCGCGGGCCGCTTTGCCGGCCGGCTCGGTGTGGCCCGACCTGTTCTGGCCCATCTTCGGCGCGGGCGTGGCGCTGGGTGCGCTGCTGTCCACCCGCATCGCGCCCACGCGCGATCGCCGGGTGCTGCTGGCCTGGGCCTACGCCTTGCAGGCGGCGGCCATCGCCCTGCCGCTGCTGTGGCCGGGGCGCGCGGGCTTTGCGCTGGGCAGCCTGCTGCTGGGGCTGCCGTTCACGGCCATCACGTTCTTCGCCCTGCAGGAGGCGCGCCACCAGTGGCCGCAGGCGGCGGCGGGGTTCACGGGGCTGCTCACGGCGCTGTACGGCATCGGGCAGATCGCGGGACCACCGATGGCGGCGGCCCTGCTGGCGCGGGCAGGGTCTCAGGCGCAGGGGTTTGAATGGGCGCTGGGAGTGGCCGGGTGTGTGCTGGTGGTGGGGGCCGGCTTATATGGGGCCATGGCATGGCGGTGGCGCGACCCCGTCCGTTCGGCCTGAGCCTTCACTGGTTTCGCCCGAACGGCCGGGTGAAACCAAACGCCCCGGGCGCGACGTTGCCGGTCTTCACCGCGACAACGGCAGCCGCAACACAAAACACGCACCGCTCTTCCCATCCGGCCGGTCCTCGCAATGCACCGTCCCGTTGTGCCGCCCCGCAATCGAGCGCACCAGCGCCAGCCCCAGTCCCACGCCGCCTGCGCGTTCGCTGGCACCGGGCAGGCGGTAGAAAGGCTCGAAGA
>NZ_JALEGG010000132.1 GCF_022763525.1 Acidovorax sp.
CCGGGCGTTGAGAGCCAGGGGCGCTTTGAGTGGTAGAAAAAAATCGCTGCTGGCGCCCGCTGGATAAGCGCGAGATGCTATGGTTTTGATAGTTGCTTGCGTGGCTCGCTGAGACAGCCTTCTCCGCACACCGCCTCCGCCAGCGCCACCGCATCCGCCCCTGCCGCGTAGCGCAACCGCTGCGACGAATCGTTCACTGCCGTCCACACCGTCTCGGCCACATCCTGTGCGGTGGTGACTGCCCGCGTCTGCCCCAGTGCGGCGAAAACCGACTGCGCGTAGGCGGCGTAAGCCTCGGGGATCAGCCCTTGCATGCGCTCAGCGCCGTTGGCGGTGAATTGGGTGGTGGGGGCATAGCCGGGCTGGACCAGTTTCACGCGCACGCCAAAGGCTTGCAATTCCAGCGCCAGTGAGGCGGTGAACCCCTCGACAGCCGTCTTGCTGGCGGTGTAGGCCGCCACCAGGGGCATGGGTGCCAGCGTGGCACTGGAGGTCACGTTGACCACCAGGCCCGCGCCGCGCTGGCGCATCTGCGGCAGCACGGCGTGCGTCATGGCCAGGGTGCCGAAGGTGTTGGTCTCGAAGATCTCGCGCACGGTGGCCATGGGCGTGGCCTCGAAGGCACCGAACAGGCCCAGGCCCGCGTTGTTTACCAGCACGTCGATGGGTCCGGCATCCCGCAGGGCCTGGGCAATGCTGGTGGGCTGGGTCACGTCCAGCGGCAGCAAGCGCAGGCGCGGGGAAGCGGGCAGCACGCCGGTGCGCGGCGTGCGCATGGTTGCGATGACGTTCCAGCCCTGGGCGTGGAAATGCAGCGCAGTGGCCAGGCCGTAGCCGGATGAGCAGCCGGTGATGAGGATGGTTTTCATGGGTCGAGCTCCTGGGGATCGAAAGAAGAAGGGGGTTGCACGGGAAATCCGTGGGGACAACGATACCGGGCCAAAGCCGAACTATCTACAATAAATAGTCCACATTTAATTCGCAGGAGTCTTGTCTTGACCGACCCATTGGCCCAGGTGATCACGCTGTTGCGGCCGCGTGCGGTGTTCTCCAAGGTGATCAGCGGCGCGGGCGCCTGGGCTGTGCGCTACACCGAATTCGGCCAGCCCAGCTTCTGCGCCATGCTGGAAGGGCAGTGCCTGCTGGCGGTGGCGGGGCAGGAGGCAGTCACGCTCCAGGCAGGCGACTTTGTGCTGCTGCCGGCTACGCCGGGGTTCACGTTGTCGGCCCTGCAGCCGGGGGCCACCACGCCGCTGCTGCGCGACCCGCACGACCTGCCGCCGGTGCCCGAAGGGGAGCATGGGCTGCGCCACGGCACGCCCGAGGGCCCGCCGGACATGCGCATGCTGGGCGGCTACTTCGCATTCGAATCGGCCGATGCGGCGCTGCTGGTGTCGCTGCTGCCCGCACTGCTGCACGTGCGCGGCAGTGAGCGCCTGCTCACGCTGGTGCAGCTGGTGCGGCAAGAGTGCCTGGCCGCGCTGCCGGGGCGCGACCTGGTGCTGGAGCGATTGGTGGAGCTGCTGCTGATCGAAGCATTGCGCTCGGGCCAACACGAGGGCGCCCCGCCCGGCCTGCTGCGCGGGCTGGCCGATGCGCGCGTGGCCGTGGGACTGCGGCTGATGCACAGCGCCCCGGAGCGGGCGTGGACAGTGCAGGCGCTGGCGCGCGAGGCGGCGCTGTCGCGCTCGACCTTCTTCGAGCGGTTTTCGCGCGCCGTGGGCCTGCCGCCGATGGAATACCTGCTGGCCTGGCGCATGGCCCTGGCCAAGCAGTTGCTCAGCGCGGGACGGCTGGGCGTGGCCGATGTGGCAGAACGCGTGGGCTACAGCTCGGCCAGCACCTTCAGCACGGCGTTCAGCCGGCATGTGGGCGTTCCGCCCGGCCGCTTTGCGCGGCAGGGTTGAGAGAGATGCTATTTTTTATATAGCTTTCAGCGCTGGAACCTGTTTTTGCTCGAATTTCCTCAGCCCTGCCACGGCGCCGCCGTCACCCAGTGGTTGTCGAGCCGCGCGCCCTGCAGGCCGGCGCCGTGCGGGTGCATGAGCGGCGCTGGCGCCTGCGCGTTCTGCAGGCTGCCCGCCAGGCCGCCGGCCCACAGCACGCTGCCGTGCACGGCCAGGGGGCAGGCCTCGGGCAGCAGCACCAGGCCTTGCCATGTGCCCTGCAAGGAAAACAGGGCGATTCCATGCGCGCGGGGGCAGCTCACGGCCCAGCCGGTGGGTGTGGCGGCCATGCTGCCGCCGTAACCTTGCAGGCGGGGGGCCACGGGCTCGGGTGCAGCCACGGTGCGCAGCATGTTGCCGTCAAACAGCGCGAGCACGGGGGCGGCGTTTTTCAGCGCATGGTCGTCATGCTCGGCCTGCAGCGCAATGCCCAGCGTGTGGGCATCGGGGCTCCAGGCCAGGTGGCGCAGGCTGAGGCGCGGGTCGGCCTCCAGGCGCCATTGGCCGAGCTGGCGGCCGGTGCGCGCGTCCAGGCGCACGAGGGACGAGTCCATGGTGTGCAGCGCGCGCTTGGCGCGGCCGGTCTCGGGCGCGGTGGGCACGCCGCCGTTGGCGACGAGAAGGGTGGGTGCGCCGCTGGCGGTGTTGCGCATGTCCCAGACCAGTTCGTGCGCGTCGATGCCGTGGGTGGGCCACTCGGCCGTTTTTTCCAGCGTGCGCGCATCGCGCACAGCCACCCAGCTGGCGCCGGTGTCGGCGTCGGTTTCGGTGGTGTAGATCTGGCGGCCATCGGGGCTGGGCAGCACGTGGCCGTTGAAGCTGCGCGCACCGTCCTGCCACAACCATTGCGGCTCGGTGCCCTGGCCGGGCTGCCAGCGCACCAGCCAGTCGCCGGGGCGGCGGGCTGTGGCCAACACGGCGCCGCCTGGCAGCACGCACAAGCCGTGGGCGCGCGTCGGCACTCCCAGCGCGTCGTGGACCTGCAGCGCCTGCCCAGCGCCTTCCGTTGTGGATAGCAAGCCGATGTGGAAGCTGCCTTGGAGCTCCCAGGCCGCGGCCAGTTGCACACTGCTGCCCGGGTTGTGGGCCCACGCAGGGCGGGGGGTGAGCGCCCAGGCGCCCCAGCCTGCCAAGGCGAGCAGCGCGCGCCGACGTTGGCCCAGCGGTATGCCCGGGGCAGGGTGGAAGGCGCGCAGCGCCTCGGGGGGGCTGCCAGGTTCAGTCGCCATCCGCATCCGAGAAGCCGATGCTCACCTGCAGTGCAGGCGCCACCTCGGACTCGGCCAGGAACTTGAGCGCGGCCAGGTCCCGCGCGGTCTGCTGGATGGCGGCCTTGTTCTGCAGGCCGGACTTCTGCACCTGCGCCATCGATGCGTCCACCTTGTCGGTGGCCTGGCGCAGCTTGTCGGCCAGCGGGTTCAGGCCCTTGCCGCGCAGGTACATCTCCAGCGGCACCAGCGCCTCGCCAGCGGCGGGGATCTCCGCGTTGGCGGGCAGGGTGGTCAGGCTGCGCAGCCCGCCCCAGGTGGCGGCCCAGGCGGGCAGCGTACTGCCACTGGCGGTACGGGGGTAATCCGGCGTGCGTGCGCCAGATCCCGATCCGGCCGCGCGCAGCGGCTTGTCCATCTGCGCCCAGCGCAGGCGTTCGATGCCGCCCACCCACTGGTTCACAAACTCGCTGATGGCCTGGGTGGACTGCTCCTGCTCGCCTTCGGCGCCCCAGTCGGTGGTCGCCGCGTCGGCGTAGGCTTTGGCGAGCGCGGCGGATTCACGCGCCACATCTTGGGCCACTTCGTGCGCGTAGCTGCAAGCGGTGCTGCCGGGTTGGGCAGGGCGTGTCCACAGCAGCCATTCCAGCGCGGGCAGGCCCTTGGCGGGGGTTCCGATGCGCTCGAATGCCTTGGCGCCCTGGGGCTGGGCGACGATGGCTTTCTCGATCAGCGCCGGGCGGGTGGGCGTGAAGTCGATGGCGCGCTGGCTGCGGCGGGCGATAACGGGACCCACGGACACGGCGGACAACTGCTCCCATGCGCGGGCCGTGGCCTGCCAGGCGCTGCGCGTGGCGTCCAGCGCCGATTTGCCCTCGGCCGCGGGGGCCTGGCACAGCGTGGCCACGGCAGGCGCCAGAGCGCGGGCGTGGCGGTCAAAATTCTGTGCCCGAGGCAGGGCCCAGTGGCGGTAGATACCTTGCAGGGCGTGCACGGTGTCGTAGAAGGGCACGGCGTTGCGCTGCCAGCTCGGGGCGGAGGGGGCGCCCTGCGCTTGCCCGGTCGCTGGCAGCACCGCAGCGGCCAGGGCGGCCGCTGCGAGGCCGGTGCTCAGAATGCGCAAGGAAGCGTTCTTCTTCATAAAGACTCCACGAATTTCACCAGCGCATCGCGGTCGGCCTTCTTCATCTGGAGCACCTGGTCCCGGGCCGCTTCGGCCTCGCCGCCATGCCACAGGATGGCTTCGAGCACCCCGCGCGCGCGGCCGTCGTGCAGCAGGCGGGTGTGGCCGTTCACGTCCTTGATCAGGCCCGTGCCCCACAGCGGCGGCGTCTTCCACTGTCGGCCGTTGGCGCCAAAGTCGGGGCGGCCGTCGGCCAGGCGCTCGCCCATGTCGTGCAGCAGCAGGTCGGTGTAGGGCCAGATGCGCTGGCCATTCACGGCCTTGCTGGTCAGCTCGGGGAAAGGGCCGCCCTGCGTCACGTAGCTGGGCCGGTGGCAGGTGGCGCACTGGGCCTGGGCAAACAGTGCCTGGCCGCGCAGCACCTGCGCGTCGTTCACGTTGCGGCGCGCGGGCGGTGCCAGCGTGGCCTGGTAGAAGATCACGTCGGCCAGCGTCTTGTCGTCGATCTCCACCTCGGGCTGGCCGTGGGCTCCGGCGCTTTTGCCACTGGGCGCGGCCAGGCAGTCCTTCTGCACGGGAGTGCAGGCCTCCTGCGCGAAGTGCCGCGATGTGATGCCCATGTCGCCCAGGAACGCGCCGCCCGTCTGGTGCGCAATGGTGGCCACGTTGGCCTTCCAGCCGAAGCGCCCGACCATCATGCGGCCGGCAGGGCCGTCCCACACCTGGTTGGGCACGCCTTTGATGGGGCCGGGGGTGGCGGCCTGGTCGGCCGCGTTGGCGCGGATGTCGGCCTCGGCAATGGCTTCGAGCAGGCCCACGCCAATGATCTGCGGCGCGATGCGCGGGCTCACCATCACATCGGGATGCATGGGGCCGTAGCCCAGGTCGGCAAAACCGTACACCGGCTTATGCAGCGCGAAGGGCGTGCCGTCGGCGAACTTGCCGCGGATGGTCTCGTAGCGCAGGGTCACGCGGCCCTCGGGCTTGACGCCCTGGATGGCGGCGTTGTTGAACTGGTCGCCATAGGTGGGCTCGTGCACGGGCCCGCCGTGCGCTCCCGCGCCCGGAATCGACAGCCGGATGAGCAGCGCCACCGTCGGATCCTGCGTGGCCCCCAGCCGGTTGAAGATGGCGGGCGGCTCCCCCCGGCCGTCCTGCACGTGGCAGCCGCCGCACGAGCGCGCGATGAAGTGCGGGCCGAGGCCGTCGCGTACCTTGGTGGACGCAGGCGCCTCCACCCAGTTGCGGCGAAAGAACGAGTTGCCAATCGCGAACCGCGTGCGTTCCTCGTCCGTGAGATTGGCGGCCGGGAACGAGAAGGCATTGCGGCCCGTGGCGAACACGGTGGTGTCGCCGCCGGTCTTCTCGCCGAGCGGATCGGGTGGTGGCGCGGCCATCAGCGCCTGGAGGCCGAAGCCGCCCAGGGCAACCATGGCGGTGCCGGCCGCTGCCAGGCGCAGGGTGCGTGCGGTCGTCAAGGTTGCACCAGAGTGAGCTTGGTGATGCCGATCGCGTTGGCTGCGGCCACGAGGTCCTTGCTTTGCTGTGTGAGGCTGTCGATGGTCTTCTGGACACGCTGGCGGCCTGGGGCGTCCTTGCCGCCGATGATCTCGCGGTCGAACGGCGCCTGGATGCCTTCGGCCGCGGCCACCGACGCAGCGATCTGTTTGGTAGCCTTTTCGGCCAGCGCTGCATCCTTGGCGGCCACCAGGTCGCGCAGCGAAGGGCCTTGCAGCACCGAGCCATCGGCACGCTTGTACTGGCCCAGCCATACGTTCTGAATGCCCAGCGCGTTGGTCACGGCGTCACGGTGCGTGTTGTCGGAGAAGCACGAGTGCTCGTCTTCCTGGTCCTGGCTGTTCAAAGCCACCTCCAGGCGTTCGCCGGCGAGCTCGCCGCGCGAAAGCGAACCCAGGCCCACCAGCATCTTGCGGATCGACTCGTTACCGCCGCGCACGAACTTGGCGCGGTAGTTGTTCTTCGCATCTGGTGACCAGGCCTTCACCAATGAGCCGAGGTCGTCCATCAGCAGGTCGGTGACCACGTTCAGGTACTGGCGGCGACGGTCAGCGTTGGGTGCCTTGCCATCGACAAAGTCTTCAAAGCTGCGATTGCCCGGCCCGGTCTCGGACAGGTCCTGGCCCCACAGGAAGAACTCGATGGCATGCCAGCCAGTGGCAATGTTCTCCTCGCCGCCGCGCTCGTTCTGGGCCGCCAGGTTCTTCTTGGTGATGGCGAACTTGCGGTTGTTCACCAGGCCTGCGCCCGCCTTGCTCTGCACGCTGTCCACAAACGACTCGTCCATTGGCCACGCGTTGATGCGGCCTTCGGGACCGTTGTCGTTGTCGATCGGCCCACCGTAGAAGCGGAAGGCCTCGGTCTGGCCGTAGAACTCGCGCGCCCCGAGCCACGCCGTGCGCGCAGCAGCCAGCGTTTCGGGCGAAGGCTGGGCGGTGAACGCCTGGATCGCGGCGCGCAGCGCCTGTGCAGCGGACAGCGCATCGCTGTAGTTGGCGTGCACCAGCTGGGCGTAATGGGCCGCGACCGCGCTGGAGGTGACTGCTGCGGCCTGGGCGTGCGCCACCGCCGGTGCCGGGATGGCCGCGCTGCCGCTCTGGGCTGCGGCTTGGGTGCAGCCCAGGCACAGCGAGAGGGCGGACAGCAGGATGGATGGGGTGAGGGCAGGGCGGTTCATGCGAGGTCTCCGGAGCCGAGCGGCGCGGGCCACTGCAGCAACAGCTGCTGGCCTGCAGCCACGCTGCGGCGGGTGAACGGTGGGTCGCCGCACTGGCTGAAAAGCACCTGCGCCCGGCCTGCAATGCAGGGCGTGCGAGGCCGTGGCTGGGTGGGCGCGGGTGGGTTGTAGATTATACAAATGAAAGTGATTCGTATTTGTGCATCCGTTGGGGAGGGCTCAACGGAGCCCTGTCATCAAAGCGCCGCAAAAGCTTCATGGAGGTGTCACCCGGCGTTCCTACGCTCCCCTGGTTCTGTAACCAACAACCCCCGAGGAACCCCATGAACCACCGCGTGGACACGCCCGAGCAGGCGATCGACTTCAACAACGAGAACTCCAACCATTCCCCCAACCCCACCTTCGAGTCGGTGCTGGGTGCCCGCCTGTCTCGCCGGGGGTTGCTGCGCGGCGGCGTTGGCACCGTGGGCACCGGCCTGCTCGCCGGCTTTGGCGTGACGGCCTGCGGCGGCAGCGACGACCCGGCCCCGGCCGAGCCGCCCGCAGGCTCCAAGCTGCTGGGCTTCGGCGCCGTGGCCAAGAGCCTGGCCGATGCCGTGGCAGTGCCCGCCGGCTACACCGCGAGCGTGCTGTTCGCGCTGGGCGATCCGCTCGCTGCAGGTGTGCGCGCCTACAAGAACGATGGCACCGACACCGACTTTGACAAGCGTGCTGGCGACCACCACGACGGCATGGAATGGTTTGGCCTGGGCGCCGATGGCAAGCGCAACGACAACGCCACCGAGCGCGGCCTGCTGGCCATCAACCACGAAGCCACCACGGACGAGAAGCTTTCTTCGTTCTTCCTGCACGCCAACGGCGGCACCTCGACGCTGCCCCGCCCGGCCGCCGAAGTGGACAAGGAAACCGATGTCCACGGCATCGCCGTCATCGAAGTGGCCAAGTCTGGCGGCAAGTGGGCCTATGTGCCGGGTTCGGCGCTGAACTTCCGTCTGACCTCGCTCAGCCCGATCGAGATCGCCGGCCCCGCCCGGGGCAGCGCCCAGCTCATCACCAAATATTCGCCCACCGGCACGATGACCCGCGGCACGCTCAACAACTGCGGCACCGGCAAGACGCCGTGGGGCACCTTCCTGACTGGCGAAGAGAACTGGTTTGGCTACTTCACGCGTGGCGCTGCGGACGACGCGGCCCGTGGCAATGACAAGAGCGTGACGGCCCTCAAGCGCTATGGCCGCAGCCAGGGCGCTGCGTCGCGCCACGGCTGGGAAACCGGCGGTGCCGACGACAAGTACCAGCGCTGGAACAACAGCAAGACCGGTACCTCGGCCGACGGCAGCGACGACTACCGCAACGAGATGAACGGCATGGGCTACATCGTCGAAATCGACGCCTACGACAAGAGCCGCATGGCCAGGAAGCGCACGGCCCTGGGCCGCTTCGCGCACGAAAGTGCGGCCTTCGGCAAGGTCGAGGCCGGCAAGCCGCTGTCGGTGTACATGGGTGACGATTCGCGCGGCGAGTACATCTACAAGTTCGTCTCCACCGCGCTGTGGAGCGCGGCCGACGCCAATGCCGCCGACCGCATGGCCGTGGGCGACAAGTACCTGAACAACGGCAAGCTCTACGTGGCCAAGTTCAACAACGACGGCACCGGCAGCTGGATCGAACTGTCGCTGTCCAACGCCGCCATCAGCGGTTATGCCAACTACAAGTTCGCTGACGCGGCCGACATCGCCATCAACACCCGCCTCGCGGCCGACGCCGTGGGCGCCACCAAGATGGACCGCCCCGAGTGGAACGCCGTGAACCCCGCCAATGGCGAGATCTACTTCACACTGACCAACAACAGCGCCCGCAGCGTCAACCCCGGCAGCGGCCAGTACCTGCCCGATGCGGCCAACCCCCGTGCCTATACGGACATGAAGGGCACCTCGGCGCAGAACGGCAACCCCAACGGCCATCTGGTGCGCATGAAGGAAGGTGCTTCCGGCAGCAGCTTCACCTGGGACGTGTACCTGTTCGGCGCTGAAGCCGGTGCCGACAAGGCGATGGTCAACATCTCATCGCTCACGGCCGACCAGGACTTCTCCAGCCCCGATGGACTGGCCTTCAGCAAGGCCACCGGCATCTGCTGGATCCAGACCGACGACGGCGCCTACACCGACGTGACCAACTGCATGATGCTGGCCGCCGTGCCTGGCCAGGTGGGCGATGGTGCCAAGAAGACGCTGAGCTACACCAAGACCGACGGCAGCAAGCTGGACATCGTCACGCCCGTGGGCAAGGCCGCCACCGAAAGCACGCTCAAGCGCTTCCTGGTCGGCCCCAAGGGCAGCGAAATCACCGGCGTGGCCGAAACGCCCGACGGCAAGACCATCTTCGTGAACATCCAGCATCCCGGTGAAGCCACGGCCATGGCCAACGTGGGCGATGCCGCCAAGTACCAGAGCCAGTGGCCCGCCAACGCAGGCTACGGCGCTGGCAAGCGCCCGCGCTCGGCGACCATCGTCATCACCAAGAACGACGGTGGCGTGATCGGCAGCTGATCAGCAAGCCCGCCCGCAAAGCCCGCAGGCCCCAGGGTCTGCGGGCTTTTTCGTTCCCTCTTGTTCAGTGGGGTTCGGCGGGCGGGTTGCCCGGTGGCGGCGTCTCCCCGGGCGCCGGGGCGGGGGCCGACGGAGGCTCAAAACAATCGCGGAAGGTGTACACCACGGACGTGAAGAACATGGCGGCCATCATCAGCGCCGCGCCCACCATGATGCCGCCAGCCGCCGCGCTGGCCAGCCCCGCCGAGGCCAGCAGCGCGGACACCAGCGCCACCACCAGCCCGCCCAGCAGGAACACGCCCAGCCAGCCCAGGCCATACACCAAGAAGGCGCCGAAATTGCGCACACAGGCCACGATGCTGAAGAACAGGGCCTTGACGGGTGGGACCGCATGCCAGTGCACCAGCCCGGGCGCATGCCAGAACAGCAGCGACAGCGGCAGGTAAAGGACCATGGCCAACCACATCGCGCGCTGGAAGGCCGGGTCTTCGGCTACCTCCTTGGTCAGGGTGGCACCGCCCAGGTACACGCTGGCGAACTGCCCCCCGTCCAGCAGGGCCGAGAGGCCCATCACCGCCAGAAAGCCGACCGCATAAAGGGCGCCCAGCACCAGCATGTCGCGCAGCCGCTGCTGTCCGGTGCGAAACGCCACCAGCAAGACCGCGGGCGTGGGAAAACGCCCCTGCGATGCCTGGGCCGCGGCCACCATCATCGCCAGGGTGGCCGAGGGCAGCAGCATGAGCGCGACGGCCGGGCCAATCAGCGGAATGAGGCTGGCCAGCGACATCGCGGCCATGGTCATGAAGAAGAGCGCCGCCAGTGCCATGGGCTGCCGCCAGAACGTCCGGATGCCGAGCTTGACCCAGGCCATGCCGGTGGAGGCGGGGACGATGTGGAGTTTCATGGACGGTGCGCAAAAGAATGGTGAGAGGAGAGGCCACGCCTGCGCACGGATGGCAGGCGGAAGGCTGCCGCTGGCAGGGCAACAGCGTGGAATTTACCGCAGCGGGCCAATCCAGCCACCGCGCAAGGATTCGGCGCGCTCTAGCGCCAGCAAGCAGTGCCCATGGCGGGGCGTTTTGCGATAGCAGCTGCAGCGGCCCGGACTCAAGCGCTCCTGAACGCAGCCTGGGTGGCTCAGGCGCTCACGGGGTGTGCCACGCGGTGGCGCAGCACGCGCTCGAAGTGCGTGGGGTCGTGCGGCTTGAGCATGGACGCCTCGCGCGGCAGATAGAAATCCCACAGGCGCGAGATCCAGAACCGCAAAGCCCCGGCGCGCAGCATGGCGGGCAGCAGCTCGCGCTCGGCGGCGGTGAGCGGGCGCACGGCCTGGTAGGCGTCCAGCATGCGGGCCGCGCGGTCGGCATCGTGCGCCCCCGTGGGGAGGTCGATGCACCAGTCGTTCAGGCACACGGCCAGGTCGAACAGCCAGGTGTCCACGCCCGCGAAGTAAAAGTCGAAGAAGCCGGTGAGTTCCTCTCCGTCGAACATGACGTTGTCGCGGAACAGGTCGGCGTGCACCGGGCCGCGGGGCAGGGCCGCGTAGGCCGCGCTGGCGGCCACATGATTCTGGTAGGCGAGCTCGGCGCGCAGCAGCGCGGACTGCTCCGGGCCAATGTGCGGCAGCACGACTGGCACGGTCTCGTTCCACCAGGGCAGGCCGCGCAGGTTGGGCTGCTGGCGGTCGAAGCCACGGCCGGCCAGGTGCATGCGCGCCAGCATGGTGCCCACGGCCGCGCAGTGCACGCCGCCCGGCGCCAGCTGGCTCTTGCCGCGCAGCTTGTTCACCACGGCGGCGGGCTTGCCGCATACAGTGTGGAGGATGTCGCCGTTCTGGTCGGCGCGCGGGTCGGGCACGGGGATGCCGCCGTGCGCCAGGTGCTTCATCAGGTGCAGGTAAAACGGCAACTGCTCGGCCGTGAGCCGCTCGAACAGCGTCAGCACGAATTCGCCCTGGTCGCTGGTCAGGAAGTAGTTGGTGTTCTCGATGCCGCCTTCGATGCCGCGCAGGGCTACCAGCTCACCCAGTTGCAAACGGCGCAGTAGTTCGCGCGCCTCATCGTTGGAGACTTCGGTAAAGACGGCCATCGCTCGGGGTGTCGAAATTAAGAAGGGAAAAGGGGGAGTTCGGCAGACCGCTCAAGCCAACGTGCCGGTGCCGCAGCGGGCGGTAACGCAGAAAAGGCGGCGAAGAGTTGCGAGGTGCTGGCGAAGAAGCCTAGAACTTCATCACGTTCCACACGCGTGGCGCCGTGTTGGTCTCGGCGCCGTTGCGGCTGCCGGCGCGGCTGCGCGCACCATCGGGAGATTGCACCTCGTAGCCGGGCAGGTTGCCGGTCTTGGGCTGCACCGAGATGATCTGCGTCTGGCCGCCCACCCGCAGCTCATCCACGCGGCTGCCGTCGTCCTCGACGCGGATGCGTTCGGTGCGCTGGTTGTTGCGGCCCGAGAGTTGCTCTGGATCTTGTAGCTGCCCGCGCTGGTCGGTATTGCCCGCAGGGGCGTTTGAAGGCGTGGTTTGTGCCCACAGCGGAGTGGTGGTGAGGCCCAGCAGCAAAAGGAGTTGAACAGCGCGCATAGCGCCATTGTAGGCGGGCCTGTCATTGGCGTGCCTGCGTGGCGCCGTGCGGTGTCCGGGCTGCCTGGGGCGCGCGGCGGGGCCTGGCCGCGTCGCTTTGCAGGGGGTTTTTGGCGTGACCGCCTCCGCGCCCACGCATGCCCTCCAGGAGAACCCGGCCCTTCGGCGGGCTCCTGCAATGGCTGTCCCGCCCCGCCGCACGAGTGTGCACAATCGCCGGATGAGCAACAAAAAGACCCTGGTACTGGTGGATGGCTCCAGCTACCTCTACCGTGCCTACCACGCCATGCCCGACTTGCGGGCCGTGCCGGGCGACCCCACCAGCCCCGCCACCGGTGCCATCCGCGGCATGATCAACATGATGCAGGCGCTGCGCAAAGAAGTGCAGGCTGACTACGCCGCCTGCATCTTCGACGCCCCGGGCTCCACCTTCCGCGACGAGATCTACCCCGAATACAAGGCGCAGCGCGCGCCCATGCCCGACGACCTGCGTACGCAGATCGACCCCATCCACGAGGTCGTGCGCCTGCTGGGCTGGACCGTACTGGCCATCCCGGGCGTGGAGGCCGATGACGTGATCGGCACCCTGGCCGTCACTGCCGCGCAGCAGGGGATCGAGGTGATCGTCTCCAGCGGCGACAAGGACCTGAGCCAGCTGGTGGACGAGCACATCACCATCATCGACACCATGAACGGCAAGCGCCGCGACATCGCCGGCGTGACGGCCGAGTTTGGCGTGCCCCCGAGCCTGATGGTGGACTACCAGACCCTGGTGGGCGACGCCGTGGACAACGTGCCCGGCGTGCCCAAGGTGGGCCCCAAGACGGCCGCCAAGTGGCTGATGGAATACGGATCGCTCGACGCGCTGATGGCCCGCGCGCACGAGATCAAGGGCGTGGCCGGCGAGAACCTGCGCAACGCGCTGGGCTGGCTACCCACGGGCCGGCAGCTTGTCACCATCAAGACCGACTGCGACCTGGTGGAGCATGTGCTGGGCCTGCCCGCGCTGGACGCCGTGGCCATCGGCGAACCGCAGGCCGACGGGCTGCGGGCCTTTTACGAAAAGTACGGCTTCAAGGGTCTGGCCCGCGCACTGGGTGGTGGCGATGCATCTGCCACAGCGCCCACCCCCACCGTGGCCATGCCCGGCCAGAGCGGCGACCTCTTTGCCGACCACTCCGCCAGCAACGTGGCCCAGGAAGCGCAGCACCGCACCGTGGTCTACGACACCATCCTCAATTGGGCCGACTTCGACCATTGGCTGGAGCGCCTGCTCAAGGCCCCGCTCGTGGCGCTGGACACCGAGACCGACTCGCTCGACGAAGTGCGTGCGCAGATCGTGGGCATCTCCTTCAGCGTGCAGCCCGGCGAGGCGGCGTACATCCCGCTGGCCCATGTGGGCCCCGACGCGCCTGCGCAGCTGCCGCTGGATGAGGTGCTGGCCCGCCTCAAGCCCTGGCTGGAAGACCCCAAACATGCCAAGCTGGGCCAGCACATCAAATACGACCGCCATGTGTTCGCCAACCACGGCATCGAAGTGCAGGGCTATGCGCACGACACCATGCTGCAAAGCTACGTGCTCGAAGTGCACAAGCCCCACGGCCTGGCCAGCCTGGCCGAGCGCCACACCGGGCGCAAGGGCATCAGCTACGAAGACTTGTGCGGCAAGGGTGCGCACCAGATCCCCTTTGCCCAGGTGCCCGTGGACAAGGCCGCCGCCTACTCGTGCGAAGACTCCGACCAGACCCTGGACGTGCACCAGGCCCTGTGGCCCCTGCTGCAGGCCGACGACAAACTGCGCTTCATCTACGACCTGGAGATCGCCAGCAGCGAGGTGCTTTACCGCATCGAGCGCAATGGCGTGCTCATCGACGCTGCCACGCTGGCCAACCAGAGCCACGAACTGGGCCAGCGCATCCTGCAGCTGGAAACCGAGGCTTACGAAATTGCAGGCCAGCCCTTCAACCTGAGCAGCCCCAAGCAGCTGGGCGAAATCTTCTTCGACAAGCTGGGCATGCCGGTCGTGAAGAAGACCGCTACCGGCGCGCGCAGCACCGACGAGGAGGTGCTGGAAAAGCTGGCCGAGGACTACCCCCTGCCCGCCAAGCTGCTGGAGCACCGCAGCCTGTGCAAGCTCAAGGGCACCTACACCGACAAACTGGCCCAGCTGGCCCTGCCGCGCACCGGCCGCGTGCACACCCACTACGCGCAGGCCGTGGCTGTCACCGGCCGCCTGTCCAGCAACGACCCCAACCTGCAGAACATCCCCATCCGCACGCCCGAAGGCCGCCGCGTGCGCGAGGCATTCATCGCGCCGCCCGGCTGCGTGATCGCCAGCGCCGACTACTCCCAGATCGAGCTGCGCATCATGGCCCACCTGAGCGGCGACCACTCGCTGCTGCACGCCTTCCATGCGGGCCTGGACGTGCACCGCGCCACCGCCGCCGAAGTGTTTGGCGTGGAAGTGGACCAGGTGACGAGCGAGCAGCGCCGCTACGCCAAGGTCATCAACTTCGGCCTCATCTACGGCATGAGCAGCTTTGGGCTGGCCAAGAACCTGGGCATTGAAACCAAGGCCGCAGCCGCCTACATCGACCGCTACTTCCAGCGCTACCCGGGCGTGAAGCAGTACATGGATGAAACCAAGGCCTCCGCCAAGTCCATGGGCTATGTGGAAACCGTGTTCGGCCGGCGCCTCTATCTGCCCGAGATCAACTCGCCCAACGGCCCGCGCCGTGCGGGCGCCGAACGTGCGGCCATCAATGCGCCCATGCAGGGCACGGCAGCCGACCTCATCAAGATGGCCATGGTGGCCGTGCAAAAGGAACTGGATGCGCACAAGCCCGACATCAAGATGGTGCTGCAGGTGCACGATGAACTGGTGTTCGAGCTGCCCGAGGGCGAGGTGGACTGGCTCAAGAGCCACATCCCGCGCTTGATGGCCGAAGTGGCGGCGCTGAAGGTGCCGCTGCTGGCCGAGGTGGGGGTGGGGCCCAACTGGGACAAAGCGCACTGAGCTACGGCAGTAGCCGTGGCTGGAATTCTGATGTTTTTGGCCTCTAGCGCTTATCCATAAAGCGCTAGCAGCTATCATTTTTGATGAGTTGTTGCCAGGGCCGCGTGGTTGCGGCAGGCTCAGCGCACCACCAGCACGGGCCTGCGGGCCCGGTGAATCACCTGCTGCGCCACGGAGCCCAGCAGCACCGACTCTGCGGCCGTGCGCCCGTGCGAGCCGATGGCGATGCCGCGGCTGTCCAGGGCATCGGCCAGGCCGGTGATCTCTGTGGCGGCGTCTCCCATCACGGCATGCAGGCGCCATGGCAAGGCGGCCGCATCCAGCAACAGGCGGGCTTGCGTCAGGGCTGACCAGCCGCGCCGCTCCAGCTCGGTTTCTGCCGCTTCCTTGCTCAGCCAAGACTGCACGTGCACCACGTCGACCCCTGCTCCGGCCGCTGGCGCCAGCAGGCGTGCCAGCATGGCTACCGCCTGGAGCGAGCAGTCAGAACCATCCACGGCAACCAGCCAGCGAGACCCGGGTGCGCTCACTACCGCACCAGCGCCGTGCCAGGACACGGCGACCCGCCGGCCCATGCTGTCGCGGCGATCTTGGTGAGGCGTCGGCGGGGCCCGCGAGGTGTCTTCGTGGCTCATACGGCTCTCCCCGGGATTTTGTGGTGGGCCGAGAGCCTCAGACTGAGAAACACGGAGACCGCGATGATGGAACCTACGATCAACAGCGACCACTGAACGGGCATGTGGAACCACGGCATGGCCAGCATCTTTGCGCCGATGTAGATCAGCACCAGGGCCAACCCGTACTTGAGCAGGTGAAACCGCTGCGCCATGTCGGCCAGCAAAAAGTACAGCGCTCTCAAACCCATGACTGCAAAGATGTTGGACGTGAACACAATGAACGGGTCGGTGGTCACGGCAAAGATCGCCGGGATGCTGTCCACGGCAAACACCAGGTCGCTGGCTTCGATCATCATGAGCACCAGGAACATGGGTGTCGCGTAGCGCATGCCATCAATGCGCACAAAAAACGCCTGCCCGTGAAAGCCCGGCGTGATGCGCATGTGGCTGCGCAGCCATTGCAGCAGCGGGTTGCGGTCCAGGTCAGGCTTCTGGTCGGCCATGACCAGCATCTTGATGCCGGTGACCACAAGGAACAGCCCAAACAGGTACAGCACCCAGGTGAATTCGGACACCAGCCACACGCCGCCCAGGATCATGGCTGCACGCATGGCGATGGCGCCCAGCACGCCATACAGCAGCACCCGCCGCTGCAACTCCGCAGGCACGGCGAAGTAGGTGAAGATCATCACGAAGACGAACATGTTGTCGACTGACAGCGTCTGTTCGATGAGGTACCCCGTGAAGAACTCCAGCGCCTTGCGGTTGGCGATCTCGCGGCCGGCCGTGCCGTCCAGATACCACCACATCAGGGCGCCGAACGCGGTGGCAAGCGTCACCCATACCGTGGCCCAGCTTGCAGCCTCCTTGACCGAAACGCGGTGGGCCTTGTTGCCGCCAAGAACGAACAGGTCCAGGGCCAGCATGACCAGCACGAACAGGATGAACCCCGCCCACATGGGTCCGGTCGCCAAGGAGTCGAAGTGGGTCATGGTCCGGTCCCCCGCGAGCGCAGTCGGAGTGCAGCGGCATCACTTCAGCTGGCGGCCATCCAGAGCACGAGAATGCCTGCACCCACACCCGCAGGGATGCCAAACCGCTCCAGCTTCGATGCAGGCTCTCCAGCTATCACCTCCACCGGCACGGTGGTTCGCTCAATCACCTGGTTGGTGACCGATTGCTCGACCATGCGGACCAATGAGCTCTTGCGCCCCGTGCTCATCACGATGCAGTCGCACTGAAGCCGGCGCGCCATGTCGGCAATGCAGTCGGCCTTGTCGCCCACTTCAACGTGGACGGAATAGGGCACACCGGCGTCGTCAAGCGCCTGCCGCGCGGGCGCGAGCGCCAACGCAGCCTGCTCCTGATGGAGCTCCGCCCGATCACTCTTGCTGGAGAAGTCGCAAATGTGTTTGGAGAACGGTGCCTGTACGTTCAGCACATGGACCTCCAGGTCCCGGTTCTTGCGGTACTCGCTGATCACGTGGCGGATGCCGTGGTGCGAGTTGGCGGAGCCGTCGGTGGGAACAAGAACTCTCAACATGGCTGTCTCCTTCGCGTGGATCGTGGACGCTGCAACCCATGGCCGCAGCGGAACCTCTGCTGCCGCAGGGCATCCCGGATGCCTTCGTGTTCGCGCACCCGGCAGCCGGTGGGTTGCCACATGCCCCAGGGCCTTGAAAGAGACTCCACGATAGGGTTGTGGCGGTTTTATGGAAGCAGATAATGGAGAAGCGAAAGTTCTGAAAAATCTGACAATGGGTCCAGACTTCAGCTACCGCCATCTCTACTACTTCTGGGTCGTGGCCAAGGAAGGCGGCATGGCGCGCGCTGCCGAGCGGCTTGGTATTGCCGTGCAAACGGTGAGTACCCAGGTGCGCGAGCTGGAGCGCGCACTGGGCTATGCCCTTCTCAAGCCCGCAGGACGTGGCGTGGCTTTGACGGAGGCGGGGTTTGCCGCCATGCGCCAGGCCGAGCAGATCTTCCAACTCGGCGAACAGCTGCCAGCGGCACTGCGCGATGCCGTGGGCTCATCGGCGGTGCGCCTTGTCGTCGGGATCTCCGACCAGTTGCCCAAGCTGGCCGTCAAAAAGCTGATGCAACCGGTCATGCAAGAGCCGAACCTGCGCCTGTTGTGCCTGGTCGATGAGTTCGAGGATCTGCTGGGCGATCTGGCGCTGCATCGCATCGACGTCGTGCTGGCGGACCGTGCTGCGCCCCCCAATCCCAACCTCAAGATCTATAGCCATTCCCTGGGTACCTCGGCATTGGGGTGGTATGCGCCCGCACCCTTGTACGCAGCAGCCCGGCGAGGCTTCCCGCATTCATTGGCCAACGTCCCAGTGCTCCTGCCCACCACCCACGCTGCCGTGCGCACCAGGCTGGACCAGTGGTTCGAGCGGCGGGGAATCAAGCCCCACGTGGTGGGTGAATTTGAGGACAGTGCCCTGCTCAAGACTTTTGGCGCAGCAGGCATGGGCGTGTTCCCGATGGCGGGTCTGGTGCACGATGACCTCAAAGACCGGTATGGGGTGCGGCGGGTAGGTCCCTGTGACGGGGTCGCAGAGCAATTTTTTGCGATTGGGGCCCGCAAGAAGGTCTTGCATCCTTTGGTGGAGAGGTTGTTCCTGGCCCAGCGATAGGCCGGCGCAAAGCCACCGCCGCGCATCAGTGGCATGTGGCCGGTTGGGGCACGCTTTCTTGTCTGCGGGGGTGTCTCGCTGCACCCCTTAACCAGGGTCATGTGCGGGGAGGCCAGCAGCCGTCCCGAAGCGTCGATAAACTCCGGCGAAAGTCGGCCGTCTGGCCGCGCAGCCATCCCCCTCCCCATTGCCCAGGAGTTCTTCGCATGCCCGAAACCACCCCCTACACCCCGCCCGCCATCTGGCAATGGAACAAGGAAAACGGCGGCCAGTTCGCCAGCATCAACCGCCCCATTGCCGGGGCAACGCACGACAAGGAATTGCCCGTAGGCAAGCACCCGCTGCAGCTGTATTCGCTGGGCACGCCCAACGGCGTGAAAGTGACAGTGATGCTGGAAGAGCTGCTGGCGCTGGGCCACAGCGGGGCGGAGTACGACGCCTGGCTGATCCGCATCAACGAAGGCGAGCAGTTCGGCAGCGGGTTTGTGGCGGTGAATCCCAACTCCAAGATCCCCGCGCTGCTGGACCGTACCGACCCCGCCCACCCGGTGCGGGTGTTCGAATCGGGCGCCATTCTGTTGTATCTGGCCGAGAAGTTCGGCAGCGCCTTTTTGCCCAAGGAGGGCGCGGCGAGGGCGGAGTGCCTGTCGTGGCTGTTCTGGCAGATGGGCAGTGCGCCGTTTGTCGGGGGCGGGTTCGGGCACTTCTACGCCTATGCGCCGGTGAAGATCGAGTACGCGATCGATCGCTATGCCATGGAGACCAAGCGCCAGCTCGATGTGCTGAACCAGCGCCTGGCCGAGAACGAGTATGTGGCGGGCAGCGAGTACACGGTGGCGGACATCGCCATCTGGCCCTGGTATGGGCTGATGGTGAAAGGCCAGGCCTACAACGCGGGTGAGTTCTTGCAAGTGCATGAGTACACGCACTTGCTGCGCTGGGCCGAGCAGGTGGCCAAGCGGCCGGCGGTGCAGCGCGGGCGCAAGGTGAACCGCGTCAATGGCGACCCCGCGAGCCAGTTGCGCGAGCGGCATGACGCCAGCGACTTTGATACCAAGACGCAGGACAAGATGGAGGCGGCCGCGGCTGCCAGCGCATCGTCGTCACCCGCCCGCTGAGTGTTTTGCAAAGGCGCCACCATGATCACCTTGTACGACTGCGCCACGGCGCCCAGCCCGCGCCGCGCGCGCATCCTGCTCGCCGAGAAGGGTGTGGCCCACGACACCGTGCAGGTGGACCTGAAAAGCGGCGAGCAGCTGGGCGAGGCCTACCGCCGCATCAACCCCCAGTGCACGGTGCCTGCGCTGCGCACCGACGATGGTCTGCTCTTGGCCGACAACGCGGCCATCACCGCGTATGTGGAGGCACGCTGGCCCGATCCACCCCTGCTGGGCGCAACGCCCGCTGAAAAAGCCGAGATCGCGAGCTGGAACTGGCGTGTGGAGTTCGAAGGCCTGCTCGCCATTGCAGAGGCGTTGCGCAACAGCTCGCCCGCCATGGCCAACCGCGCGCTGCCCGGCGCGGTCGACTACCCGCAAATCCCGGCCCTGGCCGAGCGGGGGCTGGCGCGGGTGGCGCAGTTCTTCCTCCTGCTGAACGAGCGCCTGGCCGGGCGCGAGTTCATCGCTACCGACCGCTTCAGCGTGGCGGACATCACGGCGGTGGTGGCGGTGGACTTTGCGCGGGTGGTCAAGCACAAGCCGGGCGAGCAGCACCCGCACCTGCTGCGCTGGCGCGCGGCGATGGCGGAGCGGCCGTCGATGGCGTTGTAGTGCCGGAGGTGTTTGCGCTGAGCTTGCCGAAGTGCTCGTGCACAGGGCGTGCCTCGGCTTCGACAGATGTAATCCGAACGACGGATGGTGGTTGCTGCAGCCCGCTTGCAATGGGTACATGCAACGATTGCGCATTCGGCCCATTCCTTGCATCGTTGCAGCATGCGTCTTCGTCACATTGAAGTTTTCAACGCCGTCATGCTCACCGGCAGCGTGAGTGCGGCGGCCCGTCTCATCAACGTCACCCAGCCGGCGGTCAGCCGCATCCTGGCGCATGCGGAACTGCAGCTGGGCTTTCCGCTGTTTCACCGGCTCAAGGGCAAGCTGGTGCCCACCACCGAGGCCCAAACCCTGTATCCGCACATCGAGCGCCTCTTCACGCAGCTCGACGATGTGCAGCGCCTGGCCAAGAGCCTGAAGGGCGACCAGCGCGAGGGGGAGCTGCACATCCTGAGTGTGCTCGCGCTGAGCTATGAAGTGCTGCCGCGCGCGTTGCGCTTCTTTCGGCAGAAGCACCCGGACGTGAAGGTCACCATCGATGCGCTGCACTCGCCGCAGATCGTTTCGGCCCTGGTGCTGCAGGAGGCGGATGTAGGCTTTGTTTTCAGCTCCATTGCCCACCCCGCGCTCACGCAGGAGCAACTGGCCGATGGCCGAATGGTGTGTGTGGCGCCCAAGGGCATGCTCGGGGCGGCCTTGGTGAATGCGGGTGTAGTGCACCTGGCCGATCTGGCCGACACACCGGTGGTGCGGCTCGATGTGCGCGACCCCATCGGCACGGTGGTCAGCCATGCGTGCCGGGAGGCCGGGGTGGGCCTGCAGACGGCGCTCACGGTGCAGACCTACCACGCTGCGCTGGCCCTGGCGCACCACGGCCACGCGGTGGCGGTGGTCGACGCCTGCACGGCTGCATCGGCGGATCGCAGCAAGGTGGACGTCCTGGCGCTGGCACCGCGCATTGCCGTCCCCATCCAGTCTTTGCGCACGGTCAACCGACCCAGCTCGTTGCTGGCCAGTGCCATGACCCAATGCATGCGCCAGGCGGTGGTCGAGACGCTGGAATCGGTGGGCCTGCGAGAGGCCGAATAGCGCTTTGATTCGAGCGGCTCCAACTTATCTGAAGCCGTTCACGCTGAGCTTGTCGAAGCGCGGCGAAAGGCTTTGACAAGCTCAGCCGATGGGGTGGTTGAAGCTGAACGATGCAGGGGCAACATCGAGGCTGTCGCCTGTCCGTTGCATGTCAAGCCGCTGTTGCCACCTGCTCGGCCACCTGCGCCGCCGTGCCAAAGGCCAGCGTGAAGCCCAGCGCGCCGTGGCCGGTGTTCAGGAGCAGGTTGTCCGGGGCGTGTGGATGCCTTCCCACCAGCGGCACACCTGTGGGCGTGGCCGGCCGCATGCCGGTCCAGGGCTGCAGTTCTCCGGCATCGCCGCAGCCCGGAAACAGCGCGGCAGTGGCCTCGCGCAGGCTGTGGATGCGCGCTGGCGGAATGCGGTCATCGTGCCCCACCAGCTCGGCCATGCCCGCCACGCGCAGGCGCTGGCCGATGCGCGCAAAGACCACTTTGCGCGCTGCGTCGGTCACGTTGACGCGGGGTGCGGCGGCACTGGCTTTGGCCACGTCGAGCGTGATGCTGTAGCCCTTGAGGGGATAGACGGGCAGGCGAAAGCCCAGCGTGTTTGCCGCCTGGTGGCTGGCGCTGCCCAGGGCCAGCACGAACTGCTGCGCCTCGAGCTCGCCCGCGCTGGTCTTGACGGCGGAAATGCGCCGTGCGTGGTGCGCGAAGCCCTGCACGCGCGCGCCCAGCACAAACCGCACCCCGCGATCGGCCAGCAGCTTCTGCAGGCCCTGGCACACCGCCAGGCAATCGGCCGCGCATTCGCTCTGGGTGTAGATGGCACCCACGATGTGGCGCTGGTAGTGCGCCAGGGCGGGCTCAATGTCCACACACCGCTGGGCGGACACGGCCTCCTGCGGGCTGCCCCAGGGCTGCTGCAGCGCCATCTGCCGGCGGGCTGCGTCCAGGCCGGCCTGCGTGTCGTACAGCACCAGCTTGCCGGTGCGCGAAAAATCGCACGGGAGTTGCTCAGCCTGCAGCATGGCTTCAAAGCGGTGGCGGCTCAGCGCGGCCAGCGCCAGCAGGCGTTGCGTGCTGCGCTCGGACGTGTTTCGGTTGCAGGCGCGCAGAAACTCCAGGCCCCAGCGCCACTGGTGCGTATCCCACTGCGGGCGCAGCTTGAGCGGCGAGCGAGGCGAGAGCAACAGCCGCGGCAACTGGCGCCAGATGCTGGCGTCGGCCAGGGGCTGCACATAGCTGTAGCTGAGTTGCGCACCATTGCCGCCGCTGGCGCCCGCGCCGGGCTGGGCCTGGTCGATCACGGTCACCTCGATGCCGCG
>NZ_JALEGG010000133.1 GCF_022763525.1 Acidovorax sp.
AGCAGCAGGCCCATTGAGAACACATACGTGGCCTGGGCCTGCGCCGCCATGTCCCTGGCGGCCTGGGTGGTGTGCTGCCACTGCTGTTCCACGGCCGTGGCGCTGGCCGCAAACAGCCGCTGCGACCGCCCGGTGAACAGGCGCCTCGCCTCTTCGGCGCGGGACGGATCGGCGAGCGATTCGCGCGAAATGGCGCTGAGCTTGTTCCAATAGGCTTTGGCGGTCTGCGTGACCTCGGTGATGGCCGCCCACAGCGCGCGGTCTTCCTCGCCCGTCAGGCGGCTTTCGTGTTCGGCCAGGCTGGCTGCCAGCTGGGCCTGGGCTTCGTTGATGTCTTTTTCCAGCAGGTCCATCTCGGCGGCAGACACCGTCATCAGGTGCTGCGCCTGCAGGATGCGGATGGCGCTGAGCTTCTCTTGCCAGAACTTGACCGCCTGCAGCGATGGCGTGGTGCTCTGGGTGTAATGGTCCAGCATGTCATTGAGGGCGCGGATGCGCTGCGCGGCCGTGAGGCCGACGGCCACCAGCAGGACCAGCAGCACGGCCATGGCGCACACCAGGCGCACCCAGACCTTCATGGCCGAGGCGGCCCGCAGCATGCGGCGGATCATGGCGCGCTCCCGCTCCAGCGGCGCTCCAGCGCGGGGCCGTGGATGCGCCAGAAGCCCGCATCAAAACCCAGGGCCTTGCGCAGGTTGGCCGGGGCCGACGGCAGGTCGCTCGGGGCGATCGACAGGTCGATCAGAGGGTTGTGCGATCCGCCCGGGCCCGCGGGCTCGGCTGAGCGAGGCCGGTTCTGTTCGTAGCGCAAGATGGCGCCCATGTGCGTGGGGCCGTAAGGGATGGCCTGCGAAAACGCCAGCTGGGCAGCCTCGGACGTGGTGAAACGCAAAAATTCCAGCGCCAGGGCCTGCTGCGGCGTGCCGCGGACTATGGCCCAGTAGTCCATCTCGTAGATCGCATCCGTCCACACGATGGACAGGCGGCCGGTTGCGCCAGCAGCGTTCGCGGCGGCCACGCGGCCGTTGAAGGCGGTGGTCATGCTCACCGTGCCGTCCAGCAGCTTCTGCGGCGCCTGCGCGCCCGACTCCCACCAGACGATGTGGGGCTTGAGCTGCTCCAGCTTCTTGATCGCCCGTGCCATGCCCGCCTCGCTGGCGAGCTGCGCGTAGACATCCCGGCGGTGCACGCCGTCGGCCATGAGGGCAATTTCCAGGTTGTAGCGCACGCCTTTGCGCAGGCCGCGCTTGCCGGGAAAACGCTGCGTGTCCCAGAAGTCCGCCCAGGTCTTGGGGCGGTCTTTGCCAAAACGCTGGCTGTCGAAGGCGAGCACGGTGGACCACACAAAAGCGCCCAGGCCGCATTCCTGCGCCGTGCCGGGCAGCAGCATGCTGGCATGGGGAAAGGCTGCGCGGTCAAGCCGCACGAAGAGCCCCGCCGCGCACCCTGCCGCCAGGTCGGTCGATTCCACCTCGACCACATCCCACTGCGGCGCGCCGCGCTCCACCATGGCCTTCACCTGGGCCAGGTCGCCCGTGTATTCCACGCCGCGCACTTTCGCGCCTTTCGTGGTGGCCTCGAAAGGCGTGTAGAACGCCAATTGCTGCGCGGCGGCATTTGCTCCGCCAAAGTTGGCGACGGTCAGCGTCTGGGCTTGGGCAATGCCTGCGTTCCAGGCGATGGCGATGTACAGCGGTGCGGCCAGCGCACGCTTCACAGCGGTGGTGATGGACATGCTCAGCCCCGGCGTGTGCGCAACCATTCCAGGGCCAGCAGCAGGCTGGTTGTGAAGAGGATGAGCAAAGTAGCCACCGCGGCAATGGTGGGCGAGATGTTCTCGCGAATGCCGTTGAACATCTGGCGCGGCAGCGTCGACTGGTCGGCACCGGCCAGGAACAGCGTGACCACCACTTCGTCGAACGAGGTGGCAAACGCGAACAGCGCCCCCGAGATCACGCCCGGCGCAATCACCGGCAGCGTGATGCGGAAAAACGTGGCGAGCGGCGTCTCGCCCAGGCTCAGCGAGGCACGCACCAGGTTGTGGTTGAAGCCCGCCAGCGTGGCCAGCACGGTGGTCAGCACAAAGGGCGCGCCGAGGGCCGCGTGCACGATGATGAGGCCGAAGTAGCTGTCCGCCAGCCCAAGTGGTGCAAAGTACAGGTAGGTGGCCACGCCCACCACGATGATCGGCACCACCATTGGCGCGATCAGGATGCCCATGAGCAGACCCTTGAAACGGAAGTCCGCGCGCGACAGGCCCACGGCCGCCAGCGTGCCCAGCACCGTGGCAATCACGGTGGCGGCTGGCGCCACGATGAAGCTGTTGCGGGTGGCGCGGGCCCATTCGGGTGAATCGAACAGGTTCTGGTACCACTTGAGCGACCAGCCATGGATGGGATAGGCCAGGAACGAGCTTTCGGAGAAGGACAGCGGCACCATCACCAGGATGGGCGCCAGCAGGAACGCCAGCACGGCCACGCACAGTGCGCGCACGGCCCACCAGCCGAGTTTGTCGACCAGCGTGGCGTACAGAGGGAAGGAAGGGAGGCGGAACATGGTCAGCGGCTTTCTGTGTCAGAAGATGAGTCAGCCCAGGCTCAATTCGGCCTTGCCAAACCGGCGGTACACGCCGTATAGCAACAGCGTGGCGACCAGCAGCAGGGCACCCAGTGCGCAAGCCATGCCCCAGTTCACTTCCACGTTGGTGTAACGGGCGATGTAGTAGCTCAGCATCTGGTCGTCAGCGCCGCCCAGCAGGGCCGGGGTCACGTAGTAGCCAATGGCGAGGATGAACACCAGCAGCGCACCGGCGCCGATGCCGGGGTAGGTCTGCGGCACGTACACCCGGAAGAAGGCTGCGATGGGCGAGCTGCCCAGCGACACGGCCGCGCGAAGATAAGTGGGCGGCACGCTCTTCATCACGCTGTACAGCGGCAAGATCATGAAGGGCAGCAGGATGTGCACCATGGCAATCACCACGCCCGTGCGGTTGAACAGCAGCGCCAGCGGCTGCTCGATCAGGCCCAGACCCATGAGCCCGCGGTTCACCAAGCCTTCGGATTGCAGCAGCACGATCCAGGCGGCCACGCGCACGAGGATGGACGTCCAGAACGGCACCAGCACCAGGATCATCAGGACATTGGCGGGGCGAGCGGGGAGCGACGCCAGCCACCAGGCCAGCGGGTAGCCCAGCAGCAGGCACACCAGCGTGACCACCAGGCTGATGTGGAAGGTGCGCAGCAGGATGCCGCCAAACGCGCGCTGCTCTTCGGGCATGCGCTCGACGTGCCCTTGCGCGTCGCGCTGCAGGTCCACGGAGGCGAGCAGATAGTCGGGCGTCCAGCGCGCGCCGTTCTTGGCGATGGCCTGCCACAGCGGGGCTTCGGCCCAGCGCGCATCTCTGTCGACCAGCTGGGTGCGGATGGCTTCGGGCGAGCCTTCCATGGGCAGCGCGCGGTAAGCGCCCATGATGAGCGAGCGGGCGCCGGGCACTTCGGTGTTCAGGCGGCGAGCCAGGGCGCCAGCGTCGGAGCTGTCCGGCAGGCGGGCCAGGTCTTGCATCAGCGCGGCGTAGGCGGGCGCGCCGGGGGCATTCTTGCGGTCCCAGCCGTCCAGCGCGTGCACTGTGGCGGGCAAGGCGTTGGCCACCTCGGGGTTTTCCACCGCGCGCTGCAGCAGCGCGGCGATGGGGACCAGCAGCGTGAGGAGCAGGAACACCAGCAGGGGCAAGGTCAGCGCAAAGGCGCGCCATTTGCGCCGTGATTCGGCGCGCGCCAG
>NZ_JALEGG010000134.1 GCF_022763525.1 Acidovorax sp.
ACGGGTGTCGGTGACGAGCTGCCCGGCTTGCTGCAGCGGCGCTGCCCAGGTCACTACCAAGGATTGCATCCCGGGACTGGCCACCCAATGCGCTTCGCGGTGGGGCAGGCCGACGGCGGCCACGCGCCCCGCGGCGTCCAGTACTTGGACCGAGTTGGCGCTCCAGCGCTTGCAGATGCCGGGCACGGTGTCGATGGCGCGCGCAAAGCGCGGGTCGCGCACGGTGAAGTACTGCGCCCCCGCGTCAAAGTTGCCAAAAGGCGAATCGATGGTCGCGGTGCGGCCACCGGCCTGAGAGGACTTTTCGAACACTGTCACACGATGCCCTGCCTGCGTCAGGGTGCGGGCGCAGGCCACGCCGGCCATGCCGGCGCCGATGATGGCGAAATGGCGCTGGGGCTTGCCCGAATGCGTGGTAGGGCGGGGCGCAGCTGGCGCGGGCGTTGGTGCGGTCGTGCGTCGCAGACGTTTGGCGGGCTGGGGATCGATGGTGCTCATGGAAGACCTTTCGGTGACGGTCGACAGGTGAAATGCAGTGCGGAACCAACGGTGACCACTCTACACGTGCGCCAGCGTGGCTACACGTGCGCTGGGTCAGAAATGATGGTGGTTTTCCAGCAGGGCGCGGCGTGTGGCGGGGCTTTGCAGTTGGTTCAACCACCACTGCAGCGCACGGCCCGGCGCGGTGAATCCCGGTCCGCCCCAGGCGTAGTGCACGCGCACATTGCGCTCGGGCCGGGCAACGCGGCGCACCACGAGGCGGCCAGCCTCCACATAGGGGCGCACCATGGACTCGGGAAGGAACCCGCCACCCAGGCCCCGCAGTTGCACCTGAACCTTGGCCTGCATGGTGTCTACCGTCATGACATCCTGTCCGCCCAGCAGGCCCATTGTGGCGCCGCCGCGCGTGGCCGAGTCCGCCACGGCCACGGCACGGTGCTCAAGCAAGGTGGCATCCGAGATGGGTTCAGGGGCAGAGGCCAGAGGATGGTGGGGCGCCACGACGTAAATGAAAAGCACATCCCCCAGCAGGCCCTGCTGCAACCCGGCTACGTTGCTACCCGCCACCGACACACCAATGGCAAGGTCGGCGCGGCCCGACGTCAAGGCCTCCAGCGTGCCGGTCATGATGCCGTCGCGCAGTTTGAGCCGTGTGGGGGGGTGCATGGCGTAGAAAGCCTCTACCAACTCGAGCATGGTATGAGGCGAGATGATTCCGTCGACAGACAGCGTCAGCTGCGGCTCCCATCCAGTGGCTACACGGCGCACGCGGTGGGCCACTGCATCGATGTCTTGCAGAAGGCGGGCACTCTCGCGCAGCAGTTCAACTCCCGCCTCGGTGGGGCGGGCCTGGCGGGCGCTGCGGTCAAACAGCAGCACGTCCAGCGCGTCTTCGATCTGGCGAACGCGGTAGGTGAGTGCGCTTGGCACGAGCCCCAGCTGACGTGCCGCGGCGGCAAAGCTGCCAGCCTCTGCAATCACCTGCAGCATGGTGAGTGCATCCGGGGTGAGGACATCGCGGGCGTTTTGCATGGTGATGCCATGTTAATTCATATTATTTGAACAATGCCATCAATCCACCTGTGCCCGTGGAGGGGGCTGCGGTCCTAAAGTCGAGTCTTGAAAGGAGCACTCACATGCTGACTGTTCGTAAATCGCAAGACCGGGGCCATGCCGACCATGGCTGGCTCAATTCCTTCCACAGCTTCTCGTTCGCCGGGTACTACGACCCTGCCCACATGGGCTTTGGCAACCTGCGCGTCATCAACGAAGACCGCATTGCGCCGGGCACCGGGTTTGGCACCCATGGCCACCGCGACATGGAGATCATCAGCTACGTGCTGTCGGGCGAACTGGCCCACAAGGACAGCATGGGCAACGTCGCGACCATTCCGCCAGGCGACGTGCAGCGCATGAGCGCCGGGACGGGCGTGCAGCACAGCGAGTTCAACCATGCAGCGGGCCAGACGACGCACTTCCTGCAGATCTGGATTGAGCCCAATGTGCGCGGCATCCCGCCGGGCTACGAGCAAAAGACTTTTGCCGAGGCCGAAAAGCGCGGAGCCTTGCGACTGGTGGCCTCGCCCGATGGCGCCCAGGGCTCGGTGAAGATTCATGCCGACGCGGCCTTGTATGCAGGCCTGCTGGACGGCGCTGAAAAAGTCACCCTGGCGCTGAACCCCGCCCGCAAGACCTATGTGCACCTGGTGCGTGGCGTGCTGATGGCCAACGGCCAGGCCCTGTCGGGTGGCGATGCGGTGTTGATGGAAAAGGAAACCACCTTGTCGTTGACCGATGGCCACGACGCCGAGGTGCTGGTGTTTGACCTGGCCGCCTGATCTCTGGATCGTTTGTTTCTCAACCCCTTCACTCAGGAGTTCTTCACCATGTTCGCATCCCTGCAAAACCCCCTGGCCCTGGCATCGCGCCTGCTGCTGGCTGCCCTGTTTCTGCCTGCCGGCATCAGCAAACTCACCGGCTTTGCCGGCACCGTGGGCTACATCACGTCTGTGGGGCTGCCCATGCCCACCGTGGCGGCCGCGGTGGCCGCAGCTGTCGAAGTGTTGGGCAGCCTGGCGCTGATCTTCGGCCTGGGCACCCGGTTCGCTGCACTGGCATTGGCTTTGTTCACGCTCGTGGCCAGCTTCTTCTTTCACGCCTACTGGAGTCTGCCCGCTGACAAGCAAATGATGCAGCAACTCATGTTCTTCAAGAACGTGGGTGTGACCGGCGGCTTGCTGGCACTGGCGGCTTTCGGCGCGGGCGCGTGGAGCCTGGACGCACGCCGCGCGGGCCGCTGATCCGGCCCGTGTGACTGAACGGGCCTGCAGCCCGCCGGGCTGCAGGTTCTGGCATTCAATCCGCCCGCACTGGTTTTTTTCCTTTCGTCGTTCCCTCATCGTTTCAACAGGAGTTTTCTCATGGCACAGATCGCAGTTGTCTACCACTCGGGTTATGGTCATACACAACGCCTGGCGCAAGCCGTGGCCGAGGGCGCGGGCGCCCAGTTGGTCGCCATTGATGCCGAGGGCAACCTGCCCGAGGGCGGCTGGGAGACGCTGGCTGCCGCCAGCGCCATCATCTTTGGCTCGCCCACCTACATGGCAGGCCCCAGCTGGCAGTTCAAGAAATTTGCCGATGCCTCGTCCAAGCCCTGGTTCAGCCAGGCATGGAAGGACAAGCTGTTCGCAGGCTTCACCAACAGTGCCAGCACGAATGGCGACAAGCAGATCACGCTGGACTACCTGTTCCACCTGGCCATGCAGCACGGCGGCCTGTGGGTGGGCAACGGCATGATGCCGGCCAACTCCAAGGCCGCCACGCGCAACGATATGAACTGGATCGGTTCGTTCAGTGGCGCCATGGCGCAGTCGCCGTCCGACGCCTCGGCCACGGAGATGTTCCCTGGCGACCTGGAGACCGGCCGCCAGTTTGGCCAGCGTGTGGCCGATGTGGCCCGCCGCCTCGATCGTTGAGAACCTGTTCAAGATCGGTTCAGCCCACTTTTGGCGCTACAGTGGCGCGCCCCAGTACAACCAGGAGAACACCCCATGGCAGTTGAATTGCGGCGCGTCCCCGGCGCGCCCATGGCCCAGACCGTGCATATCCGCGCGCACGACCTCGTGGCCGATGGCAGTGTGGATGAGGGCGGTACCGACAGCGGTCCCAGCCCGCACGACCTGTATGACGCCGCACTGGGGGCCTGCAAGGCGCTCACGGTGCTGTGGTACGCGCGCCGCAAGGGCTTGCCGGTGGAAGATGTGCAGACGGTGGTTGAGCGCGACGCGTCAGCTGAGCGCTCGGGCGTCTACCGCCTTGCGACGCGGCTGCAGGTAAGCGGTGACCTCACCGATGCCCAGATCGCCGAGCTGGAAACCGTGGCGCAGAAATGCCCTGTGCACAAGCTGATGACTACCGTGACAACCGAGATCAGCACCTCGGTGGAGCGCGCACCATGAGCGATACCCCCAGCTTTCTGCCTCTTAAGGGCCAGGCCAAGGATCTGGGAGGCGGCTTCACCGTTCGCCGCCTGCTGCCCGCCGTGCAGCGCACGGCTGTGGGACCATTCCTGTTTTTCGACCACTTCGGTCCAGTGACGGTGGCACCAGGCGAAAGCCACGATGTGCGGCCCCATCCGCACATTGGCCTCGCGACGGTGACCTATCTGTTCTCTGGCGCCATCATGCACCGCGACAGCCTGGGCTACGTGCAGCAGATCGAGCCTGGCGCCATCAACTGGATGACGGCCGGTCGGGGCATCGTGCATTCCGAGCGTCGCCCGGAAAACCTGGCCGACCGGCCTTACGTGAACCACGGCATCCAGCTGTGGGCCGCGTTACCGCTGGCTCAGGAGGAGGCCGATCCCTCGTTCGTGCACACACCCGCTGCCGCCATTCCGCAGGTGCGGGTGGGGGACGCCACGGTGCGGGTGCTCATCGGCGATGCATTTGGCCACTCGTCGCCTGTGGCGACTTCCTCGCGCACCTTGTACCTGGACGTGCAGATGCCTGCTGGCGCCACGCTGGAGATACCTCCACTGGTTCCCGAGATGGCGGTATACGCAGTGGATGCCCCGGCAGATGTCAACGGCCAGGCGCTGGCATCCCAGTCGATGCTGGTGCTGGAGCCAAGCCAGCCCTTGCAACTGGCGGCGCCCGCCGAACGTGCGGTGCGCTTGATGGTGATTGGCGGAGATCCGCTGGACGCGCCGCGCCACATCTGGTGGAACTTTGTGTCCAGCCGCAAGGAGCGCATCGTGCAGGCCGCACGCGACTGGGATAACGACGCCATGGGCCAGGTGCCGGGCGATGCCGAGCGGATTCCGCTGCCGGAGCGCCGCTTCAAGGCGTAAGCAAGACAAGGGCTGCAGACTTGCGTCGCTGGCGTCCGTGGACACCACGCCAGGATTGCAGAGACTACCCGATACCACCATCGGGTGCGGCCTAGCCATCCATCAGCAGCGTGACGCGTCCGGCGTTGTCGCCGGGGTTTCCGTAGCCGCGGCCACTAAGATGCGCGTAGCGGAAGTCGCGGGCCAGACGCAACCCGCGCACGCTGCTCAGGATGTCGCCAGCGTCCGTTAGCCATGTGCACGGATATTCTGCGCCGTGAGGATCGAAACGGCGGAAGCGGCATCACCGATCTGGCGATGCCAGCCAGCCTGCGGGAATGATTTCTGTGCTGAAAGCTCCCCAAACGAAGTCCGCTTTGGAGTTGGTGCATCTGAGAGAGGCCTTCGCCGCGCATCAGGATGGCGGCCTTATCGCGCGGGCAAAGCACCAGGGGCGGTGCATACCGCCCATCAGGCTCCCGACGGCGTCAGGCCGCTGCAGTCAGCAGCGTGGTTTCAATCTTGTTGGCCAGCTGGGCAATGGCCAGCGCGGCCGGGCAACCGGGCGTCTGCAGCAACAGCAGTTGGCGGCGCATGACCGCATCGCGCACTGTAGGGTCGGCCGGAATGTCGCCCATATGGATCAAACGCATCGGGCGGCCGGATTCGGTGCTCACGAAACGGTCCAGCACCTGCTGCAGTTGGCTGGTGATGGCCCGTCCGTCGCCAGCACGCGCGGCTTGGTTGATGACCATGCGCACATGCTGCCGCTTTTGCTGCATGGCCAGCACCTTGATGGCGGCGTAGGCATCGGTCAGCGACGTAGGCTCGGGCGTTGCCACGATGAGCACCTCAGATGCGAGCGAAATCGAGAAAAGCACCACATCTGAAATGCCCGCGCCGGTGTCCAGCAGCACCACGTCATATTGCGGGGTCAAGGCCTGGATCACACTCAGGAACTGGTTGCGCACCTCGGGTGTGAGGCGCGAGTACTCGACCATGCCCGAGCCTGCCAGCAGCACATTGAACCCGCCCGGCGCGCGGATCACGGCCTCTTCCAGCGTGGCTTTGCCCGTGAAGACGTCGTGCAGCGTAATCTTGGGGTGCAGGTTGAGCACCACGTCCAGGTTGGCGAGGCCCAGGTCGGCATCCAGCACCAGCACGCGCTGGCCTCGGCGGGTCAGGGCTGCAGCCAGGTTGGCAGACACGAACGTCTTGCCGACGCCGCCCTTGCCACTGGTCACGGCGATGATGCG
>NZ_JALEGG010000135.1 GCF_022763525.1 Acidovorax sp.
AACCCAGCCCGCATCGCACCACGACGACACCAGCTCCAGCGCTTCGTCGCTGGCCCGCGCGAGCTCGCGCGCCGTCAATTGCCGCTCGTCGGCCAGGCGCCGCATCAACGTTGCGTCGCGGCCGGCAGCGCGGTAACTTTCGCCATTGATGAAGACGTGATGAGCGTCATACATCATGCGGCTGCGGCGATCCAGGCGCACCCCCTCCAGCATGCCACCTGCCTCGCCGGGCTCGAACCAGACATTCGATTTGGGCTCAGTCAGGTATTCACCCAGCGCGCGTTCCAATACCAAGGGTTGCATGAGCGCACGGTGGAGCGCATCGCGCGCGAAGTCCTGCAGCGCGGGGGGAATGGCCGCAGGTTGAGCGACGGCTTCCTGGCGCGCATCGCGGTACAGCAGCGGCTTGTTGTCCTCATCGGCGGCATCTTCGGCCGCACGCGCCAGCATCTCCTGCGCAAGTTCAGCCCGCGAGGGCACCTTGAACCCGATCGAATAGGTCATGCATTCGCCTTCGGCGATGCCGTCATGGGCGTAGCCGGGGGGCAGATAGAGCATGTCACCCGGCTCCAGCACATGCTCTTCCTCGGGTTCGAACTTGGCGAGTACCTTCAGCGGAATACCCTCACGCAGCGTCAACTCCTTCTGCCGCCCGATGCGCCAGCGCCGCTTGCCGTGCGCCTGCAGCAGAAATACGTCGTAGCTGTCGAAATGCGGACCCACGCCGCCCCGGTCCGAGGCGTAGCTGATCATCACGTCATCGAGCCGCGCCTCCGGCACAAACCGGAACTGCTGCATGAGCGCGTGCACCGCATCGTTGTGCAGATCCACCCCCTGCACGAGCAGGGTCCAGTCGGGCTGCTGCAACGGAGGTAGTGAGCGGCGGCTGAACGGGCCATGGCGTAACTTCCATACACCCTTGGCTGACTGCACCAGCCGGGACTCCACGCCCTCCTGCCCTGCCAGCGCAAACAACTCCGCCCTCAACACGGGCGGCGTAAACCCCGCAATGGCCTGACGCACCAGCAGCGGCTTTTTTTGCCAGTGGCGGCGCATGAACTGCGCGGGGCTCAAGCCGCCAAGCAGGGACAGAGATTGCTGGATATCCATGAAAAGATGCGCCCCTTTGCGGGGCCGTTGGTCAAACTGCGACAATTCTCCTATGGAAATTACCCAACAATGTGTGGTCGCTTTGACCTGGATCTTGAAAGACACGCTTGGCGAGGAACTGGACGTTCTCGATGAGCCCGTGGAATTCCTGGTAGGCGGCGACGACCTGCTGCCGCGCATCGAAGAGGCCCTGCAAGGGCACGGGCCCGGCGCCACGCTGGCGCTTCACCTGGAGCCCGAGGATGCGTTCGGCGATTTTGATGATCAGTTGCTGTTTCTCGAACCGCGAGCGCTTTTCCCGGCAGAGATAGAAGAAGGAATGACCTTCGAGGGGACGGCTCTGCCCGAAGGCTGCAACCCCGACGCGCCGCGGACCGCACTCTATACCGTGGCGGAGATCTACCCCGACCACCTTGTTCTGGACGGCAACCATCCCCTCGCCGGCATTGCGCTGCGGCTTCAGCTGACGGTCCAATCCGTGCGCGAAGCAACCGAAGAGGAAATTGGCCGGGGCAGCGCCGGTACGGGCTTTTTCCGCGTGCAGCCGCAAGCCCCGGGTAACAACTTGCTGCACTGAAGACGCGGAAGCGGGGGGGACCCCGCCGGTTTGGCCATCATGCAGCTGCGGCCCAGCCGTGTCGCCGGGCCACCCTGGCTGCATTACATGCGAGAGATCTGGCCGTTGTAGAGCCGCACGCGATCCCCGATTCTCAGATCGCCCGGGGTGGGCACGTCATAGACGCGGTGACCGCCATGGTCGAGCTGGACCGACAGGCGGTAGCCCTGCACCTCCTGGCTGTTGTTGCGGCCCTCGATGGCGTTTCCAGCCACCGCGCCGCCCAGGATGCCCACACCTGTCGCAGCAGCGCGACCTGAGCCCTTGCCCACCTGGTTGCCCAGCACACCGCCCACGACGGCGCCGATCACAGCACCTGCGCCGGAGGTCTGCGCGCGGCCCTGCAGCACTTCGATGTTGGATACCCGGCCATATTCGGTACCAGCCGGGCTGTTGGGGTAGGCAGGCGCAGTCTGGTACCCACCACCAGACACACCGCCCGAGTAATAGGGCTGGGGCGCCGATCGGTTGTGTCCGCAAGCGGCCAGCGAGCCAACAAGGATGAGAGCGCCAGCGATGGCAGCGGGGCGACGGATTTGCAGCATGTTCAATCTCCTAGAGTCAAAAGGCTGGCGCATGGCCGACCGAAGGGAATAGATATCCGGTCTGGAAAGCCTGAATGCGCATGGCTTGATTGAAACAACGCCGCAGGGCCTCAGGCCGTAGACAGCGGGGCTGACGTCTGGTCGGTAACAGCGCCTACCAAACGTAAGCCATGTCCGACACGTCTACCTGCGGACTGCGCTATCAACCTTTGCCGGTCGAGCCGTAGCCGCCCTCGCCCCGCTCTGTCGCAGGAAACTCCGACACCACATTGAACTGCGCCTGCACCACGGGAACAATCACCAACTGCGCAAGACGCTCCATCGGTTCCAGCGTGAACGCAGTGGGGCTGCGATTCCATGCGCTCACCATGAGTTGCCCCTGGTAGTCGCTGTCGATCAATCCCACAAGGTTGCCCAGCACGATGCCATGCTTGTGGCCCAGACCGGACCGCGGCAGTATCAGCGCAGCGTACCCGGGGTCTTTGAGGTAGACGGCAATCCCCGTCGGCACCAGATGCCAGGCATTGGGCTGCAAGGTCAGCGGCGCATCCAGACAGGCCCGCAGGTCCAACCCGGCACTGCCCGGCGTGGCGTAGGTGGGCAATTGGTCCGCCATGCGCGGATCCAGAATCTTCACATCAATCTTCACTGCGACTTCTTCTTTCCTGTGGTGCGCTGCTGGGCCAACTGCCGCAGTCGCTCTTGCAAGGGCTCGAC
Source organism: Acidovorax sp. (assembly GCF_022763525.1). GTDB lineage: Bacteria > Pseudomonadota > Gammaproteobacteria > Burkholderiales > Burkholderiaceae_C > Acidovorax. The sequence continues at coordinate 2,989 of NZ_JALEGG010000135.1, forward strand.
ACCATGCGCCGCCCCGCCGGCTGCGGATGATAGGACCTTTGGAGCCGCCGCCAGCAGCGCGCCCAACCCCCACCACGCGGCGCCCATGAGCACCAGGGCCGACAGCGCCCCCCAGCCGAACACAAAAAGCGCGATACCGTGCAACGCGATCAACACCAGAAGCACCACGCGTACCGGACGCAACATTCCCACCCACGGTAGCACCACCTGCGCGAGGTCTGGCGGCACCGCGGGCGATGCCCGGTTGGCAGCGGCTGCCGGTTTGGCCCCGGAAGTTTTGGCGCTGAGCGATGGGGCTGGCCGGGCAACTCTTGCCGATGGAGCCGGGGAGGCAGTCAATTGCTCGACGTAGCGCGCAAAGTCGCCATCGGGCGGTGTATCCCATTCCGGCTTGGTAGCGCCAGTTTTCATACGGCCTCCCGAACAATCGGCATCAGGTTTTCAACGGGGCAAGCGGCTTGCGATGTCTTCGATCAGCTGCTTCGCCAAGACACGCTTGGAAGCACGGGGTAGTTCGCGGTGGCCCTCAGAATCCACCAACAGCAAGGCATTGTCGTCCTGGCCAAAAGTGGCAGGGCCGATGTTGCCCACCAGCAGGGGCACTCCCTTGCGAACACGCTTAGCGGTGGCATGGGCAAGCAGGTCATGGCTCTCAGCCGCAAACCCCACGCAGAACAGATGGCCCTCAAGGGCTTGACGCGACTTGGCTGCCGCAGCCAGGATGTCCGGGTTCTCTACAAAGGCCAGCGTGGGCGCGTCGCCCGAGCCATCCTTTTTGATCTTTTGCGACGATGCGTGGGCGGGCCGCCAGTCGGCGACCGCAGCCGTGGCGATAAAGACGGAAGCGGATTGCAGATGCCGCTCCACCGCCGCCTGCATCTCCAGGGCCGATTGCACATTCACCCGTTGCACACCGCGGGGCGTGGGCACATGCACCGGCCCCGCAACCACGGTGACATCCGCTCCCGCTTCGCGCGCCGCGCGCGCAATTGCGAACCCCATTTTCCCGCTGGAAAGATTGGTGATCCCACGCACCGGATCCAAGGCTTCGAAGGTCGGCCCCGCGGTGATCAGCACCTTGCGGCCCGCCAGCACCTTGGGTGCGAAGAAAGCGACCAGCTCCTCGACCAGCTCTTCGGGCTCCAGCATGCGCCCATCGCCCGTCTCGCCGCAAGCCTGGTCGCCGCTACCCACCCCGAGGATCACCGCGCCATCCTGCGCCACTTGAACCAGGTTGCGCTGGGTGGCGGGGTGCGCCCACATTTCGCGGTTCATGGCAGGGGCAAGCAGCAAAGGCACGCGCTGCAGAGGTCGAGCGAGACACAGAAGGCTCAGCAGCTCATCCGCCCGCCCCTGTACGAGGCGCGCGATGAAGTCGGCGCTGCAAGGCGCAACCAGGATGGCATCCGCCTCGCGGCTGAGGTTGATGTGGGGCATGTTGTTGGGCTCGCGCGCGTCCCACTGCGAGCCGTACACCGTTCGCCCCGACAACGCCTGCATGGTGACAGGCGTGATGAACTGTTCGGCTGCCTGCGTCATGACCACCTGCACGGTGGCCCCTTCCTTGATCAGTTGGCGGCACAGCTCGGCGGCCTTGTAGCACGCAACGCCTCCACTCAGGCCCAAAACAATGTGTTTGCCAGCAAGCTCGTTCATGGGCGCAATTTAGCAGACGCGCTGCGCTGCCCAAGCCGGGGCGCAAATGGCCGCCATCTATAATCCCAATTTCCCACCACCAAAAAAGACATGACCAAATTTGTCTTCGTCACCGGCGGTGTGGTGTCTTCCCTCGGTAAGGGAATCGCCTCAGCCTCCCTTGCCGCGATCCTCGAATCGCGGGGACTCAAAGTCACCCTCATCAAGCTAGACCCCTACATCAACGTAGACCCGGGCACCATGTCGCCATTTCAGCACGGCGAGGTGTTCGTGACCGATGACGGCGCAGAGACCGACCTGGACCTGGGCCACTACGAGCGTTTCATCGAAACGCGCATGAAGAAGACCAACAACTTCACCACGGGCAAGATCTACCAGTCCGTGCTGGAGAAGGAACGCCGCGGCGACTACCTGGGCAAGACCGTGCAGGTCATTCCGCACGTCACCAACGAAATCCAGGAATTCATCAAACGCGGCGCCGGCATCGGCACACCCGATGCCGTGGACGTGGCCATCGTCGAGATCGGCGGCACGGTGGGCGACATTGAATCGCTGCCCTTCCTCGAAGCCGTGCGCCAGATGAGCCTGCGCATGGGCCCGAACAACGCGGCCTTCGTGCACCTGACCTACCTGCCCTGGATTGCGGCAGCGGGCGAACTCAAGACCAAGCCCACCCAGCACACGGTGCAAAAGCTGCGCGAGATCGGCATCCAGGCCGACGCGCTGCTGTGCCGCGCAGACCGCCGCATCCCTGAAGAAGAGCGCGCCAAGATCTCGCTGTTCACCAACGTGCCCGAATGGGGCGTGATCAGCATGTGGGACGTGGACACCATCTACAAGGTGCCCCGCATGCTGCACGAGCAGGGGCTGGACGGCCTGATCTGCGACAAGCTGCGCCTGAACACGCCGCCCACCAGCCTCAAGCGCTGGGACGACCTGGTGCACGAGACCGAGCATCCGCAAGGCGAAGTCACTATCGCCATGGTGGGCAAGTACGTGGACCTGTCGGACAGCTACAAATCGGTCAACGAGGCTTTGCGCCACGCGGGCATGCGCAACCATGTGCGCGTGAAGATCGATCACGTCGACTCGGAAACGATTGACAGCACGGATGCGGCTGCCAAGCTCGCCAAGTACGACGCCATCCTGGTGCCCGGCGGCTTCGGCGTGCGCGGCGTGGAGGGCAAGATCGCCACGGCCCAGTTCGCCCGCGAACGCAAGGTGCCCTACCTGGGCATCTGCCTGGGCATGCAGGTGGCCACCATCGAGTACGCCCGCCATGTGGCAGGCCTCGCCAACGCGAACAGCACCGAGTTCGACCCCACCACGCCCCACCCCGTGATCGCGCTGATCACCGAGTGGAAGGACGCCGACGGCACCATCAAGACCCGCGACGAGAACTCCGACCTGGGCGGCACCATGCGCCTGGGCGCGCAGAGTTCCGACGTATCGGCTGGCACGCTGGCCCACACCATCTACGGCGACGTGGTGACCGAGCGCCACCGCCACCGCTACGAAGCCAACGTGAACTACCTGGACCAGCTGCGCAAGGCGGGCCTCGTGATCTCGGCGCTCACGCAGCGCGAGCAGCTCACCGAGATCGTGGAGCTGCCGCAAAACGTCCACCCCTGGTTCATCGGCGTGCAGTTCCACCCCGAGTTCAAGTCCACGCCCTGGAACGGCCACCCGCTGTTCAACGCCTTCATCAAGGCGGCGGTGGAACACCAGAAGCAAGCGGCGAAAGCCTGACCGGAAGGAGCCCCCATGCAGCTGTGCGGATTCAACGTCGGCCTGGACCAGCGCTTTTTTCTGATCGCGGGCACCTGCTCCATTGAAGGCCTGGAAATGTCGCTCGACGTCGCTGGCCAGCTCAAGGAAGCCTGTGCCCCACTGGGCATTCCGCTGATCTACAAGGGCTCCTTTGACAAGGCCAACCGATCGTCTGGCACCAGCAAGCGCGGCGTGGGGCTGGATGCCGGCCTGAAGATCCTCGATGAAGTGCGCCGCCAGCTGCAACTACCCATCCTGACCGACGTGCACGACACCTCGCATGTGGCCGAGGTGGCCAGCGTGGTGGATGTGCTGCAGACGCCCGCCTTCCTGTGCCGCCAGACGGATTTCATCCGCGCCGTGGCGCAAAGCGGCAAGCCGGTGAACATCAAGAAGGGCCAGTTCCTTGCGCCCTGGGACATGAAAAACGTGATCGACAAGGCCCGGTCGGCAGCGGCCGAAGTCGGCCTGTCGCAAGACCGGTTTCTGGCCTGCGAGCGCGGTGTGAGCTTTGGCTACAACAACCTCGTGGCCGACATGACCAGCCTGGCCGAGATGCGCAACTCCGGCGCACCCGTGGTGTTCGACGTGACCCACTCGGTGCAGAAGCCCGGGGGCCTGGGCGCCGTGAGCGGCGGTGCGCGCGAGATGGTGCCCGTGCTGGCGCGTGCCGGTGTGGCCGTGGGCGTGGCGGGCCTGTTCATGGAAACCCACCCCCGCCCTGCCGAGGCCTGGTCGGACGGCCCCAACGCCGTGCCGCTCAAGCACATGAAGGCCCTGCTGGAAACCTTGGTGGCGCTCGACGACATCACCAAGAAAAACGGATTCCTCGAAAACAACTTTGGAGCCTGAAGACATCATGAGCAGTGGTTACGTCATCGCATCCGTCACCGTCACCAACCCCGAGCAGTACGAGGAGTACAAGAAGTGGAGCACCCTGGCCATGCAGGCCCACGGCGCCGAGGTGTGCATCCGTGGCGGCAAGGTGGAGGTGCTGGAAGGCGACTGGAATCCCGGCCGCACCGTGCTGCTCAAGTTCCCGAGCTTCGAGGCCGCCCGCGCGTTCTACGACACGCCCGAATACCAGAAAGCCAAGGCGGCCCGCGAAGGTGCGGCCATCATGCGCATGGTGTGTGTGGAAGGCGTGTGACCGCACTGGGCTTGATCACCGCGATTGCTCACTAATTGATAGCTGGCAGCGCTTTCCGAATAAGCGCTGGAGCCCGATTTGATTTAAAACTCTGTCAAAGGAAAACCATGAGTGCCATCGTAGACATCGTCGGCCGCGAAGTGCTGGACAGCCGCGGCAACCCCACCGTCGAATGCGACGTGCTGCTCGAATCGGGCGTGATGGGCCGTGCCGCCGTGCCCTCGGGCGCGTCCACCGGCAGCCGCGAAGCCATTGAAATGCGTGACGGCGACAAGGGCCGCTACCTGGGCAAGGGCGTGCTCAAGGCCGTGGAACATATCAACACCGAAATCTCCGAGGCCGTGCTGGGCCTCGACGCCTCCGAGCAGGCCTTCCTGGACAAGACGCTGATCGACCTGGACGGCACCGAGAACAAGAGCCGCCTGGGCGCCAATGCCATGCTGGCCGTCTCCATGGCCGTGGCCCGCGCCGCCGCCGAAGAGTCCGGCCTGCCCCTGTACCGCTACCTGGGCGGCATGGGCAGCGTGCAGCTGCCCGTGCCCATGATGAACGTGATCAACGGCGGCGCGCACGCCAACAACAGCCTGGACCTGCAGGAGTTCATGATCATCCCCGTGGGCGCGCCATCTTTCCGCGAAGCCGTGCGCTGGGGCGCCGAGGTGTTCCATGCCCTCAAGAAGATCATCCACGACAAAGGCATGAGCACTGCCGTGGGCGACGAGGGCGGCTTTGCCCCCAGCGTCGAGAACCACGAAGCAGCCATTCAGCTGATCCTGCAGGCCATCGACGCTGCAGGCTACACCGCAGGCGAACAGATCGCACTGGGCCTGGACTGCGCCGCCAGCGAGTTCTACAAGGACGGCATGTACGTGCTTGAAGGCGAAGGGGGCATCAAGCTCACCGCCCAGCAATGGACCGACATGCTGGCCACGTGGGTGGACAAATACCCGATCATCAGCATCGAAGACGGCATGCACGAGGGCGACTGGGACGGCTGGAAGATCCTCACCGAGCGTTTGGGCGGCAAGGTGCAGCTGGTGGGCGACGACCTGTTCGTGACCAACACCAAGATCCTGAAGGAAGGCATCGACAAGCGCATCGCCAACTCGATCCTCATCAAGATCAACCAGATCGGCACGCTGACCGAAACGTTTGCCGCCATTGAGATGGCCAAGCGCGCCGGCTACACCGCCGTGATCTCGCACCGCTCGGGCGAGACAGAAGACAGCACCATTGCCGACATCTCGGTGGGCACCAACGCCGGCCAGATCAAGACCGGCTCGCTGTCGCGCTCGGACCGCATCGCCAAGTACAACCAGCTGCTGCGCATCGAGGAAGATCTGGGCGAAATCGCCGAGTACCCCGGCCGTGCTGCGTTCTACAACCTGAAATGAAGCTCCCCCTGAGCCGCTTCGCGTCTTCCCCCTTTCCTGCGGGAGGGGGGCGCATCCAGTGGCCCGGCCAAGCCGGTTCCACGGGTGCGCTGATCTGGAGCGCGCCCAGGGTGTCCGTTGCGCCCCTTCGCGCAAATAGTGGGCTGTACCGCCCTGGCGGCCCGGCCGCGCCCCATAGCCCCACCGCCTGAGCATGGGTTCACGCATCGTGCCCGTCATCCTGCTGGCCTTGCTGGCTGCCCTGCACGCCCAGCTCTGGCTGGGACGCGGCAGCGTGCCGCGCGTCAACGAGATGCAACGCCAGATCGAGGTGCAGAAAGCGGCCAACGACCAGGCCCGGCTAGTCAATGAACGCCTCACCTCCGAGGTGCAGGATCTCAAGGAAGGGCTCGACATGGTGGAAGAAAAAGCACGCAGCGAGCTTGGCATGGTCAAGCCCAACGAGGTCTACGTTCAGTTCACGCCGCGTTGAGCGGCTTTTTTTTTTGCCGCTGACCAACCCATGCAGTCTGCAATGGCCCCCACCGTTCTCTTGCTCGGCGTGCACGGCACGGGCGCGACGGCCCTTGCCAAGGCGCTGCAAGACCGGCTGGCCTCCTTCGGCATCACGGTGCTGGCCTGGGAAGCTGTCGGCGGCCGCGAGGCCGACGTGGGCCTTGCCCTCCAGGCCGCCAGTACGGCCGAACTGACCTTGCTGATGGGTTTGGACGTGCCCTGCCCGGCCGAACTCCGCCCCACCCTTGAAGCAGCGGACGCCCGGCTGCGAGCCGCCCTGGGGGCTGCCGGCAAGAGCTATCGGGTGGTGTACGGAAGTGCGGACACCCGCCTCGCCAACGCGCTGCAGGCGTTGCTCACTATCAAAACCATAGCTGCTAGCGCTGAAGAATCGGGCGCTACAGGCCTTTTTGGCTTGGACATTTCCCGCCGGGTAGAACGCCCCGCCCGGCTACGGACCTGGAACTGCGAGAAGTGCAGCGACCCCGAATGCGAACACCGCCTGTTCACGGCCTTGGTGGGCGGCAAAGAAGGTGCACGCGACCCCGCCTGAGCGCCCGATGCCATGCATTGGCGGGACACCGGCTCAGGCCGCCGGCAAGCCGCGCTTGAGCTCCTTGAGCAACAACACCACTTGGCTGGAGCCGTAGCGGTAGCCCCCGTTGAGCACCTGCACCGCCTTGTTCCATTCGCCCAGCTGGGCCCATTCCACCAGTTGCGCCGCCTGTTCGTGGAAGAACTCGTGCCGCGCCAGCAGCACGCCGTAGGCTGGCTGGTGGCCCAGCAGATCGCGCCCCACGCCGTGCAACCAGCGCCCCAGGGTGCTGCGCTCGCCCCGGCGTACTTCGGCCGGGTCCAGGCCGCGGCGGGTGCGGCCTTCCAGATAGTCCAGCAGATGGGTTTTCCAGCGCTCGTGCGCATTGATGGCGGCGTCGATGTCCAGCGCAGCCAGAAGCGTGCTGTCGGCACTCCAGGCGTCGCGCGTGCTATCGGACAGCTCCATCCCGGGCGGCTCGGGTACGGCCTGCGCCTGTCTGCCACGGCCCGGCCACACGCGTCGAAGAAGAAAATCCATGGCCTTCTCTTGAATCCTGCGTTGACTCCAAGGCTCCCGCCAGGCGCAGTGCCCCGGGGCCTTGGGAAACGAGAAGCTTAAGAGCGCCAGGAGGCGGCAATTGTCAACGATGTTCAGCACTGCAAGGCGCCGGGGTCCATCCCGGGCCGGACCGAACCCGCCTGCGGCTACTGCAGGCCGCTGGGCCCTGGCGGCTGGCTGGCCGTGGCGGGCACAAAGATTTGCGCAGCATCCACCGCGTCGAAGCGGTATTGCTGGCCACAAAACTCGCAGCCCACTTCGATGTGCTCCTGTTCGGCCAGGATGCTCTCAGCCTCGTCAGCCCCCAGGTTGCGCAGCATGTTGCTCACACGCTCGCGGCTGCAGGTGCACGCAAAGCGCGGGCCGCTGGCACCCAGCTGGGGGGCAAAACGCAGCAGCTTTTCTTCCCAGAAGAGCCGGCGCAGGATGGTGTCCACATCCAGGCTCAGCAGTTCCTCGCGCGTCAGGCTGGCTGCCAGGTGCGCGATGCGGTTGTAGTCCTCGTTGTGGCCAATCTGGTCTTCGTTCTCGCGGTGCGAGAGCCCCGCGGCCAGGTTGCCTTCGCCCTTGATCGGCATGCGCTGGATCAAAAGGCCCGCGGCCACCTGCTCATTGGCGCCCAGCACCAGGATGGTGTCGAGCTGCTCGGACTGCAGCATGTAGTGCTGAAGCACGTCCGACAGGCGTTCGAGCTTTTCGTGCCGGTCACCATGCAGCGGCACCACGCCCTGGTAAGGCTGCTGGCCGGGGAGCCGGTCCTTGGGGTCCAGCGTGATGGCGCAGCGGCCGCTGCCGCCCACGTTCACCATCTGGCTCAAGCGCGCGCCCTCCGGCACCTCTCCATTGACGGTGGCGGTGGCACGCAGGCTCAAATCCGACTGCACTTCGGCCACGGCCAGCTTCACCGGCCCATCGCCGAACACCTGCAGCACCAGCGCGCCGTTGAACTTGATGTTGGACTGCATCAACACGCCCGCGGCCGCCATTTCCCCCAGCAGCTCGCTCACGGGCGGGGGGTAGGCGCCGGTGGTGGTGTTGCTGGCGCGGCGCCGCAGGATCTCGGTCCAGGCGTCGGTCAGGCGCACGATCATGCCGCGCACGGGCAGGCCGTCAAAAAGAAACTTGTGGAGTTCAGACACGCAAAGGATTCCAGATAGATAACGTCGGCCTCAGCCGATCTTGTGCAGGCCGGTTTGAAAGCGGCGCGCGTTGTCAATGTAGTGGTGGGCGCTCTGGCGCAGGCCCTCGATCTGCTCGGGGGTGAGCGAACGCACGGCCTTGGCCGGGCTGCCGATGATCATCGAACCGTCGGGAAACTCCTTGCCCTCCGTCACCAGCGCGCCCGCGCCCACCAGGCAGTTCTTGCCGATCCGCGCGCCGTTGAGCACCACTGCACCGATGCCGATGAGCGACTCGTCGCCGATGGTGCAGCCATGCAGCATGACTTGGTGGCCCACCGTGACCCGCTCGCCCACCACCAAAGGTTGCCCGATGTCGGCGTGCAGCACGCTGGCGTCCTGGATGTTGGAGCCCGCACCGATGGTGATGCTCTCGGTGTCGCCACGGATCACCGCGCCAAACCACACGCTGGTGTCATCGCCCAGCACCACGTTGCCCATGACCTGTGCACTGTCGGCCACCCAGGCCGATGCCGCCAGTTGCGGCGCCACGCCGTCGAGTTCGTAAATCGCCATGCAAGAGTCTCCAAGAGGGGTGGGCCGGCCCGGCCGCGTTGTGTTCTGTGCCCGCCCACTCCCTTTTCGGCGTTACAAACACATGTGCAGGGGGCGTGGTGGCAAGGCCTAGAATTGTAAGGATGGAGCTTCGCCAACGTGCATTGCAGGTCTTGTGCCTTGCCGACCCTGAACAAAAAGCGGCCGCGGCGCTGGACCTGCACGCGCAGGCAGCTACGCTTTCAATAGCACAAAAGCCCCCCGCCCTGCCGCCGGACGCCCCCGCCCTGCCCGGCCACCCAGAGCGCCCCGTGCTGCTGCGCCACACCGACGTGGCCCGCCGCTCGCCCGCCACGGCCCAGGGGCGCGCCGTTCTCATCCACGCCATCGCGCACATCGAGTTCAACGCCATCAACCTGGCCCTGGACGCCGTGTGGCGCTTTGACGGCATGCCGCGCGCCTACTACCTCGACTGGACGCTGGTGGCGGCGGAGGAAGCGCGCCATTTCAGGCTGCTGCGCGACCACCTGCGCGCACAAGGTCACGACTACGGCGATTTCCCGGCCCACCAGGGGCTGTGGGCGATGTGCGAGAAGACCGAGCACGACGTCCTGGCCCGCATGGCACTGGTCCCCCGCACGATGGAAGCACGGGGGCTGGACGCCACGCCGCAGATCCAGGCCAAGCTGCGTCAGGTGGGCACGCCCGATGCGCTGGCCGCGGTCGCCATTCTCGACATCATCCTGCGTGACGAAGTGGGCCATGTGGCCATCGGCAACCACTGGTACCGCTGGCTTTGCGAACGCGATGGCCTGGACGCTGAAACGCACTACGGCACGCTGGCCCGGCAGTACGAGGCCCCGCGCCTGAGGCCTCCCTTCAACGAATCCGCACGCCGCCGCGCCGGTTTTACCGATGCAGAACTGCGCTGGCTGCAGCAAGTCTGATCGACGACCGGGCACGGAGATACCATGGCTCCTACAATCGCGCCGCCTGCAGCCACGCACGGTTGCTCCTTTGGCTGCCCGCCACTACCCGAACCCAGACCATGACCTCACTTTCCATCTCCGGGACACCCCCCGCACCGGCCCCTGGCAACCAGTCTTCGGTGGCCATGATTGCCCGGCAGGCCATCGTCAATGCGCAGCAGGTCGTGGTTGGCTACGAGCTGTTCAACCGCTCGCGCAGCGGCGCGGCGCACACGGCGGCCACCGATGTCATCCTGGTCTTCACGGCGCTCTCGCATGCGGGCACCGAAGAGCTGGTGGGCAAAAAGCTCATCTTCGTCAACTGCACCCACGAGAGCCTCAGCGGCGGGCATCTGGAACTGGTGGATCCGGACAAGGTGGTGCTGGAGATTCCCCCGCTGGGCCACACGGCCGCCGAGGAGGTGGCCACGCGCATGCCCATCCTGGCAGAGCTGCGTGAACGAGGCTTTCACCTGGCGTTCAACCACACGGTGCTGCAGTCGGCCTACGCGCCCTGGCTGCCGCTGGCCGACTACATCAAGCTCGACCTGTCGGTGCTCGCGCCAGACCAGCTGGCCGTGCTGATCAGCTATGCGGGGCGCCACTCCAAGGCCGAGCTGATCGCGGAAAAGGTCGAGACCGCCCAGCAGTACGACATGGTCTCCAGCCAGGGGGTGCAAATGTTCCAGGGCTACTGGTTCGCACGCCCGGCGCTGGTCGAAGCCAAGCTGCTCACCCCCGCCCAGGCCAGCATCATTGAACTCATCAACCAGGTGCGCAAACAGGCGAGCACCGACGAGATCGAAGACACCCTCAAGAAAGATGCGGGGCTGGCGTTCAACCTCATGCGCCTCATCAATTCCGCCGGGTTTGGACTCACGCGCGAGATCACGTCTTTCCGGCAGGCCGTGATGCTCATGGGCCTGAAAAAACTGTTCCGCTGGGCCGCATTGCTGCTCACGGCTTCGCGCACCAGCGGAACGCCGTCTTCCGTGGGGCAGACGGCGGTGGTGCGCGGGCGGCTGATGGAGCTGCTCGCCCTCGAGACGCTGCCACCCGAAGAGGCCGATCAGGCGTTCGTGGTGGGCATCTTTTCGCTGCTGGACGTGATGCTGTCCATGCCGATGGAGTCCGCCATCGGGCTGCTCAACGTACCGCCGCCTGTGGCCGCCGCGCTGCTGCGCCGCGAGGGGTTCCTGGGCGACCTGCTGACGCTGGCCGAGGCGTGCGAGTCCAGCGACGATGCGACGTTTGACCGCGCTGCCGGCCTGCTGCACCTGACGAGCCAGCAAATCAACCTGGCGCACCTGCAGGCGCTGGCCTGGGCGGACCACATCGACGTCGCCGACTAAGGCCACAGGCACCTAGGGGCAGGCAAATCGTCCGCCCCGCTGTGAGCGGGACTGCTGAGCGGGTCTAGAATCAAGAAGGGCTCACGAGCCCAACACACAGCACTTCACCATCGCGGACACATGCCGACCACACCCGAACAAGACGCCCCTGAAGTTGCCTCGCCTGCGGTTGCCCCCGTGGACGAAAACCTGGCCATCATCGCGCGCCAAGCCATCGTTGATGAAACCCGCGCGGTTTATGGCTACGAGCTGTTTGACCGCTCCACCGCTTCCGACGCCCACACGGCGGCCAGCGACGCTGCGCTGCTGTTCAATGCCCTGTCTTATGCCGGCACCGAGGCGCTGGTGGGCAAGAAGACGGTGTTCATCAACTGCACGCACGACAGCCTCTCCGGCGGCCATCTGGAATTGATCCACCCCGAAAAGGTGGTGCTGGAAATCCCCCCCCTGCCCGACGGCGCCACCGCCGAAGAGATCGAAGGCCGC
>NZ_JALEGG010000136.1 GCF_022763525.1 Acidovorax sp.
CAGCCCCATGAGCGCGCCGCTGGCCATGCCCACCACCATGGGCAGCGGCTTGCCGTTGGAAAACAGGCCGACCAGCCCCATCGCGGCCGCCCCGATCAGCATCTGCAGCGTGCCCAGCAGGGCAGAAGCCGTCCCCGCGATGGCGCCATGCTCCTCCAGGGCCAGCACCGATGTGGAGGGAATCACGAGCCCCATCAATCCGCTGGCCACAAAGTACAGACCCAGCAGCACGGCCAGACGGTCGCCGCCTGCCAGGTAGTACGACAGCATCGTCACCATCACTGCGCCCGCCCCGGTGACCGCCACCTTGACCGTGGGCACCAGCCCAAACCGGCGCCCCAGATAGGCCGTGAACTGCGCCGCCGCAAAGAATGCCGCCGCGTTGACCGAGAACGCCAGGCTGTACTGGACGGGCGTAAGGCCGTAGTGGTTGATCAGCACGAAAGGCGAGCTGGCAAGGTAGACGAAGAACCCCGCTATCGAGCATCCCCCGATGAACACCAGCCCGAGGTAGTGCCGGTCACGCAGCAGCAGCCAATAGCCCGACAGGGCGCTGGCCAGGCTGCTCTCGCGCCGGTCCTCGGCAGTGCGGGTTTCTTGCAGACCGTGGAACACCAGCACAAGGCCCGCCACGGCGGCCACAGCCACCACCCAGAACACGGCACGCCAGCCCGCCGCGGCGATCACCCCGCTGCCCACCAGCGGTGCGAGCAGGGGCGAAATGCTGAACACCAGCATCAGCAGCGACATGAGCCGCGCCGCCTCGGTGCCGGTGTGCAGGTCGCGAACCACCGCGCGCGGGATGGCCATGCCGGCGGCGGCACCCAGCCCTTGCACAAACCGCAAGGCCACCAGTGTGTGGATGTCGCTGGCCAGGGCACAGCCGGCGCTGGCCAGCGTAAAAAGCGTCAGTCCCACATACAGCGGCGCCTTGCGGCCCACCATGTCCGACACCGGGCCATAGAACAGCTGGCCCACCCCGATGGCCACGAAGAAGGCCGTCAGGCTCCACTGCACGGCACCGACGTCCGCCCCCAAGCTGGCACCGATTTCAGGCAGCGCGGGCAGGTACATGTCGATGGCAAAAGGGCCGATGGCCGAAAGCAGACCCAGGATCAGGGCCATCTTGAGGAATCCGGAAATTTGCATAGCCGCCCATTGTCGCCACAACGGTGCAGGCCGTCGGGCAAATCCTGAGCCCTGCGGCACTGCACCATGCACGCCGGAGGGCCGCCAAAGAGCTGCAGGAGGCGTCACCGGGAGCGCTCTGCCTGCTCAGGCCCTACTCCCCGGGAGCCTCCGGGGCCAGCTCGATCCCGTTGTATCCAGCCTGCCTGGCGCGGCGCAGACCCAGGTCTGCACGGCGCAGCAGTTCGTCGGGTGTCTGGTCGCGCCCAGGCACCAGGGATGCCAGGCCCAGGCTTGCGGTCAACGCGCCCGAGGGCGTACCCAGATGGCGCAAGGCCAGCCCTGCGATGGCTTCCTGGATATGCCGGGCAGCGGCCAGGGCGGCCTGCCCGTCCAGGCCCGGCATCAGCACCGCGAACTCGTCACCGCCATGGCGGGCAGCCAAGTCGGTGCCCTGGCGCTCCACCAACTGGCTTAGCACCAGCGCCAGCGCCTGCAGGCAGGCATCGCCCGCCAGCCGTCCATAGCTTTCGTTGAACGCCTTGAACGCATCCACATCCAGCAGCACCAGAGACAGCGCCGTCTGCGCCCGCTGGGCGCGCTCCCATTCACGGGCTAGCACCTGTTCGAACCGGCGGCGATTGGCCAGGCCGGTGAGCTGATCGGTGTGGCTCAACACATCCAACTGGCGGCGAGCCTCGGCCAGCGCCCGCGTGCGCTCATCCAGCAGCACCTGCAGCTCGCGCTGCGGCGTTGGCGGGCCTTCTGCCGGGAAACCGTCGAGGCCTCGCGGCATGCCATACGGTATGGAGATGCTGCTGTGCGCGATCTTCCAGTCCGCCCCCTCTTGTCGGAAGACCAGCACCAGGCGGGCGGTCTCCCGCGCAAAAATTGGGTCGGGCGTGGGCAACTGGATATGGAAAAACGCGGTGGCGACCAGCACGTCCAGAGCCAGGTCCTGGAAAAACACGTCCACCAAGTCAATGCCAATGCGGCCGGGCACTTGTGCGAAGTCGCTGAGCACCATGCGCACCCAGGCTTCGCGGGCCTTGACCAGTTGGTCGCTGCTCCCCGCGAAACCGCTGAAGTCCTGGCTGAATCGATCGACCAGGCGCATATCCCGGGCCGCGTACATCTCGAGGTACTCGTCGAGGAGCAGCCTAGCCAGTCGCTGTCGTTCTGGTGCCATGAATGGATTTCTCGTGTTCGTCGGCTTACTGGGCCGCCTGCTGGCCGAGTTCGATGCGCTGGCCCAGGAACCGCCATATGCGCTCGTCCTGACTGAAGGCCACGTTAAACCGGAGCCAGCCCGTGGGGCGCGGCTCCACCAGAAACAACTGGCCCGGCCCGAGCATGATGCCGGCGCCGGTGGCCTCTTTGGACAGCTCGGCGCTATCGGGCAGGTCCGGGTGGCGCGCCCACAGGTACATGCCTGCCTCGGGTTCGTGGAACAGCTCGAAGCCGAGATTCAGCAAGCGCCGGCCCACGGTGCGGTGCGCGTCGGCCAGGCGCTCGCGCAGCGACTTGAGATGCTTTCGCCAGCGGCCATCGGTCACCACCCCGAAGGTGATCCGCTCGGTGATCTCGGACGACGTCAGCCCCGAAACCATCTTCAGCTGCACCAGTTCATCCAGCAGGTCACGCCGCGCCGCCACATAACCCGTGCGCAGGTTGGGCGAGATGGTCTTGGAGAAACTGCCGATGTAGACCACGCGGCTGAGCTGGTCCAGGCTGGCCAGCGAAGGGCGCACGCTCGAATCCATATCGGCGTAGATATCGTTTTCCACCAGCGCAAAGCCGTGCTGTTCGGCCAGCTGCAGCAGCCGGTGCAAGTGCGCCACCGACGCCATCGAGCAAGTGGGACTTTGCAAGCGCGGCTGGGTGAAGTACGCAGAGGGCTGGTGCTCGGCCAGCAGCGCTTCGAGCGCGGGCAGGTCATAGCCCGTAGGGGTGCGCGGCACGCCCACCACATGCGCACCGGCAAAGCGCAGCATGAAATGCAGGTTGGGGTACCCCGGATCGTCCACCAGCACCACGTCGCCCGGCTTGACCAGCCGGCGCGCCACCAGGTCCAGCGCCTGGCTGGACCCCTGCGTGAGCAGCACCTGGTCCGCATCCACAGCCAGATGATGCTCGGCCAGCGACTCGGCCACCACCATGCGCAGCGCCATATGTCCGTGCGGCAGGCCGTACCCGTCCAGCTCGGGCCCGTCGGACGACAACTGCCGCATGCTGCGCTTGACCGCATCGCCAAACAGCCAGTCGTGCGGCAGCCAGCCGCAACCCGGCTTCATGGGCAGGTTGCGGTTTTCAAAAATCTGTTTGAGGTACCAGCGCGCGTCAAAGCGGGGCACGGGGCGCGCCTGCGTACCGGTGCCAAATGCGGGGCCGTCAGTATCCCGCCGCTTCACGAAGAAGCCCGCGTTGGCGCGTGACACCAGCCAGCCTTGGGCTACCAGCCGGTCATACGCCTCGACCACCGTGAACACGCTCACGCCGTGGGCCGCCGCAAACGCGCGAATGGAGGGAAGCTTGGCACCAGGCTTGAGCACCTGACCAGCGATGAGGCCGCGCAGGCCATCAACAATCTGGCTGACCAGCGGCGTCTGGAGATCCGGGCTGAGAGTGAGCATCAAAAGAGCAGGAAATGGGGCTAAATTGTGCACCCGCCCAAGGGCGTTGGACTCAGGGATTGCTTGTACAGGGCGAGGCGCCTGCACAGTGTGCACTCCTTCTCATACTGCACTCCTGCCCCACTACAACCGCTCCAACCGCTACACCCGCCGCAACATTGCCTGGCGAATGGCGGGGCCACCGAGGCCTCACGTGCGGATGAAGACCTGGCTGAAACCGCCTTCAAAACGTGAACGGCAGCGTGGAGCCGACAGGCGGCATTCAGCCATTCGACGAATGCAGCGGCTATCGGATTGCGTCCACCGCCTGTCCCTTTTCTGCTGCCTGGATGTACGCGCGCACACGCCCGGCGATAGCCTTGCTCCCCAGCCCGATTGGCATCGTCTAGCGCACATCGGGTTTGAAAACAATATCCAGCACCTTGAGAGGCCCCATGCAGACGCAGACACCTGACCGAAGCCCTCCACGGCTTTTTCATCCCAGGCCCTGGGCCATGGCCCTCGGACTTTGCATGAGCGCCACCACGCCCCCCCGCACTCGCGCAAGCGACCCACACCCCACCTGCAGGCTACAAGCCGTGCGCCATCGAAGGGCAGAAATGCAGCTTCACCGGCACCGCCAGCGTGATCTACGGAGCCGGCACGACCTGGACCCATCCCCGCAGTTTCGCGAACGGGGTCAGCTGCGGCAACCAGACCTTTGGCGACCCGGTTTGGGGAGTGCAGAAGGCGTGTTTTGTCAGCGCACCAGCACCAGCCCCGGTGCCCGGTCCGGTGCTGAAGGCACCGCCAGCAGGCTATACCTTGTGCGCCGTGGAAGGGCAGCAATGCAGCTTTAGCGGTACGGCCAAGGTGGTTTACGGCGCAGGCAGCACGTGGACCGCCGCGCGTGCGTTTACCAACAACGTGATGTGCAACAACGCCACTTTTGGGGACCCGTTGCGGCAGGTGAAAAAGGCATGCTACGCCAGCAGCCCCATCCCCACGCCACCACCCCCACCACCACC